>CAZFWB010000147.1:0-8224 GCA_964522655.1 uncultured Chromatiaceae bacterium | reverse complement strand
AAGGACCTGGGGAATGAGCATCGTGACGGGTTGGCCGAGCATCGCGGCCTCCGCTTCGATGCCGCCCACGCCCCAGCCGAGGACGCCGAGCCCGTTGACCATGGTCGTATGTGAGTCGGTGCCGACGACCGTGTCGGGGTAGGCCAATTGCGCGCCATCCCGTTTGAGTTCGAAGACCACGCGAGCGAGGTGCTCGATATTGACCTGGTGCACGATACCGGTGTTTGGTGGAACAACCTTGAAATTGCGGAAGGCATTCTGTCCCCAGCGCAGGAACGAATACCGCTCCATATTGCGTTCGAACTCGATAGCAATGTTCTCGGCGAGCGCATTTTTGCTGCCGTATCGGTCGACCTGGACCGAGTGATCGATGACGAGTTCGGCGGGCGACAAGGGATTGATCGCCTCAGCCTGGCCGCCGAGTTTAACGACCGCATCACGCATCGCAGCGAGATCGACGACCGCGGGCACGCCGGTGAAATCCTGGAGAATCACGCGGGCGGGCGTGAACGCTATCTCATGGCTCGGTTCGACGGCCGGATTCCAGTTGGCCAGTGCGCTGATGTCCGCGGCGCTGACATCCTCGCCGTGCGCGTGGCGCAGCAGGTTTTCGAGCAGGATCTTCAGCGAATACGGGAGACGAGCGACGTGACCCTCCCGAACCGCGTCCAGCCGGTAGATCTGGTAGTTGGTCGCGCCGACCGTCAGGACGGACTTTGCGTCAATCGCAGGGGGCATTACAGGTCTCCGTTTCGTGGGGGCGTGCCGCTTTTTCTGCCGGCATCCGGCCGGCCTTGTCCCGGCCGGGCTCGGCGGCTGACGGCGCCAACGGCCGGGCTGCAGCGGCGGCGAATTATAGCGGAAAGGATAGCCGCTCAGCCGCGGCAGCATCCACGCATGCCGGCCGTTCGGAGGTTTGCTTCGTCCGTGCACTCTCCGGCGTCGAACTCGCGATCACTGCCCCGCCGAGGCATTCATCGCCGTCGTAGAGGACCAGGTACTGGCCGGGCGACGGTGCCCATTGAGGCTGCGCGAAGCGAACGATCAGCGAACCATCCTGACGTGTCGTGACCTGACAGGGAGCCGGAGCGTGGCGATGCCGGATCCGGGCCCTGCACTGTCGAGCCGACAGTGCGCCGGTCGCGGGCGGTTCCTGCGAAAGCCACCGCGCCGGTTCGGTTTCCAGATGTCGTGACCACAACAGCGGGTGATCTCGCCCCTGGACGACGATCAAGGCGTTTTTCTGCAGGTCCTTTCCGGCCACATACCACGGCAGCTCCGCCGATCCTGCCTGGCCGCCGAGCCGTATCCCCGAGCGCTGGCCGAGCGTATAGAACGCCAGCCCGTCGTGGCAGCCCAACTCGATCCCGTCGGCGCTGACGATCGGACCCGGCGCGGTCGGGAGATAGCGACCGAGAAACTCGCGAAAGGGGCGCTCGCCGATGAAGCAGATGCCGGTGCTGTCCGGTCGGGCGTGGTTTGACAAGCCCGCGTCGGCCGCGATCCTGCGGGCCTGCGACTTGGTCAGCTCGCCCAGGGGAAACAAGGTCCGGCACAATGCGTCACGGTCGACCGCGTGCAGAAAGTAGGTCTGATCCTTCTTCCGGTCCGCGGCGATCAGCAAACGCTGCCCGTCGGCACCTCCCCGGCGTGCGTAGTGCCCGGTCGCGATCTGCCCGGCACCTAACCTCTCCGCGTAGTCGAGAAAGCAGCCGAACTTGATGTGCCGGTTGCACAGCACATCCGGATTGGGGGTTCGTCCGGCACGATATTCGCGCAGAAAGACACTGAACACCTGCGCACGGTATTCAGCCGAAAAATCGGCCCGATGCAGCGGAATGCCGAGTTCGTCGCAGACGCGCCGGGCCGCTCGGTAATCCTCCGCCGCCGAGCAATAGGCGTCGCCTTCGGCCCAGTTCGTCATGTGCAGCCCGTGGACGTCGAATCCCGTGCGCAGCAGGCAAAGAGCCGCGACCGCCGAATCGACGCCGCCGGAAATACCGACTACCACACGATTTCCCGCTGCCATGCGGGCATTTTAGCAACCCGAGGCGGGATATTGCGGGGGGCAGTGAGCCTCAGAGCCGCTGGGCCTGCTCCAGCAGCCGGGCGGGGGACAGCTCATTGAGCGGCGCGACGGGCAGTCGCACGCCACCGAGATAGTCGTCGACCGTGCGCATGACCATCGGGCTTCGCAGGGTCGTCGCACGCTGCAACAGCTGCTCTCTCGTCAGCCAAAGCGCCTGAATTATCCCGTCGTCCAGCGGGCGCCCAGTGTCGTGGCTCAGCGCGCTGCCGGCAAGGGCCACGCGCAGGAAGCTGCGGTCAGTTCCCGGACGGACCCAGTAATAGACGCCGGTGATCGCCTCGGGGGCAAACACCCAGCCGGATTCCTCCATCGTCTCGCGCACCACCGCGCGCACGAGCGACTCGCCGGGCTCCACGTGCCCGGCGGGCTGATTCACCACGCGTCGCCCCCGGACCCACTCCTCGATCATCAGGAAACGGCCGTCGCGTTCGACGACGGCCGCAACCGTGAGAGCCGGTGGAGCCGGCTCCGGGGCAAGGCGGGGCGATTTTGCAGCACTGGCGGGCATGAGGGTGACAGTTGTCGGGTGCTCGTGTGATCAGTGGCGCGGCATCTAGGTCTCCGATCAGACCCGCACCTCACGGAATTCAGGTCCCGGTTCGGAAACATTCCAGATATTGTCGAAGAACTCAAGATAGCGACGGGTCACGACCGGATCGTAGCTGTCGGCTATGCCCTCCCAGCGCGCCGCATCTACGCGGTAGACCAGTGCGTTGTCGTCCGCGATGAGGAATGCCTCGCGATGGTTGCGATAGTCCGGATGGACGTTGCGGAGGTCGATATACGTGTTGAGTCGGCGCGCAACGCCGACGAATCGATTGCCATTGCGAATGGCCTTGGCCGGGTCGGTGACTATCACCCGGATTTTCGAGTAGCGTTTCGAGAGAACCAGCCGCTTGGCGACGTCGAGGAAGCCCTCGTCGTCATAAATGCCCGGTTCCAGGTCGGGGGTGAGAATGGCGAGTGAGCGCTTTGCCGCCGAAGCTATGGCGATCGCGGCGTCGCGCGCTTCCTCCCGCGACGACAGTATCCACCTCCGGCCGTTTTTGCGCTCCGCGTGCATATGACGAAAATCTTGTTCTGTACGTGGCTGACGGCGCGTGCCTGTTGAGCGCCTTTCGCCATCTGGGGTCCGCGCCCCGTGCCGACGGGCCTGCGCGCTTCGGCGGTGTACGGTTCGACCGCCGGATGGCGTGGCTGCGCCGTTATGACGGCGGTGGCTCCCGGCCCGAGGCCCGCGATGGTCGATGCGAGGGATTCTAGGCGTGGCTGACCCGGGGGATTGAGGCATGCGTCACGCTTTGGCCGATGGACGCCGCCGCGCCTGACCGCTCAGGGCTTGCGGAGGTGTTGCTCCAGGCTCCCGGCGAGCTGCTCGGCCAGGCCGGTATAGGTTCCCGGAGACAATTGGAGCAGGCTGTCCTTGGCCGCACGGGGCAGGTCGAGTCCGCTGATGAAGGTTCGCAGGTCCTCGGCGGTCAGCTTTCGTCCACGAGTCAACGTCTTGAGTTGCTCGTAAGCATCGCTGCTGCCGTGCCGGCGCAGCACCATCTGCACCGCCTCACCCAGGATCTCCCAGTTATTGTCCAGCTCGGCGAGCATTCGTGCCGGATCGGCATCGAGCTTCTCGAACCCCGCCGTCATGGACTGGTAGGCCACCAGGCTATGGCCGATGGCGACGCCCACGTTGCGCAGAACGGTCGAATCGGAGAGATCGCGTTGCAGGCGCGATATTGGCAGTTTCTCGGAAAAATGCCGGAGCAAGGCATTGGCGAGGCCCAGATTGCCCTCCGCATTCTCGAAGTCGATTGGGTTGACCTTGTGCGGCATCGTGGAGGAGCCGACCTCCGTTGCCCGCTTGCGCTGCCGGAAGTAGCCGGCAGAGATGTAACTCCACAAATCCCGCGCGGTGTCGAGAAGGACGGTATTTATTCTGGCTACCGCATCGAAATACTCCGCCATCCAGTCGTGCGGTTCGATCTGCGTCGTAAAGGGGGTGCATTCGAGGCCGAGCGATACGATGAAGTCGCGCGAGAGCGACGGCCAGTCGACCTCGGGGCAGGCAATCACATGCGCATTGAAGTTGCCGACCGCACCATTGAATTTGGCCATGACCGGGACTGACTCCAGGCCGGCGAGCTGGCGATCGAGCCGCCAGGCAATGTTGGCGAATTCCTTGCCGAGAGTGGTTGGGCTCGCCGGCTGACCGTGTGTGCGAGCCATCATGGGCAGGGATGCAGTTGCCCGTGCCGTATTGCGGAGCCGTGTCAACATGCCACGCAGAACTGGCGCCAGGTGTTCATCGCGCGCGCTGCGCAAAATCAGGGCGTAGGCGACGTTATTGATGTCCTCGGAGGTGCAGCCAAAGTGCACGAATGGGCGAAGCCTGGACAGCTCGGATCCCTCGGCGAGCAGTTCGGCAATGAAATATTCGACCGCCTTGACGTCGTGGTTGGTGGTTTTCTCCAGGGCCTTCACCCTGCTTGCTTCCTGGTACCCGAAGGAACTGACAAGTCGATCGAGCCAGTCGTGCACCACGGGTGAAACGGAGGGGAAATTCCTGATCTGCCCACACTTGGCGAGAAACTGCAGCCAACGAATCTCGACGAGCACCCGGCGTCGGATCAGTCCCTGCTCGCTGAACAGCTCCCGGTAGGCATCGGTTTTGGCGGCGTAACGACCGTCGAGAGGGGAGATCGCAGTCAGCGCCTGTTGCTCATCCATGCCTGCCTGTCCCGAAAAGGTCCTATACTTTGCGGCCCGAATCATACACCAAGGTTTCACACCGCCGGCCCGCGGAACAGGGCATCGGTGCCGCGGTATTTCAGGAGCAGGAGATGGCCGAGCAGGGATTTCGCATCGAACGCGACAGCATGGGCGAGTTGCGGGTACCGGAGCACGCTCTTTGGGGCGCTCAGACGCAGCGGGCCGTGGACAACTTTCCGATCAGCGGGCTGCGGATGCCGCGCGGCTTCATCCGGGCCCTGGGGCTCATCAAGTGGGCCGCGGCCGGCGCAAACGGCGAACTCGGGCTGTTGCCGACATCCAAGGCCCGGGCGATTCAGTCCGCCGCCCTCGAGGTGGCCAGAGGCGACCACGACGCGCAGTTCCCGGTCGATGTGTTTCAGACCGGATCCGGCACCAGTTCCAACATGAATGCGAACGAGGTCATTGCTCATATAGCCAGCAGCCGCGGTTCGATCAAAGTTCACCCCAATGACGATGTCAACATGGGGCAGAGCAGTAATGACGTCGTTCCTACGGCCATCCACCTCAGTGCTGCTCTGGCCGTCGCAGAAGATCTTCTTCCCGCGCTCGCCCATCTGCAGGAGTCACTCGAAGCGAAGGCTCACGAAACAGACGGCATCGTCAAGACGGGACGCACGCACCTCATGGATGCGATGCCGGTGCGTCTCGGCCAGGAGCTGTCGGGATGGGCTTCGCAGATCGCGCAAGGCCGGGCCCGGCTGCAGGAGTGTCTGCCGCGACTCGGACGCCTGGCGCAGGGTGGTACGGCGGTAGGCACCGGTATCAACGCCCATCCGAAATTCGGGGCCAAGGTCGCGGTGTTGCTGAGCGAGCAGACCGGGCTCCGGTTTTCCCCGGCGGAGAACTATTTCGAGGCGTTGAGCTGCCAGGACACGGCAGTCGAATTGTCCGGCCAGATGCGCGTGGTGGCGGTCTCACTCATGAAAATTGCCAACGATCTGCGCTGGATGAACAGCGGGCCGCTCGCCGGACTCGGCGAGATCCAGTTGCCTGCGTTGCAGCCCGGCAGCAGCATCATGCCGGGCAAGGTCAATCCGGTCATTCCGGAGGCGGTATCGATGGTTGCGGCCCAGGTCATGGGTAACGACGTGACCGTCTGCGTGGCGGGCCAGTCGGGCAACTTCCAGCTCAACGTCATGTTGCCGCTCGTCGCCTTTAATCTGCTGCAGAGCGCAAGCCTGTTGTCGGCGGCCTGCCGTGTTCTCGCCGACAAGGCGATCGTCGGCTTCAAAGTCAATCGCGACAAGCTCGATGAGGCACTCGATCGCAACCCGATCCTCGTCACGGCAATGAACCCGGTGATCGGCTACGAGAAGGGCGCCGCCATTGCCAAGAAGGCCTATGCGGAGGGGCGGCCGATTCGCGAGGTGGCCCGCGAGAATACGGACCTCACTGAGGCTGAGCTGGACCGTCTGCTCGACGCCATGGAACTCACCAAGGGTGGCATCAAGGGCTGACCGTTCCCCTGGTGCCCGGGTGGTCTCGAAGGAATTCATCGCCGGACGGCTGCGCCATTCCACACCCGCGGGTGACCCCGAAACTGAAGCGCGCGCGCGACTGCCGCCGGGGCTGGCCCGGGAGATCTTTCCGCGGCCCTTGATTCCTGCGGCCGTACTGGTGCCGCTCGTCGAGCGCGAAACCGGCCTCATGCTGCTCCTGACCCGGCGCACGGAGCATCTCCGCGACCATCCCGGGCAGATCAGCTTTCCCGGCGGCCGGCTCGATCCAGGTGACACAGGTGCGCTGGAAGCTGCACTGCGTGAAACACGCGAGGAGCTCGGCATACCGGCCGAGGTAGTCGAATTCGCCGGTTATCTGCCGACGCAACCGGTGATCACGGGTTTTGCGGTCACTCCGGTGGTTGGTTTTATGCCGGGAGAGGTATCGCTCCGGCCCGATCCCCTCGAGGTCGCCGAGGTGCTCGAGCTGCCGCTGGCGTTCTTCCTGAAGCCGGACAGCGCCAGACACGCCTTGCGCCGGGTGGGAGCGACGGAACTGCCGGTGGTGGAGTACTGGTGGGAATCGCGGCGCATCTGGGGAGCGACTGCCGCGATCATCTATTCCCTCAGCATATTACTTAGCTAAAACATAGACATAAATTAATGATCGATAAATTACTTGATATCATGCGCAAGCTGCGTGATCCGGTGGCCGGCTGCCCGTGGGACCGCGAGCAAACCTTCGCCACCATTGCTCCCTACACCATCGAGGAGGCGTACGAAGTTGCCGACGCGGTCGAGCGCGGCGAGCTGGCCGACCTGCGCGACGAGCTCGGCGACCTTCTTCTGCAGGTGGTCTTTCATGCGCGGCTCGCCGAGGAGTGCGGCGCGTTCGATTTTGGCGATGTGGTCGAGAGCATCGTCGACAAACTGGTTCGGCGCCATCCGCACGTGTTCGGCAATGAGCGCATTGCGAGCGCCACCGAGCAGCGAGCGGCCTGGGAATCCGCTAAGGCAAGAGAGCGGGGCGGTGAGCCTGGCCGTGAGCCTGGCCGTGAGCAGGTGCTCGGCGGGGTGGCGGCAGCTTTACCGGCTCTTGCCAGGGCGGCGAAGCTCGGCCGGCGGGCTGCAGCAGTGGGTTTCGACTGGGCCGATGCCGGAGGTGTAATGGCAAAACTGCGCGAGGAAATGGCGGAGCTCGAGGCGGCAGTGCGGGCTGGCGACACGACGGCGACGCGCGAAGAGTTCGGCGACCTGCTGTTCACCGCGGCCAACCTTGCCCGCCACTTCGATGTCGACCCGGAGGACGCCCTGCGGGCGGCGAATCGCAAGTTCGAGCACCGCTTTGGACTGGTTGAGCAGCGGGTGCGTGATTCCGGACGATCCTGGCAGGAGTTCACGCCATCAGAGCTCGACGCACTCTGGCGTGAGGCAAAGCACGGACGCTGAGGCTTCCCGCCCGGCAATGCGAATTGCGCCGGCCGCTCAGGAACCGCTACGGGTCGTTGGCGACATGAGGGCTTCGACGATGTCGAGCGGTACCGGAAAGACAATCGTGTTGGTCCGGTCCTTGGCAATCTCGGTCAGGGTCTGCAGATAACGCAGCTGTAACGCCTGCTTTTCAGAGGCGAGCATTTTCGCTGCCTGAGCCAACATTTCAGATGCCTGCTTCTCGCCTTCGGCGTGGATAATCTTGGCGCGGCGCGCGCGCTCCGCCTCGGCCTGGGCGGCAATGGCGCGCACCATGCTTTCGTTGAGGTCGACATGCTTGATCTCGACATTCGACACCTTGATGCCCCAGGCATCGGTCTGGCGATCGAGGATCTCCTGGATATCCGCGTTCATTTTCTCTCGCTCGGCGAGCATCTCATCGAGTTCGTGCTGGCCGAGGACTGAGCGCAGGGTCGTCTGCGCCAGCTGGCTGGTT
>CAZFWB010000146.1:0-8232 GCA_964522655.1 uncultured Chromatiaceae bacterium | reverse complement strand
AACTCCTTCCTCGAGCCGATCTGGAACCGCAACTACGTCGAGAGCGTGCAGATCACCATGGCCGAACGCATCGCGGTGGAGGGCCGCGGCCGCTTCTACGAAGAGGTCGGCGCGATCCGCGACGTCGTGCAGAACCACCTGCTCGAAGTGGTGGCAAGCCTCGCCATGGATCCGCCGGTCGGCTACTGGGGCGAGGCGCAGCGCGACGAGCGGGTCAAGGTGCTGCGCGCGATACGCCCGTTCACCGGCGCAAGCCTCGTGCGCGGCCAGTACCGCGGCTACCGGGAAGAGGCGGGCGTGGCGCCGGACTCAGAGGTCGAGACCTACGCGGCCATGCAGCTGCACCTGAACTCCTGGCGCTGGCAGGGCGTGCCGTTCTTCATCCGCACCGGCAAGTGCCTGCCGGTGGCCGCCACCGAGGTCATGGTGATCCTCAAGGCGCCGCCGCAGCAGGTCTTCGACGAGCCGGTTCCGCCGCAGTCGAACTACTTCCGCTTCCGCCTCGGCCCGGACCGCGTGTCGATTGCCGCCGGCGCGCGCACCAAGGCGCCAGGCGAGCGCATGGCCGGCGAGGAGGTCGAGCTCTACGTCTGCAACGCCTCGCCCGAGGCGCGCGAGGCCTACGAGCGGCTGATCGGTGACGCGATGTGCGGCGACGCCACGCTGTTCGCGCGCGAGGACAGCGTCGAGGCCGCGTGGGCGATCGTCGACCCGATCGTCAATCACGGCGGTGCGGTGTATCGCTATGAGCCCGGCAGCTGGGGTCCGCGCGAGGCCGACAGAATGGTTGCGCCATACGGCGGCTGGTACAACCCGCCGACCAGCGGCGACGGCCCCTGCGCCTGAGTCGGCCGTGCGACTCGTGGTCGCGCAGACGCCGCGCCTGGCCGCCACGCTGGCGGCGCGGTTCATCGCCCGCAGGCTGCGCCGTGCGCTCGCGGGCCGCGAGCGGGCCACGCTGGCGTTGAGCGGCGGCACGACGGGTGGCATGCTGTGCGCGGAACTCGCCCGGCTGCCCATCGACTGGGGCAGGGTGCATGTTTTCCAGGTCGACGAACGCATCGCGCCGGCCGGCGATCCCGCGCGCAATCTCGAAGCGATTGCCGGCGCGCTTCTCGGGTCCGGAAGGCTCACGGCGGCGAATCTGCATGCGATGCCGGTCGAGCAGCCTGACGGCGCAGAAGCGGCGCTGCACTACGCGGCGGTGCTCGCGCGGTTTGCCGGTACGCCGCCGATGCTCGACGTCGTGCACCTCGGCCTCGGCGCGGACGGCCACACCGCCTCGCTCTTTCCCGGAGACCCCGCGCTGGACGAATCGAGTGCGAGTGTAGTGGCGGTCGGCGCGCAGGCGGGCTATCGGCGCCTCACGCTGACGCTGCCGGTCATCGACGCCGCGCGCGGCATCGTCTGGCTGGTGACGGGCGCGGGGAAGGCGGCCGCGCTCGCCCGGCTCATGCAGCGGGGCTGGGCGGCACCGGCGGGGCGCGTGGCGCGGCGTGAGGCAGTCGTCTACTCGGACCGTGCCGCGCGCGGTGCATAAGCCTTGGGCTCCGATTTTTTTCGAGGTGATGGAGTGCCCGAGTTATACCTGTTCCTGAAGTGGCTGCACGTCGTCGCCGCCTGCGTCGGCTTCGGATCGAATGTTACTCATTTCTTCTGGCTGCTGTCCGCGAACGCCGATCCGCCACACCGCGCCAACACGCTGCGCCTGGTCAAGAAAATCGACGATCGGATGGCCGTTCCGGCCTACGTGGTGGCGATCGGGTGCGGTGCCGCGATGTGGTGGTGGCGCTGGCCCGCGTGGGATTCATGGATCGTCGCGAGCGTCGCGCTGACCGCGTTGCTGGCCGCGATGGGAACCGCCTATGGGCCCTTCATGAAGCGCTGGATCCGTCTGGCCGGCGAGCCGCAGGGGAGCGCGCAGCTGGCGACGCTGTCACGCCGCCTGACGGTCTGGTGGGCAGGGATCTCGCTCAGCGTGCTGGTGATTCTCTACCTGATGGTCTGGAAGCCCGCTCTCTGGTGAGGTTACGCCGGATCGGTCTGGCCATATGAGCGGGCGCCGAGCCCGGTCGGCGGCGGAATGCTGACGGGGCGTTGCTTGCCGGCCCACTTCCACGGGTAGCCGGCCGTCTCCGGGGGCACGTCCATGACGAACGCCTTCCAGGTCTCCAGGCGCTCGTTGCTGACCGGCCAGTCGTCCGGCAGCGCCAGGTATTCCGGCGCGTTCTTCTCTATATAGGCGAGCACTTTCGGCGGGACGTCGCCAAGATCCTTCAATCCCTTGTGGCTGAACTGCCGGCCGAAGAGCGTCAGCGCGCGCACGGCCGGATCCTTCGCCTTGCCCATGCGCATGAACGGCCAGCACTCCGACAGCCGTGTGAAGCCGGCGATCATGCGTACCGTGGGCAGACTGCGGTCCTCGAGCGCGCGGCGCGAGCAGTACAGCGTGAAGTGCTCCGACGGCGTGACCTTGGGTCCCGTCGAGTAGCTCGGCCAGCCTTCGGGGGTGACGGGATTCGCGTATTCATGGGCATAGTCCCAGGAGAGCAGCATGTCGTCCGCGTACTGATGAAAGGGCAGGAGGAAGGGGTACTCGCCCTTCTCGTCGGGAAACTGGGTGCCCTCGTTCATCCGGGTCGGCGACTCGCCCTCGCCGCCGGCGAGGAACGTCGGGATGCGGTCCGTCAGCCGCCCGGCCGTGATCTCGTTGTAGAAGTGATACACCTCGCAGCGTTCGCCGGTGAACGGGTTATCCCAGTACTCGAGGATCTCGCCCGTGCGCAGGTCCGCGAAGTAACCCGTCTCGCGCGATTTGATCGACAGGTCGCCGTTCGGCTCGATGCGAGCCTGCATGATGCCCGTGCCCGTGTAATCGAACAGCGGGATGAGCCGCTTGCCCGGGATGCGGGCGTACATCAGGCCGTGAAATGCGCCGACGACCGGCTCGTCGTAGCCCGCCCAGATCTTGCCGAAGGCGTAGAGATTGTCGCGCGGGTCCGCCAAATCGAGCCCGCCGCCCTGCCGCTGTTCCACCCCCGAGGCTGGTCTCATGGCCGCACCGGCGGCCAGGGCAACGAGCGAAGCTAGTGCCTCGCGACGGCCGATGGTCAGATCACGTACGAACATCGACGGCATTTCAGCAACCTCCTGTGCCCGGCCGCTTCTCGCGGGAGATGTCGTCGACTGTACCGTGAGCGTGAGTCCGGTGCGCAGGATCGCCGGGGCTGTCCGCATCGCGAACCGATCCCGCTGGTGCAGCCGCGGTCACGGTTCAGTCCTCGTCCGCGGCCGGCTCGAATTCGATCCGATCGATCGTCCAGTCATACACGTCCGGATGATCGGGAATCATCTTGAAGTCCACGATCTCGCTGTATCGCCCGCGAAGCTCGATCTCCATCGGCGCGTATCGCCGGAATCCCTGGCGGGTGGTGCCGGTGAGTGTGATGCGCAGCATCCCGGGTCCCGGGGCGGACTCGACCCGCGCGCGCAGGCGTAGCAGCCGGCTGTTGGTCTCGTAGGTGAGCGATCCGCGCAGGCAGGTCTCGGCCTCGAAGTCGCACAGCAGCTCGTCCCGTGCGAGATAGAGCCGGTCGCTGGCGAGCGCCGGCGCCGCGAGCACCAGGCCGAGCGCGAGCGATACCGCGGCGCTAGCCGCCGTCGCGTTGCAGGTTGGTTTTCGCGAGATCAATCCGCGCCGCGGCCGCCCCCACTCAGGCGGCGTCGCGCGGCCGGGGGCGCAGCGCGGCGAGAGCGCTGCCGGCCACGCGGGACACGAGCGGCGGCTTATCGCTCGCGCCGCTCACCGCGGCGGTGAGCGCGTCGCGAAACGGTTTCAGGCCCTGGCCTGCGCGCAGGGCGAGGTTGCGAACGAGGCGCGCGGGAAGCGTGTCGTCGCAGTACAGCCGCGCAATCGCGTTGGTGGCGAGATAAAGCGGGCGTGTGGCGGTGCGATGCTCGAGTTGCCAGGCTTCCAGCACTTCGGCGGCGGCGAAGTCTCGGCCCGCGGCGAGCGCGCCGCGGATGTGGCGGGCGAGCGCGCAGGCGCCGCGCAGGCCGAAGTTGAAGCCGTGCGCAGTCACCGGGTGCATGCCGACGGCCGCGTCGCCGATGCAGGCGAAGCGCCGCGCGACGAAGCGCTCGGCGTAGACCGCAACCAGCGGGTAGGGATGGCGCGTACTCGCCAGGCGCATGCTGCCGAGGCGCTGCTCGAAGCGCCGCTCCATATCGCGATTGAATTCGTCCTCGCTGAGCGCGAGCAGCGCGTCGATCTGCCGGTGCGGCAGGGTCAGCACCACGGAGGCGAGGTTGCCGGCGAGCGGCAACAGCGCGAGCGTCTGCCCGTAGCCGAACCATTCCCAGGCCGTGTTCTCGTGCGGGCGGCCGAGTTCCATCCGGTACACCATCATGGTGCGCCCGAAATCCTGCATCTGTGCCGGGATGCCCATGGCCCGGCGGGTCTCCGAGAAGCGGCTGTCGGCTGCCACGGCGAGCCGCGCGCGCAGCGTCGTGCCGTCGTCGAGCGTCAATTCGGCATGGCCGGCCCCGCTGCCGACGCAGCGCACGCTGCGACCGTCGAGCAGCGTCACGCCCTCGGTCTCACGGGCCGCGTCGAATGCGGCGCGGCGGATGAGGTGGTTCGGGACGAGATGGCCGAGTTCCGCGTGCGCGGCGTCGGGCTCCACCACCATGGCGAAGGGGGAGGGCCCGTTGAGCACCCGGGCGCGGCGCAACGGCGAGATCTCGGCGGGGTCGATGCGCTGCCACTGGCCGAGCTCGCGCATGAGGCGCGCGCTCAGTTGCGTGAGCGCGATCTCGCGCCCGTCGAACGGCGGGTCGGCGAGTTTGGCGGCGGGCAGCTTCTCGATCAGCGCGACGCGCAGTCCGGCACCGGCGAGCGCGCGGGCGAAGCTCAGTCCGGCGGGGCCTGCACCGGCAATGGCGACGTCGAAATTCATGGCGGCTCACTATAGCAGCACGAAAGCACCGGGCGACACCGCTGCGGCATGGCGGATAATGCCCGGTCGTGACCGCCCCGAAGGAGCCCATGGGAGAGACCGGACCGACAGCGGCGCGCGTCGGGCCGTGGCGGCTGTTCTTCCCCTCCGCGCTCCTGCTCGCTCCCATCAACGTGCTGCTGTGGCTTGCCGTGCGCGACGGCCTGATCGCTCCCGCGGGCATCGACTCGGCGGCCTGGCACGGAGGCGAGATGCTCTTCGGCTACAGCTTTGCGGTGATCGCCGGGTTTCTGCTGCAACCGATGCGATGGCCGGCACTGCTTCTGCTCTGGCTCGCCTGGCTCGCCGGACGGCTGCTGTGGCTCGTGCCCGCGCTGCCGGTCCTCGCCGAACTCGCGGTTGCAGGCGGTTTCCCGGTCGTTCTGGCGGTGCTTGGCGCGCGCCGCTTCGCTGCGGTCAGGCGTGCGCGCAACCTGCCGTTTCCGCTGATCCTGATCACGCTCGGTCTCGGGGCGCTGGGCGCCGCGGCCGCGCAGCTCGGTCTGTTGCCACATCCGAAACGCAGCCCGACGGTGCTCGCCGTCTACCTCGTCATGCTGCTGGTCGCGCTCATGGGCGGGCGGCTGGTGCCTACAGCGACCGTGGGTGCGTTGCGCGAACAGGGAATCATCGTGCGCATCCCGCCCCGGCCGCTGCTGGAGCTTTCGATCCTCGTCGCGATACTCGGGCTCGCGATCGCCGATGGATTCCTCGCGCCCTGGGCGGCAGGCGGCACGGCGCTGGCGGTCGCGGCATTGCTGATTGCGCAGATGCGCGACTGGCGCGGCATCCGCACCGCCTCGGATTCGGATCTCTGGCCGCTGCACGCGGGATTCGTCTGGCTCGCGCTCGGTTGCGCGCTGGTCGGTCTCGAGCGGCTCGGGATCGTCGCGCTGCCGGACGCCGGCGCGCTGCACGCGCTCGCCGCCGGCGGCATCGGCACGGTGACGTTGGTGATGATGCTCCGCGTGACGCGCCATCGGGCGGGCGGCCTTGTCACGGCGCCGGCGCTCCTGCACGGCCTGCACAGCACACTGGCGCTCGCGGTCGCGCTGCGGGTCGCCGGCGGTTGGGCGCTGCCCGATCACCGCGGGCTGATGCTCTGGCTGTCCGCGGCCGCATGGCTGATCGCCTACGGGCTCGCCGCTGCGCTGGTGCTGCCTGCCGCGCGGCGCGCTCCGGTCTAGGCGGGGCGTGTCCCCGCCGATGCGCGGGAACATGTGTCGAAGGCTGTCGATAGCTGCGGTGGCCCGGTGGCCGGTGAGCGCCCGCTCCTCGCACGTCCCTGTGCTCGTCGCTACGGGTTACGCCGGCTGCTGCCATCCTGGCAGCCGGCTCCACACGTACGCTCACCGGCCACCGACCCACGGCCGCACTCGTTGCACGGGAAGGACAGGATGCGGGAGCACGACAAATGCACGTCGAACATTCGGCGGCGACCCACTGGTAATCGCACCCGCTACCGCGGATCGGTGGGGAGGGAGTCGGGCGGCCGCTCTTTGACCTAGACGAGAATGTCGATGACCGAGCCGAGCGTGTCGTTCACCCGGCGCGCGGACGCCGCATTCACCTCGGCCGCGTGGCGCTGCTCGACGCTGCGCACCATGGCCGCGGTGAGGTCCGCGGTCGAGCCGTCCACCACCGCGTGCGCCACGGTCTGGGCTTCGCGGCGCAGCCCGTCGAGACTGCGCCGCAGGCCGTAGAGACTGGAAGAGATCGAGGCGAGACCCGCGTCCATGAGCGTCACCCGAATGCACCGACAACGCCTGCAAGGATAGGCGGCGGCCAGGCGCGCCGCCATGGCCAGCGGACATAAGCCTGCGAACCGCTCGCCATTATTTCCGCAAAATCCACGGAGCGTTTACTCTGGGCGCTGGTGGCGGAAACGAGGGAGGCAGCCATGGGGCGGATCATCGCGGCGGGAATTCTGGCGTGCGGCCTGCTGATGGCGACGGCGCAGGCGGCGCGGGCCGAGGCGGCCTGCGCCGATGCGCGCTCGCGGCAGTTTGATTTCTGGCTCGGCGGCTGGGAAGTGTCCGACGCCACTTCCGGCAGGTTCGTCGGTTCGAACAACATCAGCGCCATCCTCGACGGCTGTGTGCTGCAGGAGAGCTGGCGCGGCCGGTCGGGCAGCGCAGGCACCAGTCTCAATTTTTTCGACACCGATCGGCAGCGCTGGCGGCAGTTCTGGGTCTGGCGCGAAGGCACGACGCTGGAACTGGAGGGCGAGTTTCGCAACGGACGGATGGTGCTGGCTGGCGACTCGGTCGGGCCGGAGGGCAAGGCGCTCAAGAACCGCATCACGTGGTTCGCGAACGACGACGGCACGGTGCGCCAGACCTGGGAGATCTCCAGCGACGGTGGAGCGAGCTGGCGCGTCGAGTTCGACGGCATATACCGCAGGAAGGACGCGACCCGTGGCTGAGTACCGGCTCTTCGGCATGGGCGAGTCGGGCAACGCCTACAAGGTCGCCCTCATGCTGGAGCTGACCGGCTGCGACTGGGAGCCGGTGTTCGTCGATTTCTTCGGCGGGGAGAGCCGCACCGAGCGCTTCCGCCGCGAGGTCAACGAGATGGGCGAGGTGCCGGTGCTCGAGCATGCGGGCGCGAAGCTCACGCAGTCGGGCGTGATTCTCGACTACCTCGCTGCGCGCACCGGCCGCTTCGGCGCACGCAACGAGGACGAGCGCCGCGAGATCTGGCGCTGGATCCTGTTCGACAACCACAAGTTCACCAGTTACTACGCGACGCTGCGCTACTTCGTCGGTCTCACGCGCAGCGGCGACCCGGCCGTGATCGAGTTCCTGCGCGGGCGCGTCAATGCGGCTTTCCGGATCGTGGATGAGCACCTGGGCGGGCGTGATTTCCTCGTCGGTGCGGAACCGACCATCGCGGATCTCTCGCTGGTGGGCTACCTCTACTACCTCGAAAAAACCGGCGTGGATCTCGGCCGGTTCCCGGCGCTGCTTGCCTGGAGCGAGCGCATCGCCGCGTTGCCCGGCTGGCGCCACCCCTACGAGCTGATCCCGCGCGGGCTGAAGGGCTGACGGGCATGAATCCGCGCCGCACGCCGACGTTTCGCGGCGTCGTGTACTCGACCGGCCACGGCCGGACCTGTCCGGCCTGCGGCCGGCCGCTGGCAAGTTGCGCTTGTCGCCGCGGCGACAAGCGGCCGCCACCGGGCGACGGTATCGTGCGCGTCGGCCGCCAGACACAGGGCCGCAAAGGCAAGGGC
>CAZFWB010000145.1:0-8435 GCA_964522655.1 uncultured Chromatiaceae bacterium | reverse complement strand
GTTGGTATCGCCGGTCGCAGTGGAGCATCCCCTGCCCCCGAGGCCGCCGAGCGCAGCCTGATAACCGCCAAGATACCCGCCAGGACCCGAGAAAAAAACCCGCCGAAGCGGGTTTTCCTTTGCCGGACGCGATCCGAAAGGTCAGCCGTGGATCTTACGCCGCAGCAATGCGAGGAGCCCCACTGCCGATCCGAACAGCCAGAACGCGGCAGGCACCGGAACGGCCGAAACGACGCCGATCTTCGCCTGGTACATGCGCGTCGAGCCGCCACCTCCGGCATCACCGGTGTTCAGCGCGACGTCACCCGTGATGATGAATCCGCCGGAGACACGCGCATCGATTACGCCGATGTAGGCGGCATCCGCATCGCCGATCAGGCTGCCGAGGTTGATCACGCCGTTGTCCGACAAAAACAGGATCGACAGCCCGGACAGGTCAACCTGCGAATTGGTGCCGGAATCCCTGGCGCGAATGAAAATCGCGTTCGGGCTGCCGCTGATCAGGCCACTGACGTCGCCGGAGTTGCTCTGGTCCGGCAGCGCCGGTGCGCCGATGATGTTCATCAGGTCGAGATCGGCGGTCGAAGTGCCGTCGTAAGCGAAGCTGAAATCGTGGTCGCGCTGCGTGTTCGCAGCCCAGGCCAGCTGGTTGGAGCCGAACTGCGGAACGTCGGTGGCATTGACGATGGCGAATTCCCAGTCGCCGTTGACGGCGGAGTTGCCGTTCTTGACGTTGTAGCCGAACTGCTTGGTGAACTGGGCGTTGGCCAGGAAATCCGCATCGCTGCTGTAGCTGACGGTAGCCGCGCCAGCGATGCCGGCCATCGACACGAGACAGAAAAAGGACAACAGTCTTGCGGACGTTTTCATTTATTGCTGCTGGACCACGTTTGCGATACTCGCATAGGGCGTAGCGCCAGTGTCCAGCCCCATTGCCGCACTGCTTTTTTGAGAGACTACACGGAAAGAAAGCCGGTGTCTCGGAACAATTCGAAATAGTCGGGGCGGCGGATGGCCGAGCCACCTACCACCCCGGCAGAAAGCGCCCGGTACGGCCGCGGTACTCTGCCCACATCGGGTCTTTACCATAACGCTCCTGCTGCTCCCGATCGGCGTTGCGCCCCGCGAAGCACATGAGCACGATCACGTAAGCCGGCGCTACGACCGCGATGGCATGCTGCAGGGCGCCGCTCACGCTGCCCAGCGCCGCGGCGGTGTAGCCCGCCTGGAAGACGATTTCACCCAGATAATTCGGGTGGCGTGCGACCCGGAAGAGTCCCGCCTCCGCCCACGCCGCCGGATTCGCTTCCTTCGCGGCCTGCTTCTGCCGGTCGGCGACGGCCTCCAGGAGCAGCCCGGCAAGCATCAGCAGCGCTCCGGCCACGACCCAGCCGCCGAGTTCTGCGCTGCGCGCCACGAAATATGCCGGCATCGCCTGGAAGCCCATGAGCCAGCTCACCGCAACCCAGAGAAACAGCTTCGCCGGCAGCGGCATCGCGGCGCTCGCGCGGCGCTGGCGCTCGAGGTTGGCGGCGTACGCGGCCGAGCGGTAGCGCGCATGGGTGAACAGCAGCAGGCGCAGCCCGAACAGCGCGCTCAGGCCGGCGACCAGCGCGGCAGGCAGCGAGGGCAGCAGCGCGATCAGCAACAGGCTGTTCACCAGCTTGCTCAGCGCATAGCCGTAATTGAAGACATAGACGAAGTTCACGAAGATGATCGCGCAGAGCAGGTGCGCCACACCGAGCAGGAGCCACTGCACCGGGCTCCAGCTGCCACCGGCCAGCGCGAGGCCGAAGAGCACCCAGATCGCCACTATCGTGGCCGGGAAGATGTAGCGCAACTCGCCTTGCATGCCTGCCCCCGATGAGAGATGTGCGGACGGCCGGCATTCTGCCTCAGTAGCCGGCCGCGCCACAGCAATCCGCCAGCAGCCGCTCGTCGGCTGACCGCTTCGCGCACCGGCGCCCGGCCTGGTTGGCGGCGAGGTCGCGGCGCGAGGCGTCACCGGGGCCGAAAGCATCCGCGATCTCCTTGGCGTGACCGGCGACGAACGCGTCGAAGGAACCGCAGCGGATCGCGATCGCGCCGGCGGCGATGCAATGCTTGCGCAGGTCGGTGGCCCCATCCAGCGCGAGCGAGTCCATGGTGCGCTGCATGCAGCTCGACTCGGGCGCCCGAGGGTTTGCGCTGCAGCCCCCGAGCAGCAGGCCGCAGAGCAGGAGCGCGGCGATGAGCCCGCGCCCGGCGAGCCAGGCGCGCGCATCTTCAGCGTCGCCTTCGAACCAGCGGCGTGCCGACCCCAGCCGGAAGCTGTAGCCCCAGGCGTCCATGTCGGCGAGCATCCGCTCGCGGCCCATGCCGGGGATCGCGTCGGCGAGCAGGATCTGCAGGTAGCAGACCGCGTTCTCCTCGTCGAAGCTGCCGCCGGCATCCGTGTCGAGCGAGCCGCGGCGGGTCGCGTCCATGCAGATGAAATGCGCTGCCTCGTGCAGGGCGGAATGCACCGGGGTGTCCGGGCGCAGGTAGATGGCATCGCCGACGAGCCCCGCCTCCGGCGCGCCCCAGTAGCTGCCGGGAATGTCGTCCGCGGCGCCGAGCAGCACGACGCGCAGGCCGTAGCCGGCGAGAAGCTCCCGCAGGGCTTCGACGCCCACCTCCCCGACCGTCGCAACCGCAGCCGTGCTCACAACCGGTCGCGCAGCGCGTACCAGAGCATCCCGAGAGAGAGCAGCGGCTGGCGCAGCAACGCCCCGCCGGGCCAGGCCGGCGCCGGCAGGCCCGCAAGCACGTCGAAGCGCTCGGCGCTGCCGGCCACGGCCTCGGCGATCAGCCTGCCGGCCAGCGTGCCGATGGAAATGCCGTGACCCGAGTAGCCGTGCGCGAACCAGACATTCGGCGGCAGCCGCCCGAGATGCGGCAGGCGCGTCCGGCTGATGCCGAGCGCACCGCCCCAGGCGTAGTCGATCGGCGCGTCGACGAGCTGCGGGAAGATCTTCAGCATGTAAGGCCGCACGAACGCGCCGATGTCGCGCGGGAACCCGGCGCGGTAGTTCTCCCCGCCGCCGAAGAGCAGGCGCCGGTCCGCGGACAGGCGAAAGTAGTTCACCACGAAACGCGTGTCGTGCACGCAGATGTCGTCGCGGATCAGCGCGCGCGAGCGCTCCTCGCCGAGTGGCGCCGTGGCGATGATGAAGTTGTTGATCGGCATGATCCGCGCAGCGATACGCGGCTCGAGTTGCCCGAGGTAACCGTCGCAGCCGAGCACGACGTGGCGCGCCGTGACCTCGCCCTGCTGCGTGCGTACCGTCGCGGGCTCCGCCCGCGTATAGGAGAGTGCCGCGGAGTGCTCGAACACCCGCACGCCGGCCGTCTCGCAGGCTCGCGCGAGGCCCAGCGCGTAGTTCAGCGGATGCAGGTGCAATGCGCCCTGATCGAGCAGCCCGCCATGAAACGCCCTGCTCGCAAGCATCGAGGGGAGTTCCGCGGCAGGCACGTAACGGGCATGAGCGTAGCCGTAATCATGCGCGAGCTTCTCGGCGCGGCGGCGCAACGCTTCCGCATGCCCGCGCTTCGCGGCGGTGATGAGCTGGCCGGGCCGCGGGTCGCAGTCGATCCGGTGTCGCGCGATGCGCTCGCGGACGCACTCTTTCGCCTCCTCGGCGAGCGCCCACAGGCGCTTCGCCTGCTCACGGCCGAAGCGCGCCTCGAGCTCGGCCTCGTCGCGGCGATGACCGCTGCCGATCTGTCCGCCGTTGCGGCCGGCCGCACCCCACCCTATCCGCCGCGCCTCGAGCAGTACCACCTCGTAACCACGCTCGGCGAGATGCAGCGCCGCGGACAAGCCGGTATAGCCGCCACCGATGACACAAACGTCCGCCCGGACGCGCTCGCGCAGCTGCGGCCGCCGCGTCAGATTGCGGGCGGACGCGGCGTAGTACGAATCCGGGTAACCGCTTTGCATGGGCGGGCGTGGCACGATGTCGCACGAAGACTCGCGCAAGTATGACGTAAACTGCGCCGCTGAATTTTCTCGCCGGAATCATTGCTGATGGTCGCGCATCCCTGGCTGACTGAAACTCCATGGCCCACGCGCCAGCTGCCGCGGGCGCAGTTGACGGCGCGCATCGCGCAGTTCCTTGCGACTCAATGGATGGGCGTGCTCTGCACCAGCGGCGCCGAGGGACCCATCGGCAGCCCGGTCGAGTACTACGCCGAGGGCCTCATCGCCTACGTCCTCCCCCAGCCGGGAAGCCCCAAGGTGCGGGCACTGCAGACCGATCCGCGGCTGTGCCTCGCCATTCACGCCGAGAACTGCGGCTGGGCCAGCGTGCGCGGCGCCCAGCTCTTCGCGCGGGCCGAGTTCCTCGAGCCGGGAACGGCTGCGCACGAGCGTGCGATGACGATCTACCGCTGGCAGGCGTCGTCGGTCCAGCTCGGGCGGCCGCTCGATCGCCCGCCGCAGACGCCGTTGCTGCGCATCGATCCCGAGCGCATCGTCTACACCGAGCAGTGGCTGCGCAAGGAAGGCTTCGGACCGCGCCAGATCTGGCACCGGGACCCGGCCCGGCAGGGCAAGCCCTTGCGTTACGGGCATTGATCGCGGCGCGGCGGCCCCGGTCACCGCGCCGGGGGATCTACCGAACGGGCTCGCGCCCCGGGCGACGGAAACAGCCGGCCATGATGGCGCAGCCGGCGGCACCCAGCGCCAGAGGCCACGCCGGACCGAGGCCGTACAGGGCGGTAGCCAGCACGGGGCCGATCAGCATGCCGACCACCGGCGCTGCAGCGAGCAGCCCGGCGACCGCGCCTTGCTCCTCGGCGGCGACGCTGAGACTCGCCGCTGCGTTCAGCCCTGAGCTGAGCGCGGCGAAACCGAGGCCGAGGAGCGCGTAGGCGAAAAAGAGCACGCTAAGGCTGCCCGCTGTGAGCAGCGCCAGCAGCGCCAGCGCGAACACCGCGAACCCCACGCGCAGCAGCGTCACCGGCGCCGGCCTGAATCTTTGCAGGACAACGGCCTGCACGGCGACCATGACCACGCCCATGATCAGCAGTGCCAGGCTGGTTGCGCGGGTGACCTGCTCTCTCCCCGCCACCGCGAAGCCATCCTGCAGATAAAAAACCGTGATGGTCTGCACGCCGGTGAGGACCAGCACGACCAGGCACCAACCGACCAGGTACGGCACCACGCGCCGGTCGCTCAACGCAATGCGCGCGCGACTGGGCGGCGCGGCATGCCGCGCGGGCTCCCGCAGGGCGACGAAGGCGACGGCCGCCACCCCCGCGGCCAGTCCGGCGGCCACGTACAGCGGTAGCACCTCGCCGATGACCGACAGGCTGCCGCCAACGATTGGCCCGAGGATCGTGCCGACGCCGGCCGCGGCACCGATCAGCGCCATGCCGCGCGCGCGCTCGTACGCCGCCGTGATGTCGGCCACATAGGCCGTGGCGGCAGGTTGCGTGGCCGCCGCCACCAGGCCGTAACCGAGACGCGCGACGAGCAGCAGCGCGAAGAGCGAACCGGGGGCCAGCCGCCCGGCGAGACCAGCCTGCAGGATCAAGGCCAGCAGCAGGAAGCCGAGGGAATACCCGGCGAGCCCGATGACGAACACCGGCCTGCGACCGATGTCCTGGCTGCGCCGCCCCCAGTACGGCGAGGCGAAACCGAGCGTGACGTTGGCCGACGCGATGAGGACACCGAACTGAAACTCGGACATCCCCAGGTCCCGTGCGAGCGGCCCGAACACGACGAAGAGCAGCGCCATGCCGATCCGGTCGCTCACCATGCCTGCGACCAGGATGGCCTTGTCCCGGCCACCGGCGGTCATCGGCGGGACTGTGCGGTCCTCCGCTCGAAGGCGTCCCGGCGCAGCAGGGCGCGCTCCTCGAGGTAATCGAGCGTGTCCTTATACAGGCCCGACTGTGACCCGATCGTCTCTCCGAACACCATGGCAAGGTCCGTGTCCGCGTCGTAGGTGGGCCATTGCGGCAGTCCGGGTCCGTTCGGGTCGCCGCGCTTCGCGAAATTGATCCAGTAAGCTTGCACCCGCTCGCCCCAGGCGAAATCGGCCGCGCTCAGTTCCGGCGGCTTCGGCAGGTTGAGTTCCGGACGCGCCCGGAGCACGCCGAATATGAACGGCACTTCGATGCCGTGACCGGCGCCGGGCGCCGCGCCGCGCAGGCTCTCCTGCACGTAGGTGACGTGATAGAGCCACGTCGGGGCGCCGCGCCGGCTCATCTGCCGCGCGAGATACCGGGTCGATGTCAGGAACAGCCCCTCGGCGAACCAGCGCTGGGAAACGCCGATGCGGGTCCACTGGTCGTCGAACACAGCGAGATCCTCAGCGGACAGTCCGTCGAGCATGGCGCCCGCCATGAACCACTTGCCGACGAGGGGCACGCGGTCGATCTGGTCCCACTCCCAGCTGTTCGCACCGCCAATGTAGGGGACGTCGTGCTGCTCGCCCCGCTCGAAGATCCGCACGACGTCGTCCGGAATGGTCCTGCCGTCCACGACCGGGTTGAAGCCGATGAGCTGCTGCTCCTGGTACTCGATGATCGCCTCCGGCGTCAGCGCGCGCAGGCCGCGGGCTACCGCACCGTCGTCTCCCGTGATGCGGAAGTGCTCCGCCAGCGCCACGCCGACCGCGGCCCAGGGCTGCCGGTGCGGGCCTGGCGGGCCGGCGTTGTCGACCCGGCGGTCGCCGTCGAGGGTAATTGCACTGCCCTGCGCGATTGCACGATGGAACAGGCCTTCCGACGCCGGAGTCGCCATCAGCACGTTGACCGATACGCCGCCGGCCGAGTGACCGAAGATCGTCACCTGGTGCGGATCACCGCCGAAGGCCGCGATGTTGTCCCTCACCCACCCGAGTGCGGCGATCTGGTCCATCACGCCGTAGTTGGCCCGCGGCTCCTGCGGCTGGGTCCGCGCAAGCGCCGGGTGGGCGAAACGGCCGAGAAACCCGAGACGATAGTTGAGCGTGACGATGACGAGTCCGGATCGCGCCAGCGCGCTGCCGTCGTGCTCCGGAAAGGAGCCGGACCCGTATTTCATGTTGCCACCGTGGAAATAGACCATCACCGGCCACGGCTCGTCGCGCGCTTGCGCCGGCGCCCAGACGTTCAGCGTCAGGCAATCCTCGCTCATGCCGACCGAGCGCACGTGCTCATCGGCCCACGGTGGATACTTGCCGAGCGCCTGCGGGCACACCGCGCCGAAGCGCTCGGCGCTGCGCACGCCCTTCCAGCCGCCGTGCGGCGCAGGCGGACGCCAACGGCGTTCGCCGACGGGCGGCGCGGCGTAGGGAATACCGCGAAAGACGCGCACCCCGTCCGCTTCGACGCCGGCGACGGTGCCCGCAGTGGTCTTCGCCAGCGGCGCAGCAACTGCAGCCGGAGTGAGGGCCAGCAACGCGATGAGCAGCAGCGAGAAAGGGGACATTCCTGGTTTTCCGTCGGACCTGACCTTGTGGCGGTGGCCCCGGCTCGAGGATCCGCGCCAGGTCTGGCTAAAAACCAGGAATGTTCCCATTTTCGCTTCAGCCGGCCATGGCCCGGGCCGTGATGTCCAGCGTGCGCCGCGCCCTGTCCACCAACTCGTCGATGTGCGAGCGGGTCACCACCAGCGGCGGGGCGACGATCATCGAGTCGCGCACGTGACGCATGACCAGGCCCTGCTCGACGCTCGTGTCGCGGCAGGTTTCGCCGACTGCCTTCGAGGTGGGGAAGCGCGTGCGGGTCGCCTTGTCGGCCACGAGTTCCAGCGCGCCCATGAGCCCCACGCAGCGCGCCTCTCCAACCAGCGGGTGCTCGGCGAGGCTACGCCAGCACTGTGCGAAGTACGGCGCGATTTCGTCGCGCACCCGCCCGACGATGCCCTCGCGGCGCATCACCTCCAGCGCGGCAATGGCGACCGCGCAGGAAACCGGATTGCCCGAGTGAGTGAAGCCGTGATAGAACTCGCCGCCCTCGTCGACCAGCGCGTCGGCCACGCGGTCGCCGACCAGCACGCCGCCGAGCGGCAGGTAGCCGCTGTTCACCGCCTTGGCGAAGATGATCAGATCCGGCTCGATGCCGTAATACTGCGAACCGAACCACTCGCCCAGGCGCCCGAAGCCCGTGATGACCTCGTCTGCGACCAGCAGGATGCCGTACTCGTCGCAGATGCGCTGGATCTCCGGCCAGTAGCTGTCCGGCGGGATGATCACTCCGCCTGCGCCCTGCACCGGTTCCCCGATGAACGCGGCGACCTTGTCCACGCCGAGCTCGCGGATCTTCTGCTCGAGTTCGCCGGCCACCTTGAGCCCGAATTCGTCCGGGTGCAGCCCGGCACCGAGCTCGAACCAGTACGGCTGCTCGATGTGCACGATGCCCGGTATCGGCAGGTCGCCCTGCGCCTGCTGGGCGGGCATGCCGCCGAGGCTCATGCCGCCGAT
>CAZFWB010000144.1:0-8461 GCA_964522655.1 uncultured Chromatiaceae bacterium | reverse complement strand
GCCGCGAAAGACGTATTGGCTGAACAAGCCGGTGTTGGCGGTGATCTCAAGCGTGTCTTCCCCCGCCACAGTCGTTCCCGGCAGCAGTGGCGCTGTCGCAATGACGCAGGCGAGCATCGTGTTTTTCCAGCACATGAAATCGACCTCAGTTTGGTTTGCCTGCCAGACCGTAAGCACGGATCGTGCCAACCGGTGACGCAGGGAAAACGCCGCACAAACCCACTTCACGGGACGGGATCACGCCCCTTTTTCGCTCAGCGGTGACTGCACGTTGCGCCAACGTTGTGCATTGCCGGCACACCGACGGAACCAGCGACAACGTCCGTGGTTGCTGGTGTGGCGAGCTCCCGAGCCCGCCTGCGATCGTCTGACCCACCGTGCTGAGTTGTCGGCTGCGGGCGGAACCGGAGGCCTCGATGTCGCCGTATGCGCGTTAGCCGATCAGCGCGGATGCCGGCGCCGATACTCGTCGGGTCACTGCTGCTGGTGGATGGTCGATCCCGGCTGCGGCTGGCGGCGACGGCGCCACTGGTCGTGACTGCGGGTCGCCGAGGACCGCTGGAACGGCGTCGACCTCGGCTGACTTACGCGATCGGGTGCCGCGAAGCGGATGGTGCGCCGCCCGATGTCTGCTGGCGGTGTCTCTTCGGTCCGGTTACCGGAGCATTTACGGTTCGAGCGCAATCTCCGCCAGATCGTAGCCCAGCCGTTCGAGCACGCATCCACAGCGGCGCAAGGCGCTGGCGCGTACGGCCCCGCTGACCGATGGCGGCCGCCGCCCCACGCCGAAGAAATCGGGATTTGCCGATTGCTCGGCCATCGCTGCGGGCGTGCTGCCCGCAACTATCGGCTCGAGCGTCGCATCGCGGCTGTCGGCGCCGAGAAATTCGAACAGCCGGCGCAGTTCCGACCGCTTGTTGAACAGCAGATCCTCATAGCGCACCAGCACGAGGTTGGGAAGACCCGCTGCCGCTTCCAGAAATCTGGTCACGGCGGCGTTGTACCAGTCGGTGCGGGCCATGACGAATTCCTCCAGCGCGCCACCCGGGTGGCCGAGTGCGGAGAGGTGGTGGCTGGCGTGTTCGGGCTCCTCGCGGGCCAGGCGTTGATTGTGATGCCAAGTCGATATGGCGAGGTCAACCGGGTTCCGCACGATGGCGATCATCTTCGGCTGATCGAGCAGCCGGGCAGCAAATTCCACACTGAAGAACAACGAGTTGTCGTTCAGGCCGTGGATGGGCTTACCGTGAGACGCCTCCTGCGACAGCGTGAGGATCG
This sequence comes from uncultured Chromatiaceae bacterium, assembly GCA_964522655.1. GTDB lineage: Bacteria > Pseudomonadota > Gammaproteobacteria > Steroidobacterales > QUBU01. The sequence continues at coordinate 7,183 of CAZFWB010000144.1, read as the reverse complement.
CTGTACGCAGAACGGTCAGGCGCGTGTGCCGACCCGGCAGGGCAGCCCCCTGCCCACCGGTGCGCCGATCGATGATCCGGAGTGTCTGACTGTAATCGTCGAACACCTGGTCGAGCGCAGTGGACAGCCCGATCAGTTCGTGTTCGGACGGGCACGAAACCTCCGGATGCAGGTTCAGCATCCGCTGCAGGAAGGTGGTGCCGGACTTGGGCGGCCCGAAGCACAGAAAGAAACCGTCTGGGATATCAGCAGTCACGGCGGCCGGCTCCTGCCAGCAAGGTTACCAAATCGTGGACCGCCCGCGGCCGCGCCGGGCCCCTCCAACGCCATCGTGGCGCCAGGCTATGCCATCGAATCAGGAACGGGTCAGCGGCCGACCGGTGAGACGCCGGAGGTAGCGCTCGAACAGGCAATCTCCGGTCGTCCTCTGATAGACCTGCAGCACGTAGGCACAGGTATCGATCGAGCCGTAAATCACATGCAGCATCAGTGCCAGCTTCAGCAGCTTCTCCGGCGCCAGGGTATCCAGGGCCATGAAGTTCGGGATATACACCACTTCGCACCACAGCGCCTGGCTGCCGGGCGCATCGGGGTTGTTATTGTTGAGCAGCGGCTTGAAGGCGCGACTCGCGGTTGCGAGGATGCGGTGTAAGAGAAAGCCATTGCGGCGCAGGGCGCAGTCGACATCCCCGAACAGAGGCTGATCGCGGTACATCGGGACGAATTCGGCCTCGGTGTGGATCAGGACCGCCTGCTTCAGGACGTTCGTGGCGCCGTTGAAGACGTCGAGTTCTGCCCCCTGCACGTCGACCTTGAGATAGTCTGCGTCAGCGACTTCGGCGACGTCGTCGAGGCGGCGCGTTTCGACCTCCGAGGTCGCCACGACGTGGCTGAATTTCTCGAGGTTCTGAAACTTCCCGAGCAACTCGCTGTTGGGCTCGTACAGCGAGGACGTCATCGCGAAGTTGCACTCGTGAAATCTGCGCCGGCGGCCGTCGCCGATCGCGTACGGCAGGTACAGGCGTCCCGGCGCGCGCATCGCGTTCAGCTTGTCGCATTCAGCCTGCACCGGCTCGAAGCCGACGATCCTGACCGCGCCGCGCACGAGCAGGCGGTCGAAGGCGTCGGTGTGCGGTCCGAGCGACATGGCGCCGACATCGACCACGTTGATCGTCGGTGGAGCGCCGGCGATCAGCTCGTAAAAATCAAATGCGCCCGGCGCGGCCGGTTTCTGATCAGCGGGCGCGCGCTTCCAGGGCGTCCACACCGCCTGTTCCCTCCGGGTATCCGAGAGGGATTCACGTTAGCCCCGCCGGTGTCGGGCTGGCAACTGCCGATTACGAGGCGCGGCGTCGCGGGTCGGCTTGCTGCGGCACCGGGATGGAAGACCGTGCAACCCGGCGGCGGCCCGCACCGGCCCGCTACTGGAGTCGTTCGGCAATCTGAACGGCGTTCAGCGCCGCGCCCTTCAGCAACTGATCGCCCGCCGAAAAGATCGAGATCGAACGGCCGGATGAGTCGCTCAGGTCGCGCCGGATTCGCCCGACCAGTATCTCGTCACGCCCCGACGCGTCCACGGGCATCGGGAAGTAGTTCTTTTCGGCGTCGTCCACCACCCTCACCCCGGGCGCGGTCGCGAGCACCGCGCGTACTTCCTCCGGCGTGATCGGCCGTTCACACTCGAACGTCACCGACACGCAGTGCGCCCGGAGCACGGGCACCCTCACACAGGTGACGCCGATGGCCATCTCCGGGGCACCGAATATCCTGCGGGTCTCGTTGATGACTTTCGCTTCCTCCTCGTTGTGGCCGGTGGCGGGATCGATCCTGGTGTTGTGGCTGAAGACGTTGAACGCGTAGGGGTGCGGCAACACCTGCGGCCGGAACTCGCGGCCTTCGAGACAGGCACGCGTGGACTCTCGCAACTCCTCCATCGCCGCCGCCCCCGCCCCGGAGGCGGCCTGATAGGTCGAGATGATCAGCCGCCTGATCGGGTTGCGCCGGTGGATCGGCCACAGCGGCGTGATCGAGATGATTGCCGAGCAGTTCGGATTCGCGATGATGCCGGGATGGCTGCCGATCGCCTGCGGATTGATTTCCGGAATGACCAGCGGCACCGCGGGGTCCATGCGAAACGCCGATGAATTGTCGATGACGACAGCGCCGGCGCGCACCGCCGCCGGAGCGAACCGCCTCGAAACCCCGCTGCCCGCCGAAAACAGCGCGACGCCGACGCCATCGAAGCTCCCCTCGGTGAGCTCGCGGACCGGATGCGGCTCACCGCGGAACTCGCGGAACTGTCCTGCGGAACGCGCCGAGGCGAAAAGCCGCAGCTCTCGCAGGGGAAATTTCCGCTGCTCCAGACACCTGATGAGCTCGACCCCGACGGCGCCGGTCGCGCCGACGATGGCGACGACCGGGTTCGCGCTCTTCTCGATAGCCATATAGCGATGCTCCAAAAAAAAAGCCCCGTCCTGTTCCTGTGGGGCCCCGACACGACGCGGATCAGGTCCGCTCTAGCCCCGCGCGGGCACCCTCACGCGCCCGGCATCGGGCGTCTGCGTGCTGAGCTGTTTCAGGGCGAGCGGATTCACGGCGCGCAAATTAGCCGACCGGCTGTTGGAAATAAAGCCGTCGCGGCCGCCTCGTCACTGGCTGGTCGCTGGCGACGTCGCCGGCCAGCGCGCCGTCGCTGCTCAAACCCGCCCGTGCACCACGACGTGGATCTCCCCGACCGGCCCGACCGACAGGCGGGCCATGCCCGCCCGGGCGAGCTGGTCGCAAATTTCTGCCGGCTCGAAGGCGGCGCAGAGCGAGTTGTAGAAATCCCGCCGCAGGATTTCCGGCTCCCCGGCGGACCGCTCGGCGACAATACGGCGCGCCTCCTCTGGCGTCGCGGGCCGGCGCAGGTCGGCGACGAACACGGCGCAACCGGCGGACGCCACCTGCCGGACCGTGCGCCACAGGACCTGCGGCTCGTGGAGCTGATGCAGTAGACTGTGGCTCATCACCAGCTGCCAGTCCTCCCGCGGAAGTTCCGCGGCCGGCAGCACCGCGCGGTGCAGGCGCACGCGCCGGCGCAGGTCCTCGTCGCGCGCGAGCTCGCCGGCGGCGAGCTCGAGCATCGCCTGCGCACCATCGACTCCGGTGAAGCGCGCCCGCGGAAACGCGCGCGCGAAACGCAACAGCACGTCGCCGGAACCACAGCCGAGGTCGAGCACCGCGCCGTCCGGCTCGAAGCCCGGGAAGGTCCGCCGGAAAATGTCGATCCGCTCCCCGTGCGGCACGCTGAAGTCCGCCTGGTGATAGGCGAGCGCCTGCGCGGCGTCGTCCATCAGCTCCGGTTCAGGCGTGCGTTGCATGGATGCGCCACGAAATAGCGAGGCCGGGCAGCAAATTTAGTTCGACAACCAGACTGCCGCCTCCGCCCCCGGGGTCGGACCGCACCGGCGCGGCTTCGGGCGATGGCACAGCGGGTGCCACCGGCGTGGACGAACGCGGCGGGCAACAGGGGCGCGACGCCATGCCACCAGAACGACACCGGGCGCACCGGACCGCCTCTCTACATTTGGCACCGATCATAACCGGCGCCACCGCGGCCCACGGTGCGCCCGCATCGCGGTCGCAGGCCGCAACCGGGTGCCGCCCACTGGAAACGAGTCACGAATACAGGTATAAATATCCATGTTTAAAACATTATTTGGCATCTTATAAACATGATAACTGCCGCCCAACTGCGTGCGGCCCGCGCACTCCTCGGCATGGATCAGCGAACCCTCGCGGGCGCGGCCCAGCTGTCCCTGCCCACCATCCAGCGCATGGAGCGAAGCCAGGGAGTGATACGCGGCAACGTGGATTCCCTGATGAAACTCATCGGTGCTCTGGACGCGGCCGGCATCGAGCTGATCGGCGAAAACGGCGTGAGCACGGGCGGTGGCCGGGGCGTGCGGTTACGGCGGACAGCTGCCGAGCCGGCAGTCGGCGAACCCTGACGCGGGTAGCTGCGTGCCATCCGGGTTGCTGCAACTCAACCAGATCGCCGCCCTGCAGATTGCGGCGCTGCTGGCGCTCGCTGCAACGGCGCCATTGATGGCGCGGCGCGCCAGCGCCACCACGCTCGTCTACGGGCTCTGTACGGTGCTCACTGCGACACAATGCGCGGTGGCGCTGGCGAGCCTGCTCGCGCCGGGTGTGCCGGCAGAGCTGGTGGAACTGCCGGTTGGCCTGCCCATGAGCCAGACCATTCTCGGCTGGGACCGGCTCAGCGCGGTCTTTGCGGCGCTCAGCAACGCGGTGACCGCCATCGTGAGTGGGTATGGCATCGGTTACGGCCGGCATGCGCACGAGCCGGTGCGGGTTCTGCCTTTTTACCCGGCGTTTCTCGCCGGAATGAACCTCGTGCTGCTGGCCAACGACGCCTTCTCCTTCCTCGTCGGCTGGGAGTTCATGTCGCTCGCCTCCTGGGCACTCGTGGTGAGCGAACACCGCAACGAAGACAACCGCCGCGCCGGACTCGTCTACCTGGTCATGGCGTTCTGCGGCACGCTCGCCCTGCTGATGTTCTTCGGCCTGCTGGCGGGCGCGGCCGGTGGGTTCGGGTTCGAGGAATTTCGTGGTGTCGCCCTGCCAGGCATGAGCGCTGCCGCGCTCCTGCTGCTCGGCCTGGCCGGCACGGGATCGAAAGCGGGCCTGTTGCCCTTACATGCGTGGCTGCCACTGGCGCATCCTGCGGCACCGTCCCACGTCTCGGCGCTCATGAGTGGCGTCATGACGAAAGTGGCGGTCTACGGCTTCGTCCGCTTCGCCTTCGATCTCTGTCCGCCCCGCGAGCACGGCGATCTGTTCGGCGGCCTGCTGCTCGTGCTCGGGGCCTCGACCGCCGTATACGGTGCGCTGGCGGCCCTCCTCGAAGTCGACATCAAGCGAGTGCTGGCCTTCAGCACCATCGAGAACATCGGCCTGATCTTCGCGGCGCTCGGCCTGTCACTCGCGTTCCAGTCGAAGGGATTTCAGGTTACCGCTGCTCTGGCGCTCACAACCGCGCTCCTGCACACCGTCAATCATGCCTTCATGAAAAGCGCGCTTTTCATGGGCGCCGGCGCCCTCGCGAACAGTACAGGGGAGCGCGGGCTCGACTCGTACGGCGGCCTGGCCCGGCGAATGCCGCGCACCGCAGTGGCCATGCTGCTCGCTGCAGCAGCCATCGCAGCCCTGCCGCCGCTCAATGGTTTCGTCTCCGAGTGGCTGTTGTTCCAGGCCGTCCTGGCGAGCCCGGCATTGCCCGGCTGGCTGCTGAAACTGCTGATTCCGGCGGCCGGTGCCGCCTTCGCACTCGCTGCGGCGCTGGCGGCCGCGGTGTTCGTGCGGCTCTTCGGCATCGCGTTCCTCGGCCGCCCGCGCAGCGAGGCGGCGCGCGCGGCGCGCGAAACCGACGGCGTGTCTGCCACGGCCATGCTCATCGCCGCAGCGGCATGCGTGCTGCTGGGAGTCCTGCCTGCGATCGCCATCGAGCCGTTGCAGATCCCCGTGCTGGAGCTCGTCGGCGCCCGGATGCCGGATGCGGCCGGCGGCCCATGGCACTCGCTTCTGCCGTTGCCCACGTCGGCGAGTTCCTACAATGGCCTCGTCATTCTCGTGTTTCTCGCGAGTTCGGCGACTATCGCGGCGCTTGCGCTGCGCATGATGGCCTCCGGGGCCCTGCGCCGCACTCCGGCCTGGGACTGCGGCTTTCCCGATCCGCACCCCGCCACGCAGTACACCGCGGTGAGTTTCTCCCAGCCGCTGAAGCGCGTATTCGGATCGACGCTGTTCGTGGCCCGCGAGCAGGTCGACATGCCCCCTCCCGGCGACACGCGCACCGCGGCCCTGCAAAGCTCCTTCCGCGACCTGCCCTGGGAGGTCGGTTACAGGCCCGTGGCGGCCGGCGTGCTCTGGCTCGCCGACCGGGTGAACATCCTGCAGTTCCTCACGATCAGGCGCTACCTGCTGCTGGTGTTCGGCGCGCTGGTGAGCCTGCTGGCGGTGGTCGCTGCATGGCATTGATCGACGCATTGCTGCTGCAGCTGATACAGATGCTGCTGGTGGTGGCTGCAGCGCCACTGCTGATCGGTATCACGCGCAAAACCAAGGCCCGGCTGCTGCGCCGGACCGGACCGTCGGTCTTTCAGCCCTATCGTGATCTGGCGCGGCTCGCGCGCAAGGAGGCGCTGGTCGCCGAGAGCGCCTCGCCATTGTTCCGCGCCTTTCCCTACGTCATTTTTGCCGCCACCTGGGTCGCAACGGCGCTGGTGCCGACGTTTGCCACCGGATTGCTCTTCAGCTGGTCCGGCGACTTCATTGCGATCATCGCCCTGCTCGGGACTGCGCGCGCTGCGCTGGCGCTCGCCGGGCTCGATGCCGGTACCAGTTTCGGCGGCATCGGCGCCAGCCGCGAGGTGATGATCGCGGCGCTGGCCGAACCGGCGATGCTCATGGTTGTGTTCATCGTCGCACTGCTGGCCGGCACCAGTCAGCTCGCCGGCATATCCGCATTCATGGCCGGGCCCGACGTGGGACTGCGGGTGTCCCTGGGACTCGGCCTCATGGCCCTCATCATGGTGGCGATCGCGGAGAACGGCCGCATCCCCGTCGACAATCCAGCGACCCATCTCGAGCTGACCATGGTCCACGAGGCGATGGTTCTCGAGTACGCGGGCCGGCACCTGCTCATGATCGAGCTGGCGGCGGGCATCAAGCTGGTCGCCTATCTTGCGATCCTCTCCTGCGTGTTCCTGCCTTTCGGCACGACACACGCCGACGGCGATGTGGCAGCACTGGCTACCGGTATAGCCGCATTCCTGGCCAAGACCGCCGGGCTCGCTGTCCTCCTCGGAGTGTTCGAGACATCCATAGCGAAGATGCGGGTGTTTCGCGTTCCCGAATTTCTTGGTGCAGCCCTGATGCTGGGCCTGCTCGGGACGCTGCTGCTGTTCGTGTCCAGGCTGAGCCAGTGAACGGCATCTGGTTCGACATCGCCCACCTGCTCGCCGGTTCCCTGGTGCTGGTGAGCTTCATGCTCCTGTACCAGGATCGCATGCCGGCGCTGCTCAACGTGTTCGCGTTGCACGCCGTGATGCTTGCGCTGGCGGTCGGCTGGCAGGCGTACATCCAGGATGCACCACACCTGTTCGTCACCGCGGGCATC
>CAZFWB010000143.1:0-8525 GCA_964522655.1 uncultured Chromatiaceae bacterium | reverse complement strand
TGATGGAGTGGGATGAGGACGCCGTGGAGGAGGACTGACATGGACCGCCCGATGACGATGATGACGTTCTCCAAGTTCACCGCGCTACTGGCCGGTTGTTCATCCAACGGCTACAGCGGGTCGGGCAGTTCGGTCACCACCCGTTATTACTATGGACACTCCTGGTACAACGATCCGTACTACTGGTATGACGACCCGGATTACATCGTCGTGCCACCCGAGCGCCCCGTGCGGCCGGATGAGCCGGTGCGCCCCGAGCAACCCATCGCCAAACCGCCGGAGGGCGCACAACGGCCGTCACAGCTCCCGGCCGCGCCGGCGACCCGCCCCGAGGCCTCGGTCTCGAATCGCTCGCGCATGCCGAGTGCCCGGCCGCGCGTCTCTGCGCCGTCGGCCCGGATGTCGATGCCGCGCGGCATGCGCGGCGGTGGTGGCCGGCGCAGATAGTTACAAGCCCATGGCCCTAATCAGCCTGAGATTACCCCAGGCACTCGAAACCGAGCTGAACCGTGCCGCCGAGACGAGCGGGCGCTCCAGGTCGGAGATCGCCCGCGCGGCGATCGAGGAGTACCTGGCGAAGCTGACGACGCAAGGGCGTCGCTCGAAGGAACCCCTGCACGTGACCATACCGGCCCGCGGAGGTTGGCGAGACACCTGCCAGGTCATGCCCGAGCAGCCGCGCACCGTTGACCGCCGGCGCCTGGTGAAGGGCCCGCTGACGCGCCTGCAGCCGGATGAAATGGCAGCCGTGGAGAGGAGCTTCCTCGCAGTGGTAGGGATGCTTCGCTAGCGGTGCCGCGTTCGGTTTCCGCGCCGACTGCGCCGGATCTGGACCGCGATGGACGCGCCCGGTAGGCTGGCGCGACCATAAAAACAAGCACAACGGCGCAGCGGAGACTCGCGTGATCCCTGGCAGATTTTCAGCTTTGAGGGCGGCTTTGCCGGCCGTGCTGGCTGTTGCGCTGCTTGCCTGCGGCGAAGGCCCGGGAACCGCCGGCCCGCCGGTGCCGAAGGTGCCGGTGATCACAGTCGCCGCCAGCGACGTGCCGATCTTCAACGAGTGGGTCGGCCAGACCCGCGGGGCTGCGGACATCGAGATCCGCGCGCGCGTGACCGGGTTCATCGAGGCGATCCACTTCAAGGAAGGCAGCCGGGTAAAAGCCGGGGACCTGCTCTACAGCATCGATCCCAGCGAGCTGCAGCAGGAGCTGGCGGCCGCCCGCGCTGAGCTGGCGCAGGCCGAGACGCTGTACGCCGACGCCGCCGCCAACCTGGCTCGTTACCGGCCGCTCGCGGCGATGAACGCCGTTAGCCAGCGCGACCTCGACGAGGCGGTGGCGCGCGAGGGTGCGGCGCGCAACCAGGTGAAGGCCGCCGAGGCCAGATTGCGCGTGGCCGAGATCGACCTCGGATACGCGTCGGTGCGCGCGCCGATCGAGGGCCAGATCGGCATCTCCCAGGTCAAGGTCGGCGATCTCGTCGGCCCGGCCGGCAACTCGCTCCTCAACACCATTTCGGCGATCGATGACGTCCACGTCCGTTTCGCCATCAGCGAGCGCGAGTACCTGGAATACTCCCGCAGGTTCGGCGGCAACCTGCGGCCCGCCGGGGACCCGGAAGCGGTGCCGCTCGAGCTGGTGCTCTCCGACGGCTCTGTCTACCCGAAAACCGGCCGTGTCGTATCCATCGACCGTGGCGTCGACCCGACCACCGGCACGCTCACTCTCGAGGCGGCGTTTCCCAACCCGGATGGCATCCTGCGACCGGGCTTGTTCGCCCGCGTGCGCGCCGCTACCGAGCAGCGCCGCGGCGCCGTGCTGGTGCCGCAACGGGCGGTACGCGAGGTGCAGGGACGCTACCAGGTCTTCGTCGTCGGCCCCGACGACACCGTGGAGATCCGCGCCGTGGAAACCGGTCCGCGCATCGGCGGCGACTGGCTGATCGAACAGGGCGTGAAGCCCGGTGAGCGGCTGATCCTGGCGGGCATCCAGCGCCTGCGCGCCGGCATGAAGGTGGAGCCGCAGCCCGTGGCCGGCGATCCGGCGGTCCCAGGGCCGACCTGAGGCAGATGGCGGAGTTCTTCATCAATCGCCCGATCGTGGCGATGGTCATCTCCATCGTCACGGTGCTGCTCGGCGCGGTGGCTCTGCAGGGCCTTCCCGTTGCGCAGTATCCGGAGATCACCCCGCCCGAGGTGCTGATACAGGCGACCTACACCGGCGCCGATGCCATCACCGTGGAAAACTCCGTCGCCAATCCGCTGGAGCAGCAGATCAACGGCGTCGAGGACATGCTCTACATAAAGTCCACCAACTCGAGCGATGGCCAGAGTCAGATACGCGTCGCCTTCGAGGTGGGCACCGATCTCGACATCGCCAACGTGCTGGTCCAGAACCGCGTCGCGCAGGCCGAACCTTTCCTGCCGGAGGAGGTAAAGAGGCTCGGCGTCAACATCAAAAAGTCGCTCGCTTTCCCGTTGATGCTGGTGGCGCTGGTCTCGCCGGCAGGCAGCTACGACAGCGACTTCCTCAGCAACTACGCCCAGATCAATCTCAACGACGAGATCGCCCGCATCAGGGGCGTGGGCCAGGTGAACATCTTCGGCGGCAGCGACTACGCCATGCGGGTGTGGGTCCGGCCCGACCGGTTGACGCAACTCGGGCTGACGGTGCCCGACATCGTCTCCGCCCTGAAGGAGCAGAACGTCGTCGTGCCGGCCGGGCAGGTCGGCGGCCCGCCGGCCGTGCCCGGCACCGAGTTCGCGTATACGGTGACGACCCGTGGCCGCCTTGCCACGCCGGCGGAGTTCGGCGAGGTGGTGATCCGCGCCAACCCGGACGGTTCGTTGCTGCGCCTGAAGGACATTGCGCGCATCGAGCTCGGCGCCCAGACCTACGCGCAGATCGGCCGCGTCAACGGCAAGCCCACGGCAGTCATCGCCATCTACCAGACGCCTGGCTCGAACGCGCTGCAAGTAGCCGACGAGATTCGTCGCACGGTCGAGCGGCTGGGGGCGGATTTTCCCTCCGACATCGAGTACTTCGTCTCGCTCGATACCACGCTTGCGGTGCGCGAGGGAATCAGCGAGATCGTCACCACGCTGCTGGAAGCCGTAGCGCTGGTGATCCTGGTGGTGTTCGTCTTCCTGCAGAACTGGCGGGCGACGCTGATACCGCTGCTCACGGTGCCGGTGTCGCTCGTCGGTGCCTTCATCTTTTTCCCGCTGCTCGGCTTTTCCGTCAATGTGCTGTCGCTCCTCGGGCTCGTGCTCGCCATCGGTATCGTCGTGGACGATGCCATCGTGGTGGTCGAAGCGGTGATGCACCACATCGAGCAGGGCATGAGCCCGAAGGACGCCACCCGACAGGCGATGAAGGAGGTCTCCGGCCCGGTCGTGGCGATTGCGCTGATCCTGATCGCGGTGTTCGTGCCCGTAGCTTTTGTGCCGGGCATCACGGGGCGGCTGTACCAGCAGTTCGCCATCACCATTGCCATCTCGGTGGCATTTTCGGCCATCAACGCGCTGACGCTCTCCCCGGCGCTCGCGGCGATGCTGCTCAGGCCGAAGGGCGGAAAGGCGGGGCCGCTGGAGCCGTTTTACGGCTGGTTCAACCGCGTCTTTGGGCGCGTCACCGAGGCCTACACGGGGCTGGCCGGGATCTTTGCCGGCAAGGCACTGCGGGCTCTGGCGCTGGTCGCCGTGCTGGTGGTGGCGGCGGCGCTGTTCGGCAGGGCGCTGCCGTCGGGTTTCGTGCCGGAGGAGGACCAGGGCTACCTGCTGGTCAACGTGCAGCTGCCGGACGCAGCGTCGCTCGAGCGCACGGATGCCGTGACGCGCCAGATCGAGAAGATCCTCGCCGATTTCGAGAGCATCGCCAGCTATACGGTAGTGGTCGGTTACAGCCTGCTGTCGGGCTCCTCGGCGCCGAACAACGCGGTGGTGTTCGTTTCGCTGCGCGAATGGGGCGAACGCGGCGGCTTCGCGGACCGCGCCGACGTGCTGACGCGGCGGCTGAACGCCGCCTTCGCGACGTCGATCCCCGAGGCGCTCGTCTTTGCCTTCGGCCCGCCGGCCATCCCCGGGCTCGGCACCGGCTCGGGTTTCAGCATGATGATCCAGGACAAGGGCGGCGGCAGCCCGCAATACCTGCAGGACCAGGTGGGCCGCTTCCTGGACGCGGTTTCCCGGCGCCCGGAAATCGCCAGCGCTTTCACCACCTACAGTGCCAGCGTGCCGCAGGTGTACGTGGACATCGATCGCGAACAGGCCCTCACCCAGGGGGTGCCGCTCGCGGACCTCAACGCCACCCTCGGGGCGAACCTCGGCGGCGCCTACGTCAACGACTTCAACGCCTTCGGACAGCTCTACAAGGTGTACATACAGGCCGAGCCCAAGTACCGCTCGCGCACGGAGGACATCGGACGATTCTTCGTGCGCAACCGCGACGGCGACATGGTGCCATTGTCGGCCTTCGTCGCGGTGCAGACGGCGGCCGGCCCTGTTTACACGAACCGCTTCAATCTTGCCCGCGCCGCGGAGGTCACCGGCAGCCCGGCGCCGGGCTACAGTTCCGCCGACGCGCTGGAGGCCCTCGAGGCCGTGGCCCAGGAGGTCTTGCCGCAGGACGTCGGCTTCGCCTGGAACGCCATGTCCTACCAGGAGAAAGCTGCCGCCGGCAGCAGTGCTGTGGTGTTCCTGTTCGCGCTGGTGATGGTGTTTCTTATTCTGGCCGCGCAGTACGAGAGCTGGGCGCTGCCGCTCTCGGTTCTCCTCGGCACGCCGTTCGCCGCCTTCGGCGCCTTTCTGGGTCTGTGGCTAGCCCGGTTTCTGAGCCCGGGCTATCTGAACAATGTGTTCGCCCAGATCGGGCTGGTGCTGTTGATTGGGCTGGCCGCCAAGAACGCCATCCTCATCGTGGAATTCGCGCGCATGAAGATGGAAGAAGGCAGGACGGCCGTGGAGGCGGCGCTGGAGTCTGCCCGGCTGCGCTTCCGGCCGATCCTGATGACGGCCTTCGCGTTCATACTGGGCGTGGTGCCGCTGCTCACCGCGAGCGGCGCGGGCGCCGAGGCTCGCAAGGTGATGGGCATGGCCGTGTTCGCCGGCATGCTGGTGGCCACCGCCCTGGGCGTGGTGCTGATACCGGCGCTGTTCGTGTTTGTCGAAACGCATATCGCGCGCCGTCGCACGGGGCCGGCGTCGCGCGGGGCGCCGGGGCACTGAGATGCAACGGCAGGCATGGTTCGGGCTCTTCCCCGCGCTGGCTGCGCTGGCGGCCGGCTGCGCCCTCGGCCCGGACTTTTCACGGCCCGCGACGCCCGGGCAGGCTGCCTATCGCGAGGGCGTGAGCGGCGAGTCGATCGCCAACCTGCCGTGGTGGGAGATCTTCCGCGACCCCGTGCTGCACGAGCTGGTCGCAACCGCGCTCGCCCGGAACCAGGACGTCCTGATTGCCGCGCAGCGTGTCGAGGAGGCCGCCGCCGCGCTGGGTTTCACGCGGGCTGAGCAGTTCCCGTCCTTTGGCATCGGCGCGGGCGCGACGCGGGCAGAAACGAGCGATCAGCGCAGCTCGATCCCCGGCACCGTCGGCAATGATTTCGTCGCCTACAGCAGCGTGTCCTGGGAGATCGACCTGTGGGGCCGGCTGCGCCGCGCGACGGAGTCCGCGCGGGCGGAGCTGACGGCCACCGACGCGGCGCGGGCAGGGGTGACGATCAGCGTTGCGGCCGCGGTTGCGGATCTCTATTTTCAGCTTCGCGACCTCGACAATCGACTCGAAATCTCCCGCCGCACGCTCGCCAGCCGGCAGGAAACCCTGGAGCTGATCCGCACGCGCTTCCGCGGCGGCATCGTCTCCGAGCTCGACGTGCGCCAGGCCGAGATCGAGGAGGCGACGGCGGCGGCCGCGGTGCCGGCGTTCGAGCGCAGCATCGCCGCCACCGAGAATGCGCTGTCCGTGCTGCTTGCCCGCCCGCCCGGGCGGATTCCGCGCGGCACGCCACTGTCCGGCGACGCTATTCCGGTTACGGCCCCGGCAGGTCTGCCCTCGGAGTTGCTGGATCGCCGCCCCGATGTGCGCGAAGCCGAGGAGCTGGCCCACGCGCAGATGGCCCGCGTCGGCATCGCCGAGGCACTGCGATGGCCGACACTGACGCTGACCGGCAGCGCCGGTCTGAGCAGCGACGAGTTCGACAACCTGTCGGAGAGCGACGCCAACTTCTGGAGCATCGGCGGCGACCTTTTTGGACCGCTGTTCGAATTCGGCAGGAACCTGCGCCGCGTGGAGGTCGAGCGCGCCCGCACGGAGCAGGCGATCCTGCGTTACGAGCGCACGGTGCTCGACGCCTACCGCGAAGTCGACGATGCGCTGTCGGCGCTGCGCAGCTGGGCGGCGGAATACGAGGCGCGGGTTCGCCAGGTGGAATCAGCCCGATCCGCGGCCCTGCTATCGCGAGCCCGCTACGACGGCGGGGTCACGAGCTATCTCGAAGTCCTCGACAGCGAGCGATCGCTCTTCAACGCGGAACTCCTGGCCTCGTCCGCCCTGCAGCAGCGCTACGCCGCCCTGGTGCGTCTCTACAAGGCCCTCGGCAGCGGCTGGGATAAGAGTTAACCGCCCAGCGCGATCGCCGTCGCCACCATGACGATGCCGAATATGGTCAGCACGCTGGCCGCCCGCCACGGCCTGATGGTGGTGTGCTCGGCCCAGAGATAACCGATCACGAAGAACAGCGCGAGCAGGATGGCATTGGACACGCGCAACGCCATCCACGGTTCGTCGATCAGCGCGAACGGCAGGGCCGCCGGCAAGCTGGCAAACACCACGAGGCAGAACACGGCAAAGGCCGCCAGCCAGTCGTCGCCTCGCACCCCGGTGCGCTGCGGAGTCGCCTCCCGTACGCTGCGGACTATCTCCAGGTAGAGCGCCCGCCGACCCTCGGGCGTGGTCACGGGCAGGAGAACGTCGTCGAGTTCCGCGCCGACGGCACGAACGGTGTCTTCCGTGCCCGCGCCTGCGCGTATGGCCCGGCCGATGCGCGCATAGCGTCCCCGGTCGAACACCCGCCCGAGGACCAACAGGCCACCGTCGATGATGCCCCAGGCGACATTGCACCCAATGGTGGCGATCAGCAGCTCGCGAACCGCTTCGCGGTCCTCGCCGACCACGAAACCGGCGGTCAGGGTGAAGGTGAGCGTCATGATCAGGCCGAACAGGAGCTCACCGAGGCGTTCGCCGGCTGACAGATGGCGGGCAAAAAACCTGAGTCCAGACCCAGTCATGAGAGCTTCCTCCGTCCGGAGCATGCAACGGGTACCCGGCGCCCTGTCAACTGCGTATCCCCGCCCTTAAAATGCAGCACGTTTGCTGCGTAGCCTATGAGCCGGGGATGACGCGTCATGGTTAAGGAATTTGCCGCGGAAACCGTGAGCTTCTTTCTGCTGTCCTTCCCGGCATTGTTTTCCATCATCAACCCGCTGGGCGGCGCGTTCATATTCCTCGCCGCAACCCGCGGCATGTCCCAGCCCATGCGCGATGCGCTCGCCCGGCGCGTAGCCATGTACAGTTTCTTCACGCTCAGCGCGTCCATGCTGATCGGCGGATTCGTACTGCAGATCTTCGGAATTTCCATGCCGGTTCTGCGGGTGGCCGGGGGCATCGTGATCGCCCTGGCCGCGTGGAAATTGCTCAACGCGCAGGACGACCCTGCCGAACGGGGCGCCGTCCTCGAGGAGGCCGGCGAGCGCGATGCCGACCGCATGGCCTTCTATCCGCTCACCATGCCCATGACGACCGGTCCCGGAACGATTTCCGTGGCTATTGCCCTCGGCACCGGTGGCGCGGCCGAGCGCAACGCGCTGGTGTTCGGTGTGCAGGCGCTCGTCACGACTACGCTGATCTGCCTGCTCGTGTATTTCCTCTACCGGTCGTCGAGCCGCATCTCGCGCGCGCTCGGAACGACCGGCACCACGATCATCGCCCGGCTGACCGCGTTTCTGCTGTTCTGCATCGGTATCCAGGTGCTGTGGACCGGGGTGGCGGAGCTCGTCGCGAGTTTGCCTGCTTCAGCCGGACAGCAATAGCACGATCACCGTCCCCCACAACGCAAGCAGCACGTTGCCGACGGCGTAACCAACGCCGTAGCCGAGCGTCGGGATCTTGCTGCGCGCTGCCTCCTGGACAGCCGCGAGCGCGGGAGCTGAGGTGCCCGCGCCGGCGCACACCCCGAGCAGAACGCCGGGATGCATGCCGAGCAGGTAACGCCCCAGCAGTATGGTCGCGATGTGCGGAACGGCGCAGACGATGATGCCGGCGGCAACCAGTGCGAGGCCCGATTCCTGCAGGCCACGGACGAAATCCGGTCCCGCGCTGATACCGACCAGCGCCAGGAAAGCATTCAACCCGACCGAGTCGAACAGCCACAGCGCCGGCTCCGGGACATGCCCGAACCGCCGGCTGAGCGAGCGCACCCAGCCGGCCACCAGCCCGCCAATCAGCACGCCGGCCGCGAGACTCAGGCCGATC
>CAZFWB010000142.1:0-8647 GCA_964522655.1 uncultured Chromatiaceae bacterium | reverse complement strand
CATCGCTGAAACGGCGCCGATATACTCGCCGATCTTTGGATCTGATGCGGAAGTGTCCGGTGTTCCCGTGTCAAATACGAACGTCAGTGTAACGTTCGGTGCACCGACGGCTGGCACAAAAGGCAGGAGCCCGTCTGGATCCTGGTAGCCCCAGAATTGCCCCACGGCCATGACGCCAATATTCTCCGCGTAGGTTGGCGAGCAGACAAGCATCAGAAACAGCAGTAACGAGCGGCGCATTCCCCCACCATCTTGTTATTCGGCGCCTGCTCAAGAAGATACCACAACCCGGCTTCTCCAACGCCACCGAACCTGGCGTAACCGCCCTGCCCTCGATAACCGCTACCAGCCCTTCCGGGGTCAGCGAAGCAGCCACGATCTACAGCGGGTAAGGGGCAGGGCTCTAGGTGCTCTTTTTCTCGCCCGCGTCGAGGCGCTCACGAAGCCGCTCGGTTTCGCGGCGCAGTCGGGTAAGTTCGGTTCGGAATCTCGCCGCGTCAAATTCTCCGGCATGGAATCGCTCGGCGAGCCGCAGGTGCCGTTCCTGCAAGTCGAGAATGTGCGCGATGGTGGTATCGTCAATCACTTGCTCTCTCCGTCGATTTAGTCGCCCCACACTCGCCAGCCTGGTGAACTTCTGGCGGGCTCGTGCAGATTATGCGCTGTAGCGTGCGAATAGGATTGGCGCCAGGATCAACAGCGGGGATTTGAGCCTTACGGCGCCCCGTCGCTCACCACGCTGAGACTGGCGCCGCGATGCCCGCAACGGGATAGCGCGGCGGACAGGCGCACACCGACAGGCGCCGCGATAAGCAAGAGGTCATATCAGCAGTTGTCCTTAAAAAAAAAAGGAGTAGTCTTTCTTCAGCGACAACGCATAACTACAACCGATGCCCGGTGAGTCCCCACAGTCGCTGCAGTTCTCCGGATCCCGATCGCGTTCGTCGCATCACCACGGGCCGGTTCGAATTCCAACGGGGTAGAGATTCATGAAAAAGGTAATTCTTGCTGTACTCATGCTCGCCGTATCGGGCGCAGCGATGGCCGTGCCGATGACTCTGATCGCACACAACCAGCGAAGCAACACCGGCACGCTCAGCACGCTGATCTGGAACGGCTCGAACACCGGCACGAGCAGTGGTATGGCGGTGGGTGCCGTGCCCTCAACAGCGACCTGGGACTGGGATGGCGCGACGCTCACGGGAACAGGGTTATTCTTTACGACTATGCACATTGCCACCAGCCCACTTACCGCCTCGGTAATCGGCGACGAGGTTACCGACCTTGTGGTTAACACCAGCAGCAACACTACCACCGCCGCCAGCTACGTCTGCCACGAGGGCAACTTTCTCGCCGGCGTGGGCGCGCATGGGTGCGGAAATGTCAACCTCGGCTACAACGGCGTGTTCGACAGCGCGCTCGCCTACAACGTCGGCGGCAACGCCAATTGCGTCAACCGCACAATCGGCGGTGATGACATCAGTACCGGCAACCCACGGGGACTGACCACTGCGGCCGCCAGTGGCGGCTGTGATGCCGTGGATGGCGCTTTCGACCTGTGGACGATCCTGCAGGACGACAGTGTGCAGGGTGGTCTGCTGATCCTGTCCAACGGAATTCCCATCACCAGCCCGGGCACGAACTACATGACGTTCGAATACGCGGCCGTGCCCTTGCCAGCGGCGCTATGGCTTTTCGGCGGCGCGCTCGGGGCGCTTGGCGTCGCGTTGAAGCGTAAGAAAGCAACCACCTAAACCGTCTGTCGATCTCGTACCGAAACCCCGCTTCGGCGGGGTTTCGCTTTCCAGAAAAAAAGGCCGCATTGAGCGGCCTTCTTCCATGCTGCGGGCTCAGCTGGGCCCGGCGAAAAGACGTGGTAGCGGGGGCAGGATTTGAACCTGCGACCTTCGGGTTATGAGCCCGACGAGCTGCCAGACTGCTCCACCCCGCATCCGACGAGCGAAATTATGAACCATTTCGCCCCGGCGTCGCAACGCCGAAGCACAGCATGCGCGGTGCCCCATCCGCCTGCTGTCAGCTGATCGCCCTGGCGCAAAGCTCCATCAGGCTGCCCGGGAAAACCCCCAGGGCCAGCACGACCAGCCCGTTTGCGGTAAGGAGCACCCGCAGGTCAAGCCCCGGCTGCAGCGCCGACTTCGCCTCACCCTCCTCGAAATACATCAGGCGGATGACGCGCAGGTAATAGAACGCCCCGATGACCGAGAAAAACACGCCCGCAAGGGCCAGCCAGACGTGCCCTGCATCGAGCAGAGCCGACAGCACCCACCACTTTGCATAGAAACCGGCCAGCGGCGGCACCCCGATCATGCTGACCATGATGAGCAGCATCATGGCGGCAAACCACGGGCTGCGCCTGTTCAGGCCGCGCAGGTCGTCGAGCTCACTGGCCTCAAGGCCATCACTCGTCAGGAGTATCACGACGCCGAAGGCGCCGGCCGTCATGATGACGTAGATGAACGTATAGAACAGCGCCGCCTCGACGCCGTCGCTGCCGCCAGCCAGCAGCCCGAGCAGGATGAACCCGACATGGGCGATGGTCGAATACGCCAGCATTCTCTTGAAGTTGGTCTGTACGATGGCCACGAGATTGCCGAGCGCCAGCGACAGCACCGCGATGACCGCGAGCATGTTCTGCCAGTCCGAGGCCAGGTACCCCAGCGCCTCGACGAGCACCCGCAGCGCCAGCGCAAATGCCCCGATCTTGGGCGCGGTCGCGACGAACATCGTCACGCTGGCGGGTGCGCCCTGGTAGACGTCGGGCAGCCACATGTGGAACGGGACCGCGCCGAACTTGAACACGACGCCCACCAGGATGAACACGAGCCCGACCAGGATGCCGACCTGGCTACCCGCACCGGGCACGCCCAGCGCCTCGGACACGGCGGTGAAGCCGATGGCCCCGGTGACCGCGTACACGAGCGATATCCCGTAGAGGAAACACCCGGACCCGATGGCGCCCAGCACGAAGTACTTCATCGCGGCTTCCGCGCCGAGCGGCGCATCACGCTCGCTCGCCACCATCGCGTAGAGCGCCAGGGCTAGGGTCTCCAGGCCGAGGTACATGGTGAGAAAACTCGCAGCCGAAGCCATCACCATGATGCCAAGCAACGCGAACAGGCCGAGCAGGTAGAAGTCGCCCCCGGGGAGACGACGGGCGTGCAGAAACGACCGCGCGTAGACGAACACCGCGCCAACCACCGCCAGGACGAACAGCTTCAGGACGCGCGCGATGGGGTCCATCAGGAACGCCCCACCGGGCGTCCGCAGCGACTGGTTCCATGCCGTTCCTTCGACCGCGGCGGCGGCCGCCAGCAACGTCGCCATTGCAAGCAGGTACGGGATCTCCCGAAAGCGCTCTCCGGTGAAAAGCCCTGCCAGCAGCACGACGCATATTCCCACGCCGACGACGATCTCCGGCAGGGCGGCAGCGACAAAACCGGCCAGGTCCGTGTTCATAGCTTCGACTGCGTGATGTGGCTGGCCAGGTTGTCGATCGAGGCGGACATCACGTCGACCAGCGGCGCCGGCCAGAGGCCCAGCCCGAGCACGGCGGCCGCCACCACGCCGAGCACCAGGAACTCGCGCGGATTGAGGTCGCGGAGCCCCGCGACGCCCTCGTTGGCGACCGGCCCGAATATGACCCGCTTGACCAGCCACAGCGTGTAGGCGGCGCCGATGACGAGAATCGTCGCGGCGATGAACGCATACCACACATCAGCCTGGAAGCTCGCCAGCACGACCAGGAACTCGCCGACGAAACCAGAGGTGCCCGGCAATCCCGCAGTGGCCAGCGCGAACAGCACCATGAAAGCGGCGAATCGCGGCATCGTGTTGACGACACCGCCGTAGTCTGAGATCTGCCGGCTGTGCAGCCTGTCGTACATCACGCCCACGCAAAGGAACAGCGCGCCGGATACGAATCCGTGCGAGATCATCTGTACCATGCCGCCGGTGATGCCCATCGCGATGCCGGGAAGATCCCCGGTCCGCGCGACGATGCCCCAGGCGAGGAAAAAGCCCAGCGTCACGAACCCCATGTGCGCGATCGACGAATAGGCTATGAGCTTCTTCATGTCCTGCTGGACGAGAGCCACTAGCGCGATGTAAACGACGGCCACCAGGGACAGGACGATCATCAGCATAGCGAGCGATCCGGCCGCGTCCGGAGTGATCGGCAGGCTGAAGCGCACGAAGCCATAACCGCCCATCTTCAGCAGCACCGCGGCCAGGATGACCGACCCGCCCGTAGGCGCCTCGACGTGCGCATCCGGCAGCCACGTGTGAACCGGCCACATGGGCACCTTGACCGCGAAGGCGAAAAGAAACGCCAGAAAGATCAGCAGCTGCTCGGTCTTGCCCAGCGGCAGGGCATGGAAGTCGAGGATGCTGTAACTTCCCGACTGCAGGTACAGGTAGATCAGCGCGACCAGCATGAAGACCGAGCCGAGGAAGGTATACAGGAAGAACTTCACGGTCGCATAGACCCTGCGCTCCCCGCCCCACACCCCGATGATGATGAACATCGGGACCAGCATCGCCTCCCAGAACACGTAGAAGAGCAGCGCATCGAGCGCGGCAAATACGCCGATCATCAGGCCCTCGAGGATGAGGAACGAGGCGAAGTACTGCGCCGGGCGCACCTTGACGGTTTCCCAGCCGGCGATGACGACCAGCGGGGTCAGGAATGTGGTCAGCAGGATCAACGGCATCGAGAACCCATCGACGCCGAGGAAGTACTCGACGCGGAACGCCTCGATCCACGGCAGCCGCTCGACGAACTGCATCTGCCAGGTCGTGCGATCGAACCCGGTGTACAAGGGCAGGCTGATCACGAACGTCGCCACGGAGGTTGCCAGCGCCAGCCAGCGGTCGAGCCGCAGCCCCCCGCCCTCCTTGTTGCCGTTTCCGGCAGCGAGCACGAGCAGCCCGCCCGCGATCGGCAACCAGATCGATGCGCTGAGTATTGCCACTCTCCGCTTTCCTTCGCGCCGGCTCTCAGGAGGCGACCAGGATCCAGCCCAGCAGCGCCGACAATCCGATGATCATCGCGAACGCATAGTGGTACAGGTATCCGCTCTGAATGTGCCGGACCACGGAGGAGAACCACCCGACCAGCCGCGCCGAGCCGTTCACCGCCGCACCGTCGATGATCACCACGTCGCCTGCCCGCCACAGAATCTGGCCCAGTCCACGGCTGCAGCGCGCGATGACCTTCTCGTTGACCTCATCGAAGTAGTACTTGTTGACGAGCAGGGTATAGAGGGGCGACAGCCGCTGCCTGATCGTCTCGGGCAAGGCCGGTTGCTTAAGGTACAGGTACCAGGCGGCGGCCACGCCCGCGAGTGACAACAGCACGGGCAGGCCCGTCAGGCCGTGCAGAAGGAACCCCCCGGCACCATGAAACTCCGCGCCCAGTTCCGCGAGCACGTCGTGGCGCCCGGCCACGTAGATCGCGGGCCCGAAATACCCCCCGAACAGCACGTCCCCGACCGTAAGCCAGCCGATGAGCAGCGACGGCACGGCGAGCGCGATCAGCGGCACGGTAATCACCCACGGTGATTCGTGCAGGTGATGCCGGGCGTCCTCGTCGAGACGCTCCTTGCCGTGGAACACGAGAAAGAACATCCGGAAGGAATACAGCGCGGTAATGAATACCCCGGCGACCAGACAGGCGTAGGCGTAATCCGACCCTGCCAGGGTCGAGAGGCCCACCGCTTCGATCAGGGCATCTTTGGAGAAAAACCCCGCAAACCCGGGAAAACCGATCAGCGCCAGCGAACCGATCAGGCTCGTCCAGTAGGTCACCGGCATGTAGCGGCGCAACCCTCCCATGCGGCGTATGTCCTGCTCGTGGTGAAGGGCCACGATGACCGATCCTGCAGCCAGGAACAGCAATGCCTTGAAGAAGGCGTGGGTCATCAGGTGGAAGATGCCGGCGGCATACGCCGACGCGCCGAGAGCGGTGGTCATGTAGCCGAGCTGCGAGAGCGTGGAATAGGCCACGACGCGTTTGATGTCGTTCTGAACGATCCCCAGCAGCCCGGTCAGGAGCGCCGTCGTCGCGCCGATCACCAACACGACGCTCAAGGCAACGTCGGAGTACTCAAAAAGCGGCGACATGCGCGCCACCATGAACACGCCGGCAGTCACCATCGTCGCCGCGTGGATCAGCGCCGAAATCGGCGTCGGGCCTTCCATCGAGTCCGGCAGCCAGACATGCAGGGGCATCTGCGCCGACTTGCCCATGGCCCCCACGAACAGCAGGATGCATGCCAGCGTCACCACCGACCAGGCCTCGCCCGGGATCACCTCGATCGTCTGTGCCTGCAGGGCCCGGGCCTCGCTGAACACCTGCGCGTAATCCAGGCTGCCCGTGTACGCCAGCAGGGTCGCGATGCCGAGCAGGAACCCGAAGTCGCCGACGCGGTTGACGATGAACGCCTTCATATTGGCGACGATCGCCGTCGGCCGCGTGTACCAGAAGCCGATGAGAAGATAGGAGACGACGCCGACGGCCTCCCAGCCGAAGAAAAGCTGCAGAAAATTATTCGACATCACGAGCATCAGCATCGCGAACGTGAACAACGAGATGTAGCTGAAAAACCTCTGGTAACCCGGGTCGTCGTGCATGTAGCCGATGGTGTAGATGTGCACCATCAACGACACGAACGTCACCACCACCATCATCAGCGCGGTCAGCCGGTCGACCAGGAAGCCGACCTCCATCCGCACGCCGTCGGTCACGAGCCAGGTGTACACGCTCTCGTTGACCGGCATGCTGCCAGGAGCCAGCTGCTCCCTGAGCACCATCACGGACATCACGAACGAGGCGGCCACCGCCAGAATGGTGACGGTGTGAGCGCCTGCCCGTCCGATCAGACGTCCGCCTACGCCCGCCACGATGGCGGCCAGCAAGGGCGCGAGAACGATAGCGATATAGAGATTGCTCACGCGTCAGCCCCGCAGCACGTCGAGTTCCTGGACGTTGATGCTGCGCCTGGTCCTGAACAGCACCACCAGGATCGCCAGTCCGATGGCGGACTCTGCGGCGGCAACGGTCAGGATGAAAAAGACAAATATCTGCCCGGTCGCGTCGCCGAGAAATCTGGACAGGGCGATGAAATTGAAATTGACCGCGAGCAGCAACAGCTCGACGCACATCAACAGCAGAATCACGTTCTTTCGATTAAGGAATATGCCGGCGACGCTGATCGCAAACAGCACCGCCGAGAGCGTCAGGTAGTGGGTCAGCGTCAGCATCACTCCCGCTCCGCCTGAACCTTGACGAGACGCACTCGGTCGGCCCGCCTCGTGGCTACCTGCGCGGCGACATCCTGCTTTCTCAGGCCCGGCCGCTGCCGCAGTGTCAGGATGATCGCCGCGACGATGGCGAGCAGCAGGATGAATGCGGCCAGTTCGAACTCGAAGATGTACTTCGTGAACAGCTCCACGCCGATCTCGCGGGTATTGCTGTGTCCCACCGGTTGCGGCACGAGCTGACGGCTCACCGGCAGGCCCGAGCCCTTCAGCCAGAACACGCTCACCAGCTCGAAGACGACGATCCCGGCGAATATCGCGGCCCATGGGGCGTAGCGCGCGAAGCCCTCGCGCATCGCGGCCACGTTCACGTCGAGCATCATCACGACGAACAGGAACAGCACCATCACCGCGCCGACATACACCAGGACGAGGACTATCGCGAGAAACTCAGCCTCGACGAGCAGCCATAGCACCGCGCTGGTGACGAAACTCAGGACGAGGAACAGGGCCGCGTACACCGGGTTGCGGGCGGTGATGACACCGAGCGCCGCACCGACCAGCACGGCTGCGAGAAGATAGAAGATCACCAGTGTCACCGTGAATTACCGCCGGATGCCGAGGGTTACCGATAACGGGAGTCGGTCAGTCTGTCGGCCGCGATCATCGCTTCGCAGCGGTCGCCGATCGCGAGCAGCTTTTCCTTGGTCATGATGTTTTCGCCGCGCTTCTCCATGTGGTACTCGAAGATCCGCGTCTCGACGATGGCGTCGACGGGGCAGGCCTCCTCGCAGAATCCGCAATAAATGCATTTGAAGAGGTCGATGTCGTAGCGGGTGGTCCGCCGGGTTCCGTCCGGCGCGACGTCGGACTCGATGGTGATCGCAGCCGCAGGGCACACGGCCTGGCAGAGCTTGCAGGCGATGCACCGCTCCTCGCCGTTGGGATATCGCCGCAGCGCGTGAAGTCCCCGGAAGCGCGCCGATTGCGGGGTCTTTTCCTCCGGGTACTGAACCGTGACCTTTTTGACGAACAGATGCCGCAGCGTGACCCGCAGCCCTCGCAGCAGCTCCCAGAGCGAGAAAGTCTTGATTACGGATGTAAGCGTGCTCACGTCGTCGCGCTCCACGGCCCGATTTTGGTCACCACCATGACGCCCTCCACCATGATCCAGACGAGGGTCACGGGGATCAGCACCTTCCAGCCGAGCCGCATGATCTGGTCATAGCGGTACCTGGGGAAAGTGGCTCTCAGCCACAGGAAACAGAACAGAAAAAACCCGATCTTCAGCGCCAGCCACCCGAGCGAGGGCCAGCGCAGAACCTCGAGCAGCGTGCCGTCGAGGAACGCGAACAAGGGGCCCGCGAAA
>CAZFWB010000141.1:0-8803 GCA_964522655.1 uncultured Chromatiaceae bacterium | reverse complement strand
CTGTGGCCGGCGCAGCGTGTGGCGGGCTGAAGCAGCCAGCGGGAGTCGCTCCCAGACGCTGCCGCGCCGACCGGTGCCGATCAGGCGGCTCGTGGCAGCGCGCGCCGGGCGGCTGGCACACGGGCGGCCTGCCGGGCGGGCCAGTCGAGCAGTTCGATGCGTCCATCGGCATGTTCGCCGAGTGCCGTGCAATGCTCCACCCAGTCGCCGCAGTTCAGGTAATCAATCGCTCCGTGCCGGACGATCTCGGGACGACGGATGTGGCCGACAATTCATCCCTCGACGCGCAGCATCGTGCGCTGCAACATCGATTGCCCCAACCACAGGGCGAACGGCGCCAGCGCGACGGTCAGAGCAATCTCCTGCCGGAGTGCTGCTTCGTAGCGCCACGCGGCGCGAAATCCCGCGGCGGAAAAGCGCGTTGCCGCGGACAGGCGGCTCAGGCCGCGAAGGTTGCTCTTCGGCATGGGGGTGTCATCCGGCTCACCGGGGCAGATCGGCCGCGGTTGCCCCGGCCGCAGGGGCGCGCATAATAACAAGCCGATCAGACGGCAACGAGCGCGGCCGGTGGAGCACCCGGCTCGTTGTCCCCGACCGTTACAACACCAACCAGCAACGGCGATGGCGTATCTCATCAGGCGGAAAGAACCCGTGGATGCGGAAGTCCGCCGCATCCTCATCGAGCAGAATCGGCGCGCCCTGGCCTTGCTCGCCGACTGGAAACAGAACCCACGCGACAATGTTCACCAGGCGCGGCAGGCGTTCAAGCGCATTCGCGCGCTGCTGCGACTGTTGCGGCCCGGTGTCCGCTACGTCTACAAGGTCGAGAACATCTTCTACCGTGATCTTGGCCGCAAGCTCGCTTATGCGCGCGACAGCGAGGCAGTCATCGACGCGCTGGGTCTGCTCGAGGAGCGTGTCTCGGGCCCGCTCGCGCAGGATTCCCTGCGGATGCTGCGCAAGGGCCTCGAGCAGCGGGCAGCGCGGGAACGGGACTGCGGCATTCACGATCTCGCCGGACGGATCGCCGAGGCCTGCGACGCGCTCGGCCAGGCCGGCAAGCGCTTTCGCAACCTGCCGCTCGAGCAGTTGCGACGCAAGCACCTGAAGCGTGGTGCCGAGGTGGGCATGGAGCGATGTGTCGCGGCATTCGATCTGGTTGCGCGCACCCGGGCGGAGGCAGACTTCCATGCGTGGCGGAAAGAGGTCAAATACGCCTACCACCAGACCCGCCTGATGCAGCACATGCTGCCACGTTGGTCGGCAACCAGAGGTCCCAAGCTGGGCGCGCTGGCGGACAGTCTCGGGCACTTCCACGACCTGGTGATTCTCGACGAGCTGCTGCGTCGGCAGGCGGACGAGCTGAACGTCGACGTTCACCTGCGCTCGATGCGCAACACCGTCAGGTCCGCCAAGGCTGCCTACGCAGGCGAAGCGCTCGCTGCGGGCCCGCTGATCTTCGGGCGGCGGATGGCGACCAGCGCCAACGTCGTCAATATCACCTCCCGCGCCTGAGCTGCGAACGGCGCCAGACCGGACGCAATCGCGGGCGTCGACGGCTGCCACCGCGTAACACGACTGAAATAATCGCGTAATCCGCCGGCAACCTGCCTCTGCCTACGATGGCGCGCCGCAGGACACAGGGCGACATCGTGGCGAGACTTCTGGTCGTCGACAGCAGCACGGAGGAGTGCTCCAGCATCAGCCGGCACCTGCGCGACGCGGGGCACGAGGCGGTCTGCGCCGCTGATGCGGCTGCCGCCATGGCGATGCTGCAGGACGCGCATTTCGATGCGGTCATCACCGGCTGGCGCCTTACCGACGCTTCCGCGCTCGACCTCGCGCAGCGGTTGCGCCGCAATCCGCACGGTTCGGGTGCGCGCATTCTCGTTATCGGGGCGCAGGTGCAGGCGCAGGACGTCGCGCTCGCCCCCGAGAGCGGCATCGATGACTGCGTTGCCAAGAGCGCCTCCCCGCAGGAACTGGTGGCGCGCGTCAACGCGGCGCTGCGCAGACCGCTGGCCCCCGGCGGCGACGTGCTCAAGATCGGCGCGCTCACGCTGGACCGCATGACCCACAGGGTCAAGGCCGGCGGTGTGGAGATCGAGCTCGCGCCGGCGGAATTCCGGCTGCTCGCCCATTTCATGGAGAACCGCGGACGCGTGCTGAGCAGAAAGGAGCTGCTGGCAAGGGTCTGGCAGCGGCGCAAGGGTATCGGCGAGCGGACCGTGGACGTGCACGTCCGCCGGCTGCGGGCCGCGCTGGCGCCACACGGTTGCGACGGGCTGCTGCAGACGGTTCGTGGCTTTGGTTACCGTTGGGGTTGAGGCTCGTGCGCCGCTGCCCCAGGCCCGATCCGCGACATTGCGAGACCGCCAATTTAAGTCGTGTTTCTCGTCACTTACCGTTGCGTCCGTAACGGGTTTGTAATAAAAGCCTGCTGTAATCCGTCGCCATGGCGGCGAACCCTCAGTTTATGGCTCCACGGAAAGTCCTGATCGTCGAGGACGAGGCGCCGATACGCCAGATGATCGCCTTCAACCTCGCGCGTGCCGGCTTCGAGGTCGACGAGGCCGAGGACTGCTCCTCCGCGCGCTCGCGCATCGCCGATGGCCGGCCGGATCTGGTGCTGGTGGACTGGATGCTCCCCGATTCGAGCGGGCTGGAGCTGACCCGCGCGCTGCGACGGGATGAAGCGAGCCGTGAGCTGCCGATCATCATGCTGACCGCCCGTGCGGAAGAACGCGACAAGGTCACGGGGCTGGAAGGCGGCGCCGACGATTACATCACCAAGCCGTTCTCGGCCCGCGAACTGCTGGCCCGGATCAATGCGCTGCTGCGGCGGGCGTCGCCTACCGAGGACCAGGTGCTCGAGGCGGGGCGCCTGCGGCTGGATCCCGCCGGGCACCGCGTCTGGGTCGACGATACCGAGGCGACGCTCGGACCGACGGAGTACCGGCTGCTCAAGTTCCTCATGGAGAACCAGGATCGCGTGTTCAGCCGCGGCCAGCTGCTCGATCAGGTCTGGGGACGCAATGTGTACGTAGAGGAGCGGACCGTGGACGTCCACGTGCGCAGGCTGCGTCAGGCCCTCGAGCCGTTGCATGCCGACGGTTACGTACAGACCGTCAGGGGCGCGGGTTACCGCCTCTCGACCCGCTAGACAGGCCGCGGGAACCAAAGCCATGCCCAGTGCCTGGACGGCTTCGCTGTTGCGACTGGCCGGGCTGGTGGCGGGCGGGGGGCTGATCGGGTGGGTATACGGCCAGGTCCTGCTCGGAGCGCTGTTGGCGGCCTTCGGTGCGCTGGCGTGGCATCTGTACAACCTCTATCGGCTCGATCGCTGGTTGCAGACCGGCAATATCGACGTCATTCCCGACGGTGTCGGTCCGTGGCCGCCGGTGTTTGCCCGGATCGAGTATCTGCGGGAAAAGTCGAAGCGCCGCCGCCGCCGCTGGCGGCAGCTGGTGCGCGAGATCCGCGCCTCGGCGAGTGCCTTTCCCGACGGTGGCGTGCTGCTCGACGAGAAGCACGAGATCATCACCTACAACACCGCTGCCCAGCGCTTGCTGGGTTTGAGGCGCGCCGGCGATCGCGGCCAACGGATCGAGAATCTCCTGCGGCATCCGGATTTCGTCGCTTACCTGCAGGGCGGCGACTACAGCAAGTCCATCGAGCTGCCGGCGCCGTCAGGCCACGACACATGGATCAGTTGCCTGATGATCCCGTACGGTCCGAATCAGCGCCTCCTGCTGATTCGCGACATCACGGCCACTGTGCGTCTCGAGCGCACGCGGCGCGATTTCGTCGCCAACGCCTCGCACGAGCTGCGCACGCCGCTCACCGTGATCAGCGGCTATCTCGAAACGCTCGCGGATGACGAGACAGCCCCAGCGATTTGGCGCCAGCCGCTCGCCGACATGCGCACCCAGGCGAAGCGCATGGGACAATTGCTGGACGACCTGCTGGAGCTGTCCCGGCTGGAATCGGCCCTGCCCTGTTCGCTCGAGCATGCGGTGGACATGGCGGCCCTGGTGCACACCGCGCGCAAGGAAGCACTGGCGATGCCGCAACACCCCCAGCGGGTGGAGGTCGACATCCGCAGCACGGCGCGGGTGCTCGGCGAGGAGCACGAGATCCACTCCGTCGTGTCGAACCTGGTCTCCAACGCCGTGCGTTACACGCCGGTGGAAGGTTCTATCCGCATTGAGTGGAGCGTGGACGAAAAAGGCGGGCATCTCGCGGTGACCGACACCGGTATCGGCATTGCCGAGGAGGAGATCCCGCGGATCACGGAACGCTTCTTCCGCACCGATCGCGGCCGTGCCCGGCAGAAAGGCGGCACCGGACTGGGGCTGGCGATCGTCAAGTACGCGCTGCGACGCCACGACGCGGATCTGGAGATCCGCAGCCGGCTGGGGGAGGGCAGCACCTTCATCTGTCATTTCCCGCGGCACCGGCTTGCCTTATCCTGAAAACATTGCAACTCCACGAGCCTGCGCTCGAGCGAGGTGAGTCATGGAAACCGAGAAATTCAGCCATCACATTTCGCGCCGCTTCAATGAGGAGCTGGAGCACCTTCGCAGCGAGGTCCTGCGCATGGGCGGACTCGTCGAGCAGCATCTGGACGTGGCGGTCCAGTCGCTGGTTTCAGGCGACAGCGAACTCGGCCTGCGCATCGCGGCGGAGGACTACAAGATCAATCAGATGGAGGTTGCCATCGACGAGGAGTGCACCCGGATCCTCGCCACCCGCAGCCCCACCGCCGGCGACCTGCGGCTCATCATCACGGTCATCAAGACCATCACCGATCTCGAGCGTATCGGGGACGAGGCCCGCAAGATCGCGATGCTCGCCGCCCACATGGCGACGGAGCGACGCCGGCACGAGGAGTACCACGAGCTCGAGATGCTGGCCGAGCACGTGCAGGAAATGGTCCGCGGGACGCTCGACGCGTTCTCGCGCATGGACGCCGAGGATGCCCTCGGCGTGGTGGAGGAGGACAAGCTCGTCGACGAGCAGTACGACATGATCACGCGGCAATGCATCAGCCTGATGATGGAGGATCCGCGGACCATCCGGCGGTTTCTCGACATCACCTGGGCCGCGCGGGCGCTGGAGCGCATCGGCGACCACGCCAAGAACATCTCCGAATACGTCGTTTACCTGGTGCACGGGCGCGATATCCGGCACGTTGGCATCGAGACCGTGAAACACGAGATGGGTGTGGGCTGACGGGGTCTGAAATAAATCCGTAACACTGGCCTCCTAGACTTCGCCCGTTTCCAGGCAACCCCATTGCGGAGGTCATTGTGGATAATTCAACACGGAACACGGTTGTCATCGCCGGCGCCGTCGTCACTGCGCTCGTCGCGGCGTCCGCCTGGAGCCAGGCGGCGCGCGACTACATCAATATCGTCGGTTCCTCCACGGTTTATCCCTTCGCCACGGTGGTGGCGGAGCAGTTCGGCCGGGCCAGCAAGTTCAAGACGCCGAAGATCGAATCCACGGGCTCGGGTGGCGGCATCAAGCTGTTCTGCGCGGGTGTCGGTGTGCAGCACCCGGACATCGCCAACAGCTCGCGGCGCATCAAGGCGAGCGAAGTCGCCGAATGCGCGAAGAACGGCGTCAAGGACATCGTCGAGGTCAAGATCGGCTACGACGGGATCGTGCTGGCGAACTCGGTGGCGGCACCGCGTCTGTCGCTGACCCGCAAGGCGGTGTTCCTCGCCCTGGCGAAGCAGGTGCCTGACCCGAAGGGCGGCGCGACGCTCGTATCGAACCCGTACAAGACCTGGAAAGACGTGGATGCATCGCTGCCGGCCGCCACCATCGAGGTGCTCGGTCCGCCGCCGACCTCGGGCACGCGCGACGCCTTCGTGGAGCTTGCGATGGAGGGCGGCTGCAAAGCTTTCCCATGGATCGCGGCCATCAAGGACAAGGACGAGGCGAAGTTCAAGTCGATATGCCACACCATTCGCGAGGACGGCCGCTTCATAGAAGCCGGTGAGAACGACAATCTCATCGTGCAGAAGCTGAAGACCAACCCGAACGCGGTCGGGGTGTTTGGCTACAGCTTCCTCGAGCAGAACGAGGACTCCGTCCAGGGCTCGATGGTCGACGGTCAGGCCCCGACTTTCGAGGCCATCTCCGGGGGGCAATATCCGGTCTCGCGACCGCTCTACTTCTACGTGAAGAAGGCGCATGTGGGCGCTATCCCGGGCCTGAAGGAGTACGTCCAGGAGTTCGCCAGTGCCAGGGCGATGGGAGCGGACGGGTATCTCGCCGATAAGGGTCTGATTCCATTGCCTGCCGCCGAACTGGCCGCCGTCCAGAAGACCGCCTCCGGCATGCAGCTGATGGGTGCGGTGAAATAGAGGCTTTTGCCGGGCGTGGCGGCGCCCGGGAAAATACCAATGCTCCCGGACGACGGCCGGCATGGTTCGGCCGTCGTCCGGGTTCGGCTTTCCGCTCACACAAGAAGATGAGATGACCCGGCCATGCGGATGCCCACGCTGCTCATCATTCTCGCCGCGCTGCTGATAGCGGCGTTCCTTTTTGGGCGTCGCCGGGCCGTCGTCCTCGCCGGCGGCCACCGGAGCCTCCGCCGGCTGCATTCCCTGCCGGACTATTACGGTTATCGTGCCGCCATCTGGACCGCGATTCCGGCTCTCGTGGTGCTTGCCGTCTGGCTGGCCTTCAGCGACGGCCTGATCATGGAGCGCGTCGCGGCCGCGCTGCCGCCGCCCTATGACACCGCGACGGGTCCGGAACTCGGCCTCGTTCTCAACGATGTGCGCAGCATCGCGGCCGGCCAGGAGCTGTTCGACCAGAGACAGTCCGAGCTGCAAGGGGCCGCCGATCTGCTGGTGGAACTGCGGGAGTCGTCGCGCTGGATGCTTTCCATGCTGGCGATCGCGCTGAGTCTCGCCGGCGGCCTGGCCGCCTACCGCACGATTCAGCCCCAGCTACGGGCGCGCAATCAGGTCGAGGCCCTGCTGAAAGGGGCGCTGATCGCGGCGTCGACGCTCGCGATCTTCACGACGGTCGGAATTCTCCTCTCGGTGGCGTTCGAGGCCTATCGGTTTTTCGCACAGGTCTCGGTTTTCGACTTCCTGTTCGGGCTCGAATGGAGCCCCCAGACGGCAATCCGGGCCGACCAGGTCGGATCGTCGGGCTCGTTCGGCGCGGTGCCGCTGTTCGCGGGTACGCTGCTGATATCCGGCATCGCCATGATCGTGGCCGCGCCGGTCGGCCTGATGATCGCAATTTACCTGTCCGAGTACGCAGCGCCGCGCCTGCGTGCCGTAGTCAAGCCGGCGCTGGAGGTGCTGGCCGGCATCCCCACGGTCGTCTACGGCTACTTTGCGGCGCTGACCATGGCTCCGCTGCTGCGCCACGCGGGCGAAGCGCTCGGGTTGAGCGTCGCGTCGGAAAGCGCGCTCGGCGCCGGTCTCGTCATGGGGGTCATGATCATCCCTTTCGTGTCGTCGCTGTCGGATGACGTGATCAACGCCGTGCCGCAGGCCATGCGCGACGGTTCCCTGGCTCTTGGCGCGACGACCTCCGAGACCATCAAGCGGGTGGTGTTCCCGGCGGCACTGCCCGGGATCGTGGGTGCGCTGCTGCTGGCGGTGTCGCGCGCGATCGGCGAGACCATGATCGTGGTCATGGCGGCGGGGTTGTCGGCGAACCTGACTGCCAATCCGTTGGAAGCGGTGACGACTGTTACGGTGCAGATCGTGACCCTGCTGATCGGTGACCAGGAATTCGACAGCCCGAAGACGCTGGCGGCGTTTGCGCTCGGGCTCGTGCTCTTCGTGGTGACGCTGGCGCTGAACGTCATCGCGTTGCAGGTGGTGCGCCGGTACCGGGAGCAATACGAGTGAACGACGACCCCCGCCTGTCGGACACCCGGTCGGCGCGAGTTCATTCCGCCAGCCGGGAGAAGGTCCAGGCGGGCCTGCGCCGCCGATATGCCCGCGAGCGGCGCTTCCAGTGGTACGGTCTGTGCTCGGTCGTGTTCGGAATGCTGTTCCTCGGGTTCCTGCTCGTAACCATTGTCGGGAATGGGTACACGGCGTTCCGCCAGACCCATGTGCGACTGGAGATTTTCTTCGACGAGACGGTGCTCGCTCCATCGGGACAGGCGGACAGCGACTCGCTGGCTGCGGCCGACTACCAGGCGCTGATCAGGGCCTCGCTGGCCGGGCTTTTCCCGCAGGTGACCGAGCGCCGTGCGCGTCGTGAGCTGGCGGCACTCGTCAGCTCGGCTGCGGCGTATGAGTTGCGCGACCTGGTCGTCGGCTCGCCGGAGCTTCTCGGGCAACGCCGCACTCTCTGGCTGCTCGCGGACGATGAACTCGACATGCTGGTCAAAGGCCACGTCGGACGAGGCGCGGAGGAAGGCGGACGCCTGAGCGAGCAGCAGCTCGGCTGGGTGGACCGGCTGATGGCCGGCGGCCGAATCGAGCTGCAGTTCAACCGCACGTTTTTCACCGCCGGAGACTCGCGCGAACCCGAACTCGCCGGCATCTGGGGCGCGACCAAGGGCTCGTTTTTCATGCTGCTGGTGACGCTGCTGCTGTCGTTTCCGCTGGGTGTCGCCGCCGCGATCTACCTCGAGGAGTTCGCGCCGCGCAATCGCTGGGTGGATCTCATCGAGGTCAACATCAACAATCTCGCGGCGGTGCCCTCCATCGTCTTCGGGCTGCTGGGCCTCGCCGTGTTCATCAATTTCATCGGCCTGCCGCGCTCGGCGCCGCTGGTGGGTGGCCTGGTGCTGACCCTGATGACCCTGCCG
>CAZFWB010000140.1:0-8823 GCA_964522655.1 uncultured Chromatiaceae bacterium | reverse complement strand
CCAAGCCGCAAACGACGCGGCATCGCGTCATGGGCATTCGCAACCGGCCGGAAAGCCATATCGTCTTCGTTGACACCCCGGGCCTTCATGCCAACGCACGGAAGCTCATCAACCGCGTGATGAATCGCGCGGCCGCAGGCGCGCTCGCCGATGCCGATGTCGTATTGTTCGTGATAGAGGCCCAAGGCTGGTGCGGGGGCGACGAGCATGTCCTGAAGCGACTCGGCGAAGTGACGAAACCTGTTTTGCTGGTGGTGAACAAGATCGACCTGGTCAGTCACCGTGGAAAACTCCTGCCATTGCTGGACGAAAGCCGTACGCGGCGGGAGTTTGCCGCAATCATTCCGGTATCCGCCGGGAGCGGCGAGAACCTCGACCGCCTGATCGAGGTCATTGTGAGCCTCCTGCCGGAGGGCGAGCGCTATTATCCGGACGACCTGGCAACCGACAGGGGTCGCGACTTTCGCATCGCGGAAGTGCTGCGTGAGAAGCTCATGAGCGCACTGGAACGGGAGGTTCCCTACGGGCTCGCAGTGGAGATCGGTGCGGTCGAGGAGAGCGAGAGTCTCGTGAAGATCGATGCGCACATATTCGTTTCAAAGCCCTCACAGAGACCGATCGTGGTTGGGCGCGGAGGCCAGACGCTGAAGGCCATAGGCCGGGCTGCGCGCATGGACCTCGAGCGTCTTCTGGGTCGCAAGGTCTTTCTGCAGACGCATGTCCGGGTGCGTCGTAACTGGGCCGATGACGCTCGGGCGCTGCGGCAACTCGGTTACGAGTCCGAGGCATGAACTTCATCGAGCGCGTGGATCTTGCCAGTGGCTTCGTGCTGCATGCACGCCGCTGGCGGGAAACGAGTGAGCTGCTGGAGGTGCTGACGCGCCAGCATGGCCGGGTAAGTCTGCTGGCACGCGGAGTGCGCCGACCCAGGTCCGGGCTGCGGGCGATCCTGCAGCCTTTTCAGCCTCTCTCCTTGTCATGGTCGGGACGGGGGGGCGGACTGATGGCGCTGCGGGCGGCGGAATCGGACGGCAGGGCTGCGTCACTGAGCGGCGGCGCCCTGATGGCCGGCTTCTACCTGAACGAACTGCTGCTGCGTTTCCTGCAGCGCGCGGACCCTCATCCGCAGCTCTTCGACTCGTACGTGCAGACGCTCGAAGCGCTTGCAACCGCGCCGGCGCCCGAGGCAGCCCTGCGCCGTTTCGAATTGCGCCTGCTCGCGGAAGCGGGCTATGGGCTCAATCTCGACCACGATGCCAGCAGCGGCGAGCGCCTGCAGCCCGCCCGCTCGTATACTTACGTGGTCGAGCGCGGGCCCGTGCCCGCTACGGCCGGCACGCCGATGGAACTGACATTCTCCGGTGCCGAGCTGCTTGCGATCGGCGAGGGCGTATTCACCGACCGGGATTGCCTGTCTGCCGCGCGGCGCCTGCTGCGCGCGGTGCTTCATCACCACCTCGGCGGTCGGCCACTGCGCACGCGCGAGGTCTTCGCCGCCATGCGCCGCTGAGCGTTTACGCCGCGCGCGTGCCGGGCACGCGCGGAACATTGCTCAGAGCGCGTCCCGACCCACTATGGCCAGCATCAGCAGGGCGAGGCTGATAATCCAGAACAGGATCGACAGCAGGGTCCGGCGTCGCGCATCCGCCTTGTCGCCCCAGGCGCGGGGGCCGATCCCTTTGGCAAGAAAAACCACCTTGCAGGCGAGATTGACGCAGACGACATTGACCGCGAGCAGCAGGCCGGCAGCCATTGCGAGACCCGGGTGGCCGTGACCAAGCATGATGCCGAGCGTGGCCGCGGGAGGCAGCAACGCGACGGCGACCATCACACCGACGAGCACGCTCGGCAGTCCGGTGGTTACGGAGAGGGCAGCCGCGGCGCCCGAGGCGAGTGCCAGCGCTACTGAGGCGATATTGACCCGACTGCGCGCGAGCAATTCCGGGCTCGTGTCCTCGAACGGCCACGCGACGGCAAGCAATGCCGAGAGGGCCACGGCGAGGCCTATGCCGGCGAGCATGGTCAGCAGCGATTTACGGATCAGTCGCAGGTCGCCGAGTACGGTGCCGAGGCCTAGCGCGAGATTCGGCCCGAGAAGCGGCGCGAGCACCATTGCGCCTATGACAACTGCGACGCTGTTTTCGACCAGGCCGATCGCGGCGACGACGGTGGACAGCAGTACGAGAATCAGGAAGTTGGCGTCGAGTTGCGCGTTTCTCGCGATCGACGCGTAGAGCTGCTCCCGGACCACCGTGGCGGAATCCTCCAGCGTGCGCTCCTGCTGCGGCGGCTCCGGCAGGCAGACTTCCACCGGCAGCATGATGATGCGTGCGTGCGGCTGGGCGGCAATCAGGTGTTGCAGGTTGTCGAGCACCGCCTGGGCCTTGTCATCACCGACGAGTATGCGCATGGGTTGCATGCCGTTCTCGTCGGGCTCGCCAAGCCGGAAGTCCCGGCACTGGTATTTGTCGCCGATCGCCGAGACGGTATCGGCGCTACCCGTGTCCGCAATGATCTCGATGAGTTTCATGTGGCCGCTTCCGCAGGTTGCCTGATGCCGCTGGTAGCCGTTGTTCAGTTCAGCCCAAAGACCGGCGGGGTGAGGTGCGGCGAGTCGTCCCGCATGGCGCAGCTCAGCCGGTATTGCGCAGACCGGCTGCAATGCCGTTGATCGTCAGCAGAATGGCGTACAGGGTAGCGTCGCGTTGCGAGCGTCCGTGCGCTTTCCGGCGGAAGCGGCGCAGGAGTTCCACCTGCAGGTAACTCATCGGATCCACGTATGGGTTTCGCACCTCAATGGAACGTTTGAGCACGGGCGTGTCCTTCAGCAGTTCACGTTGTCCGGTGATCCGCAGCAGCATCCGGCAGGTCTGCAGGTATTCACGTTCCAGGTGTTGATAGATGCCCCGGTGCCGGGTGTCGGCGAGCCGTTGCGCGTACTGCCGGGCAATCTGCAGGTCGGCCTTGGCAAGCGCCATTTCGATGTTCGACAGCGTGCTCGCGAAGAACGGCCAGCGGCGATTCATCTCGCGCAGCAGGGCGAGCTGGCGCGGTCCCGCCCGTGAAAACTTTCCCAGCGCCGTTCCCACCCCGAGCCACCCAGGCAGGAGATGACGGCTCTGGGTCCACGCGAACACCCACGGGATGGCGCGCAGGTCGGAGATGCCGCGCGCCGCGCCTCGTCGCGCCGGCCGCGACCCGATGTGCAACCGTTGCAGCTCCTCGGCCGGTGTCGCCTGAATGAAGTAATCGACGAAGCCGGGCGTGTCGTGCACCATTTGTCGATAAGCGGCGAAGGCGGATTGCGAAAGCCACTCCATTGCGTCGCGCCAGCGAGCGGGAATCTCATCGTGCCCGTAGCGTGTGGGAAGACTTGCTTCGATGACCGCGGAGGTGGCCAGCTCCATGCTGCGCAGGGCGATCTCCGGCAGGCCATACTTCGAGGAGATCACCTCGCCCTGTTCAGTTATCTTGATGCGCCCGTCGACGGTACGCGGGGGTTGCGCCAGGATCGCCTTGTGACTCGGGCCACCACCGCGGCCGACCGTTCCGCCACGGCCGTGAAAGAGACGCAGACTGATCCCGTGTCTGCGCGCTACCTGCCACAGGGCCTCCTGCGCCTTGTATAGCTCCCAGCTGGAGGTCAGGATGCCGCCATCCTTGCTGCTGTCCGAATACCCGATCATGACTTCCTGGACGCGGCCCTGTCTGCGCACCACCGGTGCGTAATCGCGGTCCGCAAGCAGCGTCTCCAGGACCGACGGCGAACGGCGCAGGTCCGCAATGGTCTCGAACAGCGGTGCCACGGGCAGGCGCGCCACCACCTGCCGGCCGGGCGCCGGCGGCTTATACAGGCCGGCTTCCCTGGAAAGCACGAGCACTTCGAGCACGTCGCTGACATCGTGAGCCATGCTGATGACGTAACTGCCGATAGACAGCTCGCTGATTTCATCGAGGGCCTTGCGCGCCACCCCGAATGTTTCCAGCGTCTGCGTGGTGGGCTCGCTAAGCCGCATCTCCGGCCGAACGAGGGAGCGCGCGAATCGCAGTTCCGATGAGAGCCAGCGCATCTTCTGCGCCTCACTCATCCTGCCGTAGTCCCTTCCCGGCGAGAGTGCTCTCGTGATTTCCGCCAGCGCGTCGCCATGGCGGGCGCTTTCCTGGCGCAGATCGAGATGCGCGAGATGAAAGCCGAAAGTGGCCGCCTGGCGCATCAGGCGCAGCACCAGGTCTGCCGAAGGAGCATGGTTGTCGCGCAGGCTGCGTTCGATCT
This sequence comes from uncultured Chromatiaceae bacterium, assembly GCA_964522655.1. Classification (GTDB taxonomy): domain Bacteria; phylum Pseudomonadota; class Gammaproteobacteria; order Steroidobacterales; genus QUBU01. The sequence goes on along the minus strand of CAZFWB010000140.1, from coordinate 4,550 downwards.
CCGCCAGATCGTCGAGGAACTCCTCCGGCGCAGCGTAGGCGGCCGCAGCGCCCTCGCGGGTCGCCTGTAGGCGGGCGCGGATCACGCGCAGCTTGAGCCGGTACGGTTCCTCCGCGAGCCGGGCGTCGGTTCGGCTCAGAATGCCCGGGAAACGCCTCGCATCGCTTGCGAGCCCTCGTCGCAGGCTGCGCGATGGCGGACAGAACCTGGCCGATTCACTGAGGCGGCTGCCGAGATCGTCCGCGCAGCCAAGATACTTGGTCAGCACGAGGTGGCGATGGCGCCTGAGGGTTTCCAGCGTAACCTCGGGTGTCACCAGCGGGTTGCCGTCGCGGTCTCCGCCGACCCACGAGCCGAATCGCAGCGGTGCCACCGTCGGCGGCAGCCGCAGGCCAGGAACCTGGGCCGCCGCCTGGTGCAGTTCGCCGAGGAAATCAGCCGCGGCGTCGAACAGCACCGTGTCGAAGTGAAAAAGCGTGTAGGCGACCTCGTCGAGCACGCCGGGCCGCGATCCCCGCAGTTCGTCGGTGAGCCAGATCGACTCTATTTCCCGTCGCAGATCACGGGCAAGCCCGTGCTGGACGGGGCGCGGAAGGTCCGGACGATCGAATTCGGAAAGCAATTCGGCGATCCGGCGGTGCTTCTCCAGCAGACTTCGGCGAGTCGCCTCAGTCGGATGGGCGGTCATCACCGGGCAAATGGCGAGTTCCGTGATCAGCTTCCGCAGCACTCGGGGCTTCATCCGGCGGCGCCTCAGCCTGTCGAAGCATTCCCCGAGAGACCCCTGCTGCGGACGGTCCGGCGTCTGGAGTGCGTAGAAGCGACGACGCCGAATTCGATGATGCTGCTCTGCGATGTTCGTGAGCTGAAAGTACACTGCGAAAGCGCGTATGACGCCAACCGTATGATCCAGGTCGAGGCGAGCCAGAAGTCGTTGCAACTCGAGTTCACGGCGCCGCTCCATGCCAGCTCGCCGGGACTTGGCGAGCGAGCGCACCCGTTCCTCGGTGTCGTAGAGTTTCCGGCCGCCGTGGCGCCGAATGGTGGCACCAAGCAGTTCGCCGAGTCGGCGAATATCGGCGCGCAGGGGACGGTCTTTTTCGTCCCTCGGTGCCATCACGACCGGCACTGGGAGAGATTGCGCAAGATCGGCGATGTCGGCTTTGGCGGTCGTTGGCCACCGGCCGGGGCCGACTGCTCTGTCCGATTGCCCGGTATTATCAGGAGAAGCGTGCTGTATTTCATCCGCTGGTGGGCGCTGTGCTCTGCGCTCGTGTGCGCGGCGGCCGAGGCTGCCACGATGGTCCTGCATCATGGAACGGCAGCACCGCCGCCGTCCAGAGACCCTGGGTGGCCGCCGGAACTCTGGCCGCTGCCATCCTGAGCGATCCGGTGACGCGGCCGCTGACCCCGGGGACGCCTGGCCAGACGCAGTGACCGGCAGCGCGGAACCATCGGAAATCGGCTGACGGGCGACTGGTGAAGTGAGGGGCGGAAATCCGCGGCCCGCGGCGTGACAGCCGTCGCAGGCGGCCCCCCATTTCGGTCACAATGTCCACCATGACTCTCGTCGCGCCAATCCTGCTCGGTGTCAACGTGGACCACATCGCAACGCTGCGGCAGGCTCGTGGCACCCGTTATCCCGACCCGGTGATGGCGGCGTGGGTTGCCGAGCAGTCGGGTGCGGACAGCATCACGGTGCATCTGCGCGAGGACCGGCGCCATATCCAGGAGCGGGACCTGGAAGTGCTCTCGCGCACCCTTCAGACCCGCATGAACCTCGAGCTGGCCGTGGCGGATCCGGTACTGCGGATCGCCGAGACTCTTCGTCCGGCTGACGCCTGCCTCGTTCCGGAGCGCCGGGCGGAACTCACCACCGAGGGCGGTCTCGACGTGGCCGGCGATCCGTCGCGGGTCGGGGAGGCCGTTGCCCGCCTGTCGCGTGCCGGCGTACGCGTGGCTCCGTTCATCGATCCGGAGACGCCGCAGATCGATGCCTGCCTGAAGGCAGGTGCGCGGGTGGTGGAGCTGCATACGGGGCGGTATGCCGACGCGCGCGACGAACGCGGGCGTGCTGAAGAGCTCACGCGCGTCCGGCGCGCGGCGGCGTATGCGCTCCGCCTCGGCCTCGAGGTGCACGCGGGGCACGGGCTGAACTATCACAATGTGCAGCCCGTGGCGGCGATCGGTGAGATCAGCGAACTCAACATAGGTCACGCGATCGTGGCACGTGCGCTGTTCGACGGCATGGCCAGGGCGGTGGCTGAAATGAAGCGGCTGATGCTCGAGGCGCGCGGCACAGGGCGATGATTTTCGGAATTGGTACCGACATCCTCGAGCGGCGGCGAATCGAGGAAACCTACCAGCGATTCGGAGAGCATTTCGTGCAGCGCCTGCTGATGCCGGAGGAAATGGCGATGTTCGGCGGCGCGCGTGACGCGGTCCGGTTTCTCGCGATGCGGTTTGCAGCGAAGGAGGCCATCGTCAAGGCGATGGGAACGGGATTCGCACACGGCATGTGGCTTCGCGACGCCGGCGTGCAGGCGGACCGTCGAGGCAGGCCGGAGATCATATTTTCCGGCCGGGGCCGGCGCCTGTGCGACGAGCTGGGCATCGGTGAGGGGCATCTCAGCTTATCCGATGAGGCGGGGTTGGTCGTGGCGGTGGCGGTGCTGATGCGCAGGGAGCGGGGGCAGAAGCGATGACCACGCTGGCGTTCGATATCGAGACCGTGCCGGACGTTGCTCTCGGGCGGCGCCTGTACGGGCTCGACGGGATCGGCGACGAGGACGTGGCCAAGGCGATGAGTTTCCGGCAGCTGCAGGCCACCGGTAGCGAGTTCCTCCCGCTCTACCAGCATCGGATCGTCGCCGTTTCGGTTGTGATGCGCCGGCACGAGGAACTCAGGGTCTGGAGTCTGGGCACGCCGGATAGCGACGAGCGTGAACTGGTGCGGCGGTTTTTTGACGGCATTGACCGTTACACGCCGGAACTCGTGTCGTGGAATGGGGGCGGCTTCGATCTGCCCGTGCTCCATTACCGGGCGCTCCTGCACAAGGTTACCTCCCGTCGGTACTGGGACGTTGGCGAGGAGGACCGGGATTTTCGCTTCAACAACTATCTGAGCCGTTTTCACTGGCGGCATGTCGATCTGATGGACGTGATCGCGGGCTACCAGAATCGCGGCCGGGCGGGGTTGAACGACATCTCGGTGATGCTAGGCTTCCCCGGCAAGCTCGGCATGGAGGGCAGCAAAGTCTGGGACGTCTACCGGGACGGGGGCATCGCTGCAATCCGCAACTACTGCGAGACCGACGCGCTGAACACCTACCTCGTGTACCTGCGATTCGAGTTCATCCGGGGAAATCTCGACGACAGCGGGCTCGCCCGCGAGCTCGAGCGCGTGCGCCGGACGCTGGCCGAGTCGGGGCAGGCGCATTTGCGTGAGTTCCTGGAGGCCTGGGACGCAGGCCCGACAGACACTTCACCGTGAGCGGCCGCAGGGCAGTAAAGCGACTCCGCGACGAACTGCCGGAGACCGCCGAGGTTCTCGACACCACTCCTGACGGCCAGGGCATCGCCAGCATCGGCGGCAAGCGCGTGTTCATCCCCGGGGCGCTGCGTGGCGAAGTGGTCAGCCTGCGCCGCGTGCGCAGGCGGCGCAACTACGACGAGGCGCAACTGCTCGAAGTCAGCGAGCCTTCCACGGATCGCGTGACACCGCGCTGCGAAGTGTTCGGGCGTTGCGGCGGTTGCGCCCTGCAGCACCTCTCCGCCGGAGCCCAGCTTCGGCTCAAGGAACGCGCGCTGCTCGAGACGCTGCGCCGCATAGGGGGGGTCGCGCCGGCTCGCGTTCTGGCGACGGTGCCGGGGCCTTCCTGGGCGTACCGGCGCCGGGCGCGACTGGCGGTGCGATACGTTGCGGGAAAAGCTCGGGTGCTGGTCGGTTTCTCGGAGCGGGGCAGCTCGCGGATCGCGGAGATGAGTCGTTGCGAGACGCTGCATCCGCGCATCGCCGGTTTGCCCGCCCTGCTCGGTGCGCTGATCGGCTCCCTGACGCTGCGTGATCGCATCCCGCAGGTCGAGGCTGCGGTTGGCGACAACGCGGTTGCGCTCGTGTTCCGCGTGCTCGATCAGCCGACCGTGGGGGACCTCGACGCGCTGGGGAGATTTCGGGACCGGCACGGGGTACAGGTGTTGCTGCAGTCGGGCGGACCGGATTGCGTCACGCCACTCGACGCGGGAGTCGACGACCAGGAGTTGTGGTATTCGATCGGGGAGCGGGGGCTCCGGATGAGCTTCGGGCCCGTGGACTTCGTTCAGATCAATGCCGCGGTCAACGACCGGCTGGTCGACCTGGCCTGCGATTTGCTGCAGCCGGATCCGGCGGCGCGGGTACTGGATCTGTACTGTGGCGTCGGTAATTTTTCACTGCCGCTGGCGCAGCGGGCGGGCTACGTGCTCGGGCTCGAAGCAGACCCGGCCATGACCGCGCGGGCGCGCCGCAACGCGCGCCTGAACGGTCTCGCCGGACTCGAGTTCAGGGTGGC
>CAZFWB010000139.1:5588-8974 GCA_964522655.1 uncultured Chromatiaceae bacterium | reverse complement strand
GCTGGCCATCACCGCGATCGGTCCCGACCGCGCTGGTCTCGTCCGCGATCTGAGCCAGGCCGTTTCCGGCTGCGGCGGCAGCATCCGCGAAAGCCGCATGGTCGCGCTCGGCTCGGATTTCGCGGTGCTGATGCTGGTGGCCGGAAACTGGCACAGCGTCAACAAGATGCGTGAACGGCTCACGCAGCTGCAGCGCGATTCCGGGCTCACGGTCACCGTCCGGGACACGGAGCCGCGCGTGCTGGAGCCCGCGGCGCCGTACAACATCGACGTCGTTGCGCTCGACCAGGAAGGCATCGTGCTGCGCCTGTCGAGCTTCTTCGCCAATCGCGAGCTCGAAATCGCCGAGATGAGCACGCGGCGCTACAATGCCCCGCACACGGGCGCGCCCATGTTCGGGGTCCAGATGACGGTCAATCTCCCGGCCAGCGTGCACGTGGCTACGCTGCGGGAAGAGTTCCTCGACTTCTGCGACGAGCACAATCTCGACGCCATCATGGAACCCGCCCAGCGCTGAGCACTCCAAGACCACAGGCAATCAGGCAGGCATCCTCATGAGCAAGATCCAGGTCGGCAAGCCCGTGCCGAATTTCAGGCTGACGGCCACCGGCGGCGCCGAGGTGAGTCTCGACTCGCTGCAGGGCAAGACCGTGGTGCTCTACTTCTATCCGAAGGACGACACCCCCGGCTGCACGACCGAGGGCTGTGGCTTCCGCGATCATCACGCCGCCTTCCGCAAGCTCGGCGCAGTGGTTCTCGGCGTCTCGCGCGACTCGCTCGCCTCGCACGAAAAATTCAAGGCGAAGTACGAGTTTCCCTTCGATCTGCTGTCCGACGGTGACGAGAAGCTGTGCAGGCTCTTCGACGTCATCAAGGAAAAAAACATGTACGGCAAGAAGGTCATGGGCGTCGAGCGCAGCACCTTCCTGATCGACAAAAAGGGCACCCTGCAGCGCGAGTGGCGCAAGGTCAAGGTGGACGGACACGTCGAGGAAGTGCTGGCCGCCGTAAAGGGCCTGTGACACGCGACGGTTAGCGAACCGATGCTGTTCCGGCGCGTCATTGCCACGCTGTGCACGCTCAGCATCGTGCTCTCCCCGGCGGTTGCGGTACCGGCCGAGGAGGAACTGCCCGACATAGGCAGCCCCGCCGACACGGTGCTGTCCCGGGAGCAGGAGCAGCAGATCGGCCGCTCCATATATAAGAGCCTGCGTGACACCGGCCACGTCATCACGGACCCGGAAGCCCAGGAATACATTCAGGACATCGGCCAGAAGCTCGCCGCGCACACGACCGACAACGGCCAGAAATTCCGTTTCTTCCTGGTCGAGGATCCGGCCATCAACGCCTTCGCCCTGCCGGGGGGCTACATCGGCGTCCATTCCGGACTGCTGCTCGCTACCGCCAATGAGAGCGAACTGGCCGGGGTGCTGGCGCACGAGATTGCCCACGTCACCCAGCGGCATATCTCGCGCGCCATTTTCGCGAACCAGCGCGCCAGCATCCTGACCATGGCGGCCATGCTCGGCGCGATTCTGCTCGGTGCCGCCACCGGCTCCAGCGACGCCATCCAGGGGGCGGTCGTCGCCGCCCAGGGCGCATCGGCCCAGCAGCAGATCAATTTCACGCGCTCCAACGAGTACGAGGCCGACCGCGTCGGCGTCGGCCTGCTGGCGGCGGCCGGCTTCGATCCGATGGGAATGCCGAGCTTTTTCGAGACCATGGCCCGCCAGACCGGGCCGCTGGCGAGCCAGGCGCCTGAGTTCCTGCGCACCCACCCGGTCACCGTCAACCGTATCGCCGAGACCCGCGAACGCGCCGCGCAGCTGCCCAGGCAGGACGTTGCCGACGCGACCGGCTACCGCCTCACCCGGGCCCGGTTGCGGGTGCTCGGCGCGCGCACTCCGGAGGCGGCGCTGGATCGCTTCCGGGCCGATGCGCAGGACCCGGAGCGGGTTGGCGATATCGGCACCGCCTATGGCACCGCGCTCGTGTATCTTCAGCGCGGTGATTTCACCGCGGCCGAAAAGGAATTCTCTGCGCTCATGGCAGCCCACCCCAGCGTGATCCCCTTCCATACCGGTTTTGCACAGGCGCAACTGGGCCTGGGCCGGCGCGAAGCGGCGTTTCGGACCTATGAGCGCGCCATGCAGCTGTTTCCGCGCAACGTGCCGCTCACGGTGCACTACGCCGAGGCGCTGATGCAGGAGGGACGGCCCAAAGAAGCGCACCGGGTGCTGCTCGACCTGCTGAACACCGTGCCACCCACCCCCGAACAGGTACGCCTGATCGCGCTCGCGGCGAGCGCCGCACACGACACCGGCGACGCCCATTACTACATGGCGGAGTATCACCTGATGAGCGGTGACCTGCTGCTCGCGGCAGACGAGCTGCGGGTGGCGCTGAGCATCCCCGGGCTCGACGCGGTACAGCGGGCGCGATTCAGCTCGCGGCTGGCGGAGATTCAGGAGGTGATCAACCGGCTGCAGGCCGAGAAGCGACTGCTGCCGTCGACCCAGGCTGGCGGCTCGTAATGCTGCGACGGACGACTGCCTCGCTCGCGGCCTTGCCGTGCCTGCTGATGCTGGCCGGCTGCGCCTCCCGGCAGGCGGCCGAGCTTGAACCCAACCCGGACCCGCTGGAGCCGATCAACCGCGCCGTCTACCGGTTCAACGATGTCGCCGACCGCTACGTCGGCGAGCCGCTCGCGCGCGCCTATGAGAAGGCATCGCCCCGTGCATTTCGGATCGGCGCCAACAATTTCTTCGAGAACCTGCGCTACCCGATAACGATCATCAACCAGTTCCTGCAAGGCAAGCCGCGGCAAGGCGCTGCGGACCTGGCGCGTTTCCTCGTCAACAGCACGATCGGCGTGATCGGTATTTTTGACCCCGCGACGGATATCGGCCTGAAAGCGCACGACGAGGACCTCGGCCAGACGCTCGCCGTGTGGGGCGTGCCCGAGGGACCTTACCTCGTGGTGCCGATTTTCGGGCCCTATACCCTGACGCACGGGCTGGGGGACCTGGTGGATACGCAGGCTTCCGTGCTCACCCGCTACCCCGACAGCAGCCTTACGGCGAAGCTGTGGCTGTGGTATCAGCTGCACCGGCGCTACCGGTTGCTGGGCGCCGAGGAGGAGGTGCGCCGGGCGTTCGACCCCTATCTCTTCGTACGCGACGCCTACATGCAGAACCGCAGGTACGAGATCTACGACGGCGACGTACCGGACGAAGAGCTGTTCCCCGAAGACGAATTCGAGGATCTCGAGGAATAGAAACTGTAGGAGCGGCTTTAGCCGCGACAGGGCGCGCGCACCGCGAGGTCTGTCTCGCGACTGAAGTCGCTCCTACATGGTGCTGGCGAGCGGCGCGGCGAACGAAGCG
>CAZFWB010000139.1:0-5488 GCA_964522655.1 uncultured Chromatiaceae bacterium | reverse complement strand
TCGCGACTGAAGTCGCTCCTACATGGTGCTGGCGAGCGGCGCGGCGAACGAAGCGGCGTAGGAGCGCTGGACGCCATCAATTCGCCGCGTCGAGGAATTCCTCCACCTCGCTGATGCGCGCGAGCGACATCAGGCCGTCCGGGACGGCCACGAACCTGAGGCGCTTCCCCTTGCTGCGCGCCCAGCGCAGCCACTCGATCACCAGCGCGAGACCCGCGCTGTCGGCCTGCGTCACGCCGGCGAGATCGATGACCGACTCCGCGACGTCGCCCAGCGCCGACTGGCTCTGGCGCCAGACGTCGGGCACGGTCTCGAAACTCAGTTCACCGGAAACGCGATAGCGACCCTCGCCCACCGTCTCAAAGGACTTCGTCACGTGCGCCCGCCCTTGCCGGACGCCGGTTCTATCCGGTCGGGCTCGCGCAGGCCCGCGTCGATATCCGCCGTTTCCTTCTCAAGGCGGGCGATCAGCGCGTCGAGACCCTTTGCGGCGACCTCCGCGTTGAACTGGTTACGGTAGTTCTGCACGTAGGAGATGCCCTCGATACGCACGTCGTACGCCTTCCAGCCGTCCGGCGTGCTGCGCATGGAGTAGTTGACCGGCACCATGGTGCCGTCCGGCATCTTCATTTCGGTGTGCACCAGCGTGCGTCCGTTGCGGGGCGGCGTCCTCGGCGGCAGGATGCGGATGTCGTCCTGCTCGAACTTGAGGATTGCGGTGGCGTAGCTGCGCAGCAGGAAGTTGTAGAATACATCGACGAAGCGCTTGCGCTGGGCCGGCGTCGCGTTCCGCCACGACTTTCCAAGCACCAGCCGGCCGGCGTAATCCACGTCGAACTTCGGCAGCAATTCGCGATTGATGAGCTCGTAGAGCTCCTTCTTATTGGCGGCCAGCTCGTCGCGGCGGCCGTCGAGCTGGGCGGATATCCGATCGACGGTCTGCTCGACGACCTGGTGCGCGGTTTCCTCGGCCGCCGCCGTGGTCACGACACAAGCGAGGACGAAGCTACTCAGCAGCCTGCGCATCATCGCTCTCCACTCCCAGCTTGAACAGCAACTTGCCGACGATGTTCTCCAGCACGATCGCCGACTGCGTCAATTCGATTTCACTGTCGTTGCTCAGGTAAGTCTCCGAGCCGCCGGGACCGATACCCACGTACTTGCTGCCCAGCAGTCCCGAGGTGAGGATGCTCGCGTCCGAGTCGTCCGGTATCTGGTCGAACTGTGCGCCGATGCGCATGGTCACCACCGCCTCGAGTCCCTCCGGGTCGAAGGCAATGCCCTCCACCCTGCCGATGGTCACCCCGGCCATCGACACCGGCGCGCGTTCCTTCAGGCCGGCCACGTCCTGGAACCGCGCCGTGATGATGTAGCCGCTGTCGTCGATGTAGCTCTCTATATTAGTGGTCTGCGTCGCGAGAAAGAACAACGCCGCAAACCCCAGCAGTATGAACAGTCCCGCCCCAAGTTCCCTAGCCGGTGTGCTTTCCATTATTCGAAGCCCTTACAGGAGGAATGCCGTGATCATGTAATCGAGAATGAGTACCAGCACCGAGGTGATTACCACGGTGCGCGTGGTGGCGAGCCCCACCCCCTCGGCCGTGGGTTCCGCGGTATAGCCTTCGAACACCGCCACGAGGCTTGCCGCGATGCCAAAGACGGCGCTCTTGAGCACGCCCTCGCGCACGTCGTCGGTTTCGACGTATTCCTGCATCTGCGACCAGAAGGCCCCGTTGTCCACGCCCATCAACTGCACACCCACGAACCAGGCGCCGAGGATGCCGACGCTGTTGAAGATGGCGGTCAACAGCGGCACGGAGATCGCCCCGCCGAGGAAGCGCGGCACGGCGATGCGGCCCATTGGGTCGATCGCCATCACCTCCATCGCGGAGATCTGGTCGGTTGCCCGCATCAGGCCGATCTCCGCGGTGAGCGCCGTGCCAGCCCGCCCGGCAAACAGCAGCGCCGTCACCACGGGCCCGAGTTCCTTGAGCAGGGTCAGCGCCGCGCCCGCGCCGAGCAGGTCCTCCTGCCGCAGCCTGGAAAATGCGTCATAGCCCTGCAGGCCGATCACCATGCCGACGAAAAATCCGGAGGTCATGATGATTACCAGCGAAAGGACGCCCGCGTTGTGCACCTGGCGTGACACCAGCACCGGCCGGCGGGCCGCATACGGGAGCGCCTGCAGCATGCCGAGGAAGAACAGCGTGACCGCACCGAGCTTGCGCACACCCTGCACGATCCGGCGCAACAGCGCGTTCACCTTACCCATGGCCGCTCCCGCCGTTGAGCAATTCGTCCTGGTAGTCGGCGGCCGGATAGTGGAACGGCACCGGGCCGTCGGCCGCGCCGCTCATGAACTGCTGGACCAGCTTCGAATCCGACTTTTTGAGCTCATCGGGCGTGCCGGCGCCGATGACCTTGCCGCCGGAGACCACGTAGCAGTAATCGGCGATCTGGTTGATCTCGTCCACGTCGTGCGATACGACCACGCTGGTGACGCCGAGGACATCGTTGTTCACCTTGATCAGCCGCAGCACCATGCCCATGGAGATCGGGTCCAGCCCGGAAAACGGCTCGTCGTACAGGAGCAGGTCGGGATCGAGCACCATCGCGCGCGCCAGCGCCACCCGCCGGCCCATGCCGCCCGACAATTGCGCCGGCATCAGGTAGGCGGCGCCGCGCAGCCCCACCGCGTGCAGCTTGGTCAGCACCAGGTTGCGGATCAGCGGCTCGGGCAGCTTCGTGTGCTCGCGCACCGGGAATGCCACGTTATCGAAGACCGAGTAGTCGGTCAGCAGCGCGGAGTTCTGGAACAACATGCCCATCCGGCGGCGCAGGGCGAACAGCTCCGCGCGCCGCAGCTCGGGCACGTTCTGCCCGTCCACCAGCACACGGCCGGCGGCCGGGCGCAGTTGCCCGGTGATCATGCGCAGCAGGGTCGTCTTCCCGGTACCGCTCGGCCCCATGATCGCGGTGATGCGGCCGCGCGGCACGGTCAAACTCAAGCCGTCGAAGATGACGCGGCCTGCGGTGGAAAACCGCACGCCGTCGACCTCGATCATGGGCCTTGCGGCCTCGGGCTCGGTCACGCTCGCACTAGTTCGGGTTGCGGCCGGCGTGGGGCCGCGATCAGGCGGCTTCCATCTCGGCGCGATATTTGCCCGACCTGGCGAGCCCGTTGAGCTCGGCCCGACGCGCAAATGCCGCCTGGCCCGCTTTGAACTGCCCGTCCTTACCGCCCCAGGCCTTCAACGCCTCTTCCTGCAACGCGCGGCCGTAGGAGAAAGACAGCTGCCAGGGATGAGGTCCCATCTCATTCATCGCGCTCAGGTGAGCGGTCGCCTCGGCGGAACTCTGGCCACCGGAGAGAAATGCGATGCCGGGCACCGCCGCCGGGACGTGCGCGCGCAGGCAGCGCACCGTCGCCGCGGCGACCTCGCTGAAGCCGGCGCGTTTCGGGCACTTCTTGCCGGAAATCACCATGTTGGGCTTGAGGATCATGCCGGTGAGGGCCACGCGATGGGCGCGCAGCGCCGCGAAAGTCGCATCCAGCGTGCGGCCGGTGACTTCCTCGCAACGCTCCAGCGTGTGGCCGCCGTCCATCAGCACCTCGGGCTCGACGATGGGGACGATGCCGGCCTCCTGGCAGAGGGCCGCATAGCGGGCGAGCGCGTGGGCATTCGCCTCGATGGCAAACGGCGTCGGAATCGTCTCGGAGATGTCGATGACCGCGCGCCACTTGGCGAACTTCGCGCCCAGGCCGCCGTACTCCTTCAGCCGGTCACGCAGCCCGTCGAGGCCCTCGGTGATGGTTTCGCCGGGGAAGGCGGCGAGCGGCTTGGCGCCGGCATCGACCTTTATGCCCGGCAACACGCCCTGCTCGGCGAGCAGCCTGGGGAACGGTACGCCCGCGCGGCTGGACTGGCGCAGGGTCTCGTCGAAGAGGATCACGCCGCCGATGTGCTTGCCCAGCCCCGGAGCAGTGAACAGCATTTCCCGGTAGGTCCGGCGGTTTTCCTCGGTCGATTCGATGTTGATTGCCGTGAAGCGTTTCTTGATGGTCGGAAAACTCTCGTCTGCCGCCAGAATCCCCTTGCCGGGCGCGACCATGGCGCGAGCGATCGCGGCCAAGTCCTGAGCCGTCATTGCACTTCTCCCTGAAAAACGGAACTGCGCCCGGGCGTGTCCGAGGGCGCCCCCCCGGGCGAGGGTTGGCAGGATACCAGATTCACCCTTGGGGCTGTCGCCGGCGCCCTGAGGCTTGCCCGGCCGATCAATCAGGACTAACATGGTCCCATATGAAAACCGGGCGCTGTCAATGCTGCGAATCAGCCGACTGACGGATTACGGCACGATGATCCTCGTGCATCTGGCGGCACGCGCCGGGCATGTCTGCTCGGCGAGCGACGTCGCCGCCGGCACGCATGTCGCCCTGCCCACGGTGCAGAAGATCCTCAAGTTCCTCGCCCGCGCGGGACTGGTCGTTTCGGTGCGCGGGGCGGAAGGCGGCTACACGCTCGGCCGTCCGGCGGAATCCATCAGCGCCGCCGACATTCTCGATGCGCTCGAGGGACCGGTGGCGATCACCGAATGCAGCCTTCTGGACGGACAGTGTGAACTCGAATCGCTGTGCCCGGTCGGCGGTGCCTGGCAACGTATCAACAAGTCCATCCGCATCGCGCTGGACGACATCACGCTCGCCGATCTCGGCGGGCCGGCCCGGGACATACCGGTTGCCGCGCTGACTCGCGGCATCACTCGTCCGCTGGTGCGACACGATCGCGGCTGAGACGGGTAGCAGAACATGAGCAGCAACCAGGAAAGCATCGAGCAGATCGTCGGGCGCAAGTACCGGCATGGTTTCGTGACCGACATCGAGTCGGACACGGTTCCGCCCGGCCTCGACGAGGACGTCATCCGGCTGATCTCGCGCAAGAAGAACGAGCCCGCCTTCCTGCTCGAGTGGCGGCTGAAGTCCTACCGGCACTGGCTGACGATGCGCGAACCGGCGTGGGCCCGGGTGCACCACCCGCCAATCGACTACCAGGCCATTTCCTATTACTCGGCGCCAAAGCCGCGCGCGGACGGCCCGAAGAGCCTCGACGAGGTGGACCCGAAACTGCTGGAAACCTACGAGAAGCTCGGTATTCCGCTGCACGAGCGCGCCCGGCTCGCGGGCGTGGCCGTGGATGCGGTGTTCGACAGCGTCTCGGTGACGACGACCTTCAAGGAAAAGCTGGCGGCGGCGGGGGTTATTTTCTGTTCATTTTCCGAAGCCGTGCAGCATCATCCGGCGCTCGTCGAACAGTATCTCGGCACCGTGGTCCCCTACCGGGACAATTTCTTCGCGACGCTGAACTCCGCGGTGTTCACTGACGGGTCTTTCGTGTACGTGCCGAAGGGCGTGCGCTGCCCGATGGAGCTGTCCACGTACTTCCGCATCAACGCCGCGAAGACCGGCCAGTTCGAGCGCACGCTGATCATC
>CAZFWB010000138.1:0-9005 GCA_964522655.1 uncultured Chromatiaceae bacterium | reverse complement strand
CGTCCCAACGTTCACGTGCGGCTTCGTACGCTCAAATTTTGCTTTTGACATCGGCCATATCTCCAGACGTAACGCTTTCCCCGATGAGAGACCACCGCCGCAGGCGGCGGCCGTGCCCCGTCAATCCTTCTTGATTACGGCTTCCGCCACGTTGGGTGGCACCTGCATATACTTCGAGAATTCCATCGAATACGTGGCGCGCCCCTGGGTCATCGAACGCAGGCTGGTTGCGTAACCGAACATCTCAGCAAGCGGCACCTCGGCGCGAATGATGCGCCCTGACGGCGACTCGTCCATGCCCTGCAGCACGCCGCGACGCCGGTTCAGGTCGCCGTTGACATCGCCCATGAACTGCTCGGGAGTTACGACCTCCACCTTCATGATGGGCTCGAGAAGGACGGGCTTCGCCTTCGCGCAACCCTCCTTGAAAGCCATGGAACCGGCAATCTTGAATGCCATTTCGCTGGAGTCGACATCGTGATATGAGCCGTCGAACAAAGTCACTTTGACATCCACAACCGGGTATCCGGCGAGAATGCCGTTCCCCATCTGTTCCCTGACGCCCTTATCCACGGCCGGGATGTATTCCTTGGGCACCACGCCGCCGACTATTCCATTCTCGAATTCGTAGCCGGTGCCCGGGGGCAAGGGCTCGATGCGCAGGAAAACGTGACCGAACTGCCCGCGCCCGCCGGACTGGCGCACGAACCGGCCCTCCTGCTCCACGCCCGACCGAATTGTCTCGCGGTAAGCAACCTGCGGACGACCGACGTTGGCCTCCACCTTGAATTCACGCTTCATGCGGTCGACGATGATCTCGAGATGAAGTTCGCCCATCCCCGAAATGATGGTCTGGCCGGACTCCTCGTCGGTGTGCACCCGAAAGGAAGGATCTTCCTTGGCGAGCTTCTGCAGCGCCATGCCCATCTTTTCCTGGTCAGCCTTGGTCTTCGGCTCGAGCGCCACTGATATGACCGGCTCCGGGAATTCCATTTTCTCCAGGGTAATGACCCGCTTCTCGTCCGTCAGCGTATCGCCGGTGGTGACATCTTTAAGGCCGACGGCCGCCGCTATGTCGCCGGCGCGGACTTCCTTGATTTCCGCGCGCTCGTTGGCGTGCATCTGCAGGAGACGGCCGATGCGCTCGCGCTTGTTCTTGACCGGATTGAACACGCTGTCGCCCGATTGCAGCACCCCCGAGTAGACACGGAAAAACGTCAGGTTGCCGACAAAAGGATCAGTTGCGATCTTGAATGCCAGCGCGGAGAACGGCGCGTCGTCGGTGGCCGCTCGCTCGCCCGCCTCGTCGTTCTCGAGCGTCCCCTTGACCGGGGGTTTGTCGGCCGGCGACGGCAGGAACTCCACCACGGCATCGAGAACGGCCTGAACGCCCTTGTTCTTGAATGCGGACCCACAGGTCACCAGCACAATTTCGCCCTTGAGCACACGGCTGCGCAGGCCGCGTTTTATTTCCGCCTCATCGAGCTCACCTGAATCCAGATATTTATGCAGCAGCGTCTCGTCACCTTCGGCGGCCGCCTCGACCATCTTCTCGCGGTATTCCGCCGCGACCTTCTTCAGATCGGCGGGGACGTCCTTGAGCTCGAAACGTACGCCCTGCGTTTCATCGTCCCAGTACACCGCCTTCATCTGGACCAGGTCGACGATTCCCTTGAAATTCTCCTCGGCCCCGATCGGCACCTGGATCGGAATGGGCGTAGCTCCGAGGCGCTCGCGGATCTGCCGGATGACGCGAAAATAGTCAGCACCGGCCCGGTCCATCTTGTTCACGAAACAGATGCGGGGCACGCCATATTTGTTCGCCTGGCGCCAGACCGTCTCGGACTGCGGCTCTACGCCGCCGACCGCGCAAAAAACCGTCACGCCGCCGTCAAGGACCCGCAGCGAACGTTCCACCTCGATGGTGAAATCGACGTGCCCGGGCGTGTCGATGATGTTGATACGGTGCTCCGGGAACTGCTGGGCCATGCCCTTCCAGAAACAGGTCGTCGCAGCAGACGTGATAGTGATGCCGCGCTCCTGCTCCTGCTCCATCCAGTCCATCACGGCCGCGCCGTCGTGGACTTCTCCGATTTTGTGGGAAACGCCCGTATAGAAGAGCACGCGCTCAGTCGTGGTCGTCTTGCCGGCATCGATATGAGCCGAGATGCCGATATTGCGGTAGCGCTCTATGGGAGTGGTGCGTGGCACAGTTAGGATCCTTCGCGGCGGATTCGACTGTCGAGATCGAATCGACCTACCAGCGATAGTGGGCGAAGGCCTTGTTGGCGTCCGCCATGCGATGAGTGTCTTCGCGCTTCTTGACCGCCGCGCCGCGATTCTCAGCCGCGTCGAGCAGCTCGTGGGCCAGCCTCTGGGCCATCGATTTCTCGCCCCGGGCCTTCGCGGCGTCGATAACCCAGCGCATGGCGAGCGTCTGCCGACGCTGAGGCCGGACCTCGACCGGCACCTGATAGGTCGCGCCGCCGACACGGCGAGATTTGACTTCGACCATCGGCTTCACGTTGTCGAGCGCTTTCTGAAGAGTCTCCAGCGCCTGCGGCTCAGCCTGCCCGGTACGCTCCGCAATTCGCTCGATCGCGCCATACACGATGCTTTCCGCCGACGACTTCTTGCCCCGGCGCATCACCATATTGATGAATTTCGCCAGCATTTCACTGTCGTGCTTGGGATCCGGGAGGATCGCCCGTTTCGGGGCCTGAGCTCGTCTGGACATGGTCGTGCCGCCGTATTGAAACGAATTCAGATTATTGCTTTGGCCGCTTGGCGCCGTACTTGGAACGACTCTTGCGGCGATCGGTCACGCCCGAGCAGTCGAGCGTGCCACGCACCGTGTGGTATCGAACGCCCGGCAGGTCCTTCACGCGACCACCCCGTATGAGCACGACTGAGTGCTCCTGCAGGTTGTGGCCCTCCCCGCCAATGTAGCTGGTCACCTCGTATCCGTTCGTCAGCCTGACACGGGCCACTTTTCGCAACGCCGAATTCGGCTTCTTCGGCGTCGTCGTATAGACGCGGGTGCACACGCCACGCTTTTGGGGGCCGCCCTCGAGTGCAGGAACGTTGGTCTTGTAAGCGTTCGGTCGACGCGCCTTGCGAACAAGCTGGTTAACAGTAGCCATGCGGCAACTCTCGTTACGAAAAATCTAAAGCTGCGAATAAACTTCAGCCCGCATGCGGCGCATCTCAGAAGATGCCTTCCCGCATCCGGGCTGACCTGGCTGGCGGGCGCCGAGGCCCGCGCGACTATGGTGCTCGCGGCGCTGGTTGCGCTCTGGCGAGGACCGCAAATTTTATTGGCGGGGCGGAATACCTGTCAAGCAAGCCGCGACCGAGACCAGGCGGATGGCAGCCCTCCTCGTCACTCGTCCGCCGCCGCCTGCGTTGCCTCGGCCGCCTCAGCCGCCTCCGCGACCGGCTCGGCGCTCACCTGCTCCAGCCCTTTAAGCTCCTCGGCCAGCTGCTGCTCCCGGGTCCGGCGCTTGTCGGCATGGTATCGGTAACCAGTACCCGCCGGGATCAGGCGCCCGACGATCACGTTCTCCTTGAGTCCACGCAGATCGTCTTTCATGCCGCGGACTGCGGCCTCGGTCAGCACCCGCGTGGTCTCCTGGAACGATGCTGCGGAAATGAACGACTCTGTGGCGAGCGAGGCCTTGGTGATTCCAAGAAGCAGCGGCTCGACAACCGCAGGATTCTTGTTGTCGCGATGACCGGCTTCATTGAGGTCGACGACACGTGCGCGTTCGATCTGCTCGCCGCGCAGCAGGTTCGTATCACCCGGGTTTGCCACCTCAACCTTCCTCAGCATCTGGCGGATGATGACCTCGATGTGCTTGTCGTTGATCTTCACTCCCTGGAGCCGATACACGTCCTGGATTTCGCGAACCAGGAACTCGGCAAGCTTGTCCACTCCCTGCAACCGGAGGATGTCGTGCGGGTTGGGCTCACCGTCGGCGATTACCTCGCCGCGCTCAATCTGCTCGCCTTCGAACACGGACAGATGGCGCCACTTCGGAATCAATTCCTCGTGCTTTTCGCCCTTCTCGTCCGTGATGACGAGCCGGCGCTTGCCCTTGGTCTCCTTGCCGAAGCTTACGGTGCCGCTATGCTCAGCGAGAATGGCCGGCTCTTTCGGCCGACGCGCCTCGAAGAGGTCTGCGACCCTCGGCAGTCCGCCCGTGATGTCGCGCGTCTTCGAGGTTTCCTGCGGTATTCTCGCGATCACGTCGCCAATCGTTACCTTTGCACCATCCGTCATGTTGATGATGGCGCCCGCGGGCAACGCATATACCGCCGGAATCTCGGTGTTGGCGAAGCAGATTTCCTTGTTTTTGGAGTCCACGAGCCGCGCACGGGGTCTGAGCTCCTTGCCACTGAAGCCGCGCTGCTTGGGATCCATGATCACGATACTGGACAGTCCGGTGATCTCGTCCATCTGCTCGGTGACGCTGACGCCGTCGAGGAAGTCCTCGAACTTCAGAAATCCCGAGACTTCAGCGATTACAGGGTGCGTATGCGGGTCCCATGTCGCAACGACCTGTCCTGCCTTCACCTGCTCGCCGTCATTGGCCGAAATGGTCGCCCCATAAGGCAGCTTGTAGCGTTCGCGCTCGCGACCCTGGGCATCCATGATGCCAATCTCTCCGGACCGGCTCACGGCAACGAGATAGCCCTTTTCGTGCTTCACCGTCTTGATGTTATGCAGGCGGAGAACGCCATCGCGTTTCACCTCCACGCTGCTGGCCGCAGCGGCACGGGAAGCAGCTCCACCGATATGAAACGTGCGCATGGTGAGCTGCGTGCCGGGCTCGCCGATCGACTGCGCCGCAATCACGCCAACCGCCTCACCGATGTTCACGCGATGCCCGCGGGCCAGGTCTCGACCGTAGCACTGGGCGCAGACACCATAGCGGGTCTCGCATGTAATTGGCGAGCGGACCTTGACCTGGTCGACGCCGTGCTGTTCGAGGCGTCGCACTTTGCGCTCGTCGAGCAGGGTACCGGCTTCCAAAAGCAGGGCCCCGTCACCGGGTTTGCTGACAGAGTCGGCCAGAACCCGCCCGAGAACGCGTTCGCGCAATGGCTCGACCACGTCGCCACCCTCGACCAGCGGCGTCATCAGCAATCCAGCCTGGGTGCCGCAGTCGACCTCTGTCACTACGAGATCCTGGGCCACATCGACGAGCCGGCGGGTCAGGTATCCGGAGTTTGCCGTCTTCAAGGCCGTGTCGGCGAGCCCCTTGCGGGCACCATGAGTCGAGATGAAGTACTGCAGGACGTCGAGTCCCTCACGGAAATTTGCCGTAATCGGCGTCTCGATGATCGACCCGTCGGGCTTCGCCATGAGCCCGCGCATCCCGGCGAGCTGGCGGATCTGGGCCGCGGAACCACGCGCACCGGAGTCGGCCATCATGAATATCGAATTGAAAGACGGCTGATGCGCCTTCTCGCCCAAGGCCGTGACAACCTCTTCCTTGCCGAGTTTCTCCATCATGGCTTTCGCCACGAGGTCATTGGTGCGCGACCAGATATCCACGACACGGTTGTAGCGCTCCCCATTGGTGACCAGCCCGCCGGCAAACTGTTCCTGAATTTCCTTTACCTCCTTGTCGGCGGATTCGAGGATGCGGTTCTTCTCCTCGGGGACATACATATCGTTGACACCGATCGAAATGCCGGCCCGGGTTGCGTAGTAGAAGCCCGTATACATGAGGCGGTCGGCGAACACGACTGTCTTCTTCAGTCCCACCTGCCGGTAGCACTGGTTTATGCAAGCCGAGATGGACTTCTTGTCCATGTTTCTGTTGATCAGCTCGAAGCTCATGCCCTCGGGCAGGATGTCGGAAAGCAACGCCCTCCCGACTGTGGTCTCGACCAGCCGGGTCCGGGGCCTGATGACACCGTCCTCGCCGATCTCGCTGTCAGTGATGCGGGCACGGATCTTCGCATGCAGGTCGACGAGGCGGCTCTCGTATGCGCGGTGCACCTCCTGAACGTCTGAAAACAGCATGCCCTCTCCGCGCGCATTGACCCGGTCGCGCGTCATGTAGTACAGCCCGAGGACCACGTCCTGCGACGGCACGATGATGGGATCACCATTGGCGGGCGAGAGTATGTTGTTGGTGGACATCATGAGCGCCCGCGCTTCGAGCTGCGCCTCGAGCGACAGCGGCACGTGCACCGCCATCTGGTCGCCATCGAAGTCCGCGTTGAACGCGGTGCAGACCAGCGGATGGAGCTGGATCGCCTTACCCTCGATAAGCACCGGCTCGAACGCCTGGATCCCCAAGCGATGCAGTGTCGGCGCCCGGTTCAGCAGCACCGGGTGCTCGCGGATCACGTCCTCCAGGATGTCCCAGACTTCCGGTCCCTCGCGTTCCACGAGCCGTTTGGCCGCCTTGATGGTCGTCGCCTCGCCTCTCAGTTGCAGCTTGGCGAAAATGAAGGGCTTGAACAGCTCAAGGGCCATCTTCTTCGGCAATCCGCACTGGTGCAGCTTCAGGGTGGGCCCGACTACGATGACGGACCGACCGGAATAATCGACTCGCTTGCCGAGCAGGTTCTGCCGGAACCGGCCCTGCTTGCCCTTGATCATGTCCGCAAGGGACTTCAGAGGGCGGCGATTGGTGCCGGTGATGGCCCGGCCGCGCCGTCCATTGTCGAGCAGGGCGTCCACCGCTTCCTGCAGCATGCGCTTTTCGTTCCTGACGATGATGTCCGGCGCATTCAGCTCCAGCAGGCGGCGGAGCCGGTTGTTGCGATTGATCACCCGGCGGTACAGATCGTTGAGGTCAGAGGTCGCGAACCGGCCGCCGTCGAGAGGGACCAGTGGACGAAGGTCCGGCGGCAGCACCGGGAGCACGGTCATCACCATCCATTCGGGATGATTGCCAGACTCGAGGAAGGCTTCGATTAGCTTAAGACGCTTGGAAAGCCGCTTGATCTTCGCCTCGGAGGTCGTGCCATCAATTTCCTCGCGAACCTTGACCACCTCTTTCTGCAAATCCAGCGTGCGCAGCATCTTGTGTATTGCCTCCGCACCCATGCGGGCATCGAACTCGTCGCCATGAGACTCGATAGCCTCCAGATACTGCTCGTCCGTCAGCAGCTGGCCGCGCTCGAGTGGCGTCATGCCCGGCTCGACGACGACGAACGCCTCGAAATAGAGAATTCGCTCAATCTCGCGAAGGGTCATATCCAGCATCAGGCCAATTCGCGACGGGAGTGACTTCAGGAACCATATGTGCGCGACGGGGCTCGCCAGCTCGATATGGCCCATACGTTCCCGGCGAACCTTGGTCTGCGTGACCTCAACACCGCATTTCTCACAAACGACACCGCGATGTTTCAGCCGCTTGTATTTGCCGCAAAGACACTCGTAGTCCTTGATAGGCCCGAAAATCTTGGCGCAGAACAGGCCGTCGCGCTCCGGCTTGAAGGTCCGGTAATTGATGGTCTCCGGTTTCTTTACCTCGCCGAACGACCACGACCGGATCATGTCCGGAGAGGCAAGCCCGATGCGAATCGCATCGAAGTCTTCGACTGTGCTCTGCTGCTTGAAAAGCTTCAGTAAGTCCTTCATAGGGGCACCTGTCCGTGGGATCCTAGTTCTGCTCGAGCTCGACGTTTATGGCCAGCGAGCGCACCTCTTTGACCAGCACGTTGAAGGACTCCGGCATTCCGGCGTCCATCTCGTGAGTGCCATCGACGATGTTCTTGTACATCTTGGTACGTCCCTGCACGTCATCAGACTTGACGGTCAGCATCTCCTGGAGCGTATATGAAGCGCCGTACGCCTCGAGCGCCCAGACCTCCATCTCGCCGAATCGCTGGCCGCCGAACTGCGCCTTGCCACCAAGGGGCTGCTGTGTAACCAGGCTGTAGGGCCCGGTCGAGCGCGCGTGCATCTTGTCGTCGACCAGATGATTGAGCTTCATCATGTACATGTAGCCGACGGTGATCGGCCGGTCGAAGGTCTCCCCGGTGCGCCCGTCGATCAGGGTTGCCTGGCCGGCCACCGGCAGCCCTGCCAGCTCGAGCAGATGCTTGATCTCTGGCTCCGTGGCGCCGTCGAAAACCGGCGTCGCCATCGGCACTCCACCGCGTAGATTTTTGGCAAGTTCCAGCACCTCTGCATCCGACAGGCTTTGAATATCCGCCTTCTGCCCGCCAGTCCGGTTGTAGATCTCGTCGAGAAAAGCCCGAACCCTGGATACGTCGGTGTTCAGTTCGATCATTTCCCCGATGCGCCACCCAAGGCCTTTCGCTGCCCAACCGAGATGTGTTTCGAGCACCTGGCCGACGTTCATTCTCGAGGGCACGCCGAGCGGGTTCAGCACGATGTCGACCGGCGTGCCGTCCGCCAGGTACGGCATGTCTTCCACCGGCACGATCGTCGATATGACACCTTTGTTGCCGTGCCGGCCCGCCATCTTGTCGCCCGGCTGGATACGGCGTTTCACGGCGAGATAGACCTTGACCATCTTCAGGACACCGGGCGGCAGGTCGTCGCCGGCAGTGATCTTGCGCTTCTTTTCCTCGAAGCGTCGCTCGAATTGATCGCGTTGCTCGCGCAGCCGGATCGCCGCCTGCTCGAGCTGGACGTTGGCCTCGTCATTGCGGAGCCGGATGTCGAACCATTTCTCGCGTTGTACCTCGTCAAGGTATGCGCGAGTGACGCGGCTGCCGGCCTCCAGCTTGTTGGGTCCGCCTTCAGCCTGCTTGCCGATAAGCAGGCGCTCGACGCGCTGGAAAATGTCGTTCTCAAGGATCCGTTGTTGATCATCGAGATCTTTGCGGACCGATTCCAGCTCGCTCGACTCGATTGCAAGGGCCCGGCTGTCCTTCTCGACACCATCACGCGTGAATACGCGCACGTCGATGACCGTGCCGTCCATGCCAGGAGGCACGCGCAACGAGGTGTCCTTTACGTCAGACGCCTTCTCCCCGAAAATGGCTCGCAGCAGTTTCTCTTCGGGCGT
>CAZFWB010000137.1:0-9045 GCA_964522655.1 uncultured Chromatiaceae bacterium | reverse complement strand
CCGGGCGGTTCTATCGAAGGCGGACTGGAAGAAGGAGCACAAGCGCGAGCAGAAGGAACGCAAGGCGCGCGACAAGGCGGTCGAAAAGCACGAACTGGTGAGAAAGCGCGTTTTCGTGCTCGACTTCAAGGGCGACCTGCGCGCCACCGCGGTGGCCTCGCTGCGCGAGGAGATCAGCGCCGTCGTGGAGGTCGCGCGGCCCGAGGACGAGGTGGTCCTGCGGCTGGAAAATTTCGGCGGCGCCGTGCACGAGCACGGGCTGGCGGCCTCGCAGCTCTCGCGGCTGCGCGAGCGCAACATCGCGCTCACCGCGATCGTGGACAAGGGCGCGGCGAGCGGCGGTTACATGATGGCCTGCGTCGCCAACCACATCGTCGCCGCGCCGTTCGCGGTCATCGGCTCCATCGGCGTGCTGGCGCAGATCCCGAACTTCAACCGCGCGCTCGCCGACCGTGGTGTGGATTTCGAGCAGGTGACGGCCGGCCGCTACAAGCGTACCGTCACCATGTTCGGCCGCAACACCGACGAGGACCGCGCGAAGCTCAAGGAGGAGCTTGAGGATGTGCATACCCTGTTCAAGACCATGGTGGCCCACAACCGTCCGCAGCTCGACATCGAGCGGGTGGCGACCGGCGAGCACTGGTATGGCACGCGGGCGCTGGAACTGAAGCTGATCGACGAGGTCGGCTCGAGCGACGACTACCTGCTGCGGGCCACCGCCGATTCGGACGTCTTCCACCTGAGTTACCGGGCGAGGCACACGCTGCCCGAGAAGCTGCTGGCCGCCGTGCGCGCCGGGGCCGAGCAGGTGGAACTCTGGATCGGGCAGCGGCAGCGCGAGCGGATCCTGCCCTGAGCCCGGTACCCGCGCGCGGCGGCTCTGGCCGGCTATAATCACCGCCGAGGGTTATTGTCATGTCGGTCGCTGCACTGCGCGCGTTGGTCATCGCCGGCGTGCTGGCGCTCTGCGCCGGCGGCTGCTCCCTGCCGCTCGCAAGCGAGAGCGAAATGAACACGCAGGGCGACGCCGAGTTCCAGAAGATGCGCAACCAGATCCCGATCAGCACCGATGCGCGCCAGCGCGCCTACGTCAATTGCGTGGCTAACGCGATCATCCGGGAACTGCCGCCGCCCTACGTCGTCCAGGACTGGGAGATCGAGGTCTTCGACAGCGAGGAGGTCAACGCCTTCGCGCTGCCCGGTGGCAACATGGGCATCTTCGCCGGCATGTTCAAGGTGGCCGAGAACCAGGACCAGCTCGCTGCCGTGATCGGTCATGAAATCGCGCACGTCACCGAGCAGCACGCGCTCAAGCGTTACAACCGGGAGGCGACCACGCGGATCGGCGTGATCGGCGTCGCGGCGGCAACCGGGACCGGGCAGGCCGGCGCCGACCTGCTCGGAATGGCGGCGCAGGTCGGCCTGTCGCTACCGTTCAGTCGCAGCGAGGAGGCCGAGGCCGACACCGTCGGGCTGCGCTACATGGCCGCGGCGGGTTTCGACCCGCGCCAGAGCGTGCCGCTGTGGCAGAACATGAAAAAGAAGAACAAGCTCGGGCCGCCGGAATTCCTCTCGACGCATCCTTCGCCGGACAATCGCATCGACGAGCTGATTGCGCAGTTTCCCGCGGCTCTGAAGTTCTACAACGAGGCGCAGGCGGCAGGCAAGATACCGCGCTGCGAGCCGTGAGCCG
Organism: uncultured Chromatiaceae bacterium; assembly: GCA_964522655.1. GTDB lineage: Bacteria > Pseudomonadota > Gammaproteobacteria > Steroidobacterales > QUBU01. Next base: position 7,352 of record CAZFWB010000137.1, on the reverse strand, counting down.
GGGACAGCAGGGGGACAGTCACCTTTTTCGGGCCACAACGGAATGGATTGCATGTCTGCAATGACGAAAAAGGTGACTGTCCCCCTGTTGCTCGCCGCGATTCTGCCCGGCTGCAGCCTGCTGCAAGCACCTCAACCGCAGGTCCCGCCGCAGCCGGTGGAACAGGCGCCGCTCGACACGACGCGGTTCACGCTGGCCGATCCGACGGCCAGCGTGGTCGGCACGCTGCAGATCATGCGCGCCCGCTCCGAGGACACGTTCATCGACATCGCGCTCGCCTACTCGCTCGGTTACGACGAGCTGGTCGAGGCAAACCCGGGCGTCGACCCGTGGATGCCCGGCGACGGCACCGAGATCGTGCTGCCGAGCCGGTTCGTGCTGCCCGACGCACCCCGGGAGGGGGTGGTGCTCAATGTGGCGTCGAAGCGCCTGTTCTACTTCCCGAAGGCGCAGCCCGGCGCCGCTCCGGTCGTCCATACTTTCCCGATCAGCATCGGCCGCGAGGGCTGGGCGACGCCGCTCGGCACCACGAAGGTCGTGGCGAAGAAGAAGGACCCTGCGTGGCACGTGCCGGCCTCGATCCGCAGGGAGCATGCCGAGAATGGCGACCCGCTGCCGGCGGTGGTGCCACCCGGCCCGGACAATCCCCTTGGTCGCTACGCCATGCGGCTGGGACTGCGCGGGGATTACCTGATCCACGGGACCAACAAGCCGGCCGGCGTCGGCATGCGTGTCAGCCACGGCTGCATCCGCATGAACCCTGATCACATCGAGTGGCTGTACCCGCAGGTGCCGATCGGGTTGCCGGTGCACATCGTCAACCAGCCCGTGCTGGTCGGTATGGCGGGCGGCGAGCTGTTTGCCGAGGTGCACCCGGCTCTCGAGGAGGACAAGACACGGCGCACCGCTGCGTTGCTGAAGGACGTCGAGAAGCACCTGACCAGCCGGCAGGGCGCGGCAGGAGCGGTGGACTACGAGCGGCTTGCGCGCATCGCCCGCGAGCAGCGCGGCTTTCCGCAGTCGATCATGGTTGCGGGCCCGGATCCCGACGCCACGCTCGCCGCGGCCCGGCGGGTCACCAACACCGTGACCTACGAGTGGTTCGAAGAGGACGGGCCGGGCCGGTCCGAGACGGCCACCCAGGCCGACGCCGAACCCGCGTCGCCCTGAGTCCATGAGCCACGCCGCTGCCGGCGCGCTACCCGCCGCGCGATGATCCCGCTGTCCGACGATAACCGCACACGAAACGCGCCGGTGGCGAGCCGCACGATTTTCGTCACCTGCTGTCTCGTCTTTCTCTGGCAGAGCTTCGGGGATCCGTGGGGGCGCCTGGCCGCCCGGGCGCTCGGTTTCACGCCGGCGTGGTTCTTTGCCGGGGAAGCGTCGGATCCGGCGTTATCCTGGGTGCCCTACGCGGCGAACCTCATCACCTACCAGTTCCTGCACGCGGGCTGGCTGCACCTCGCCGGCAACATGCTGTGCCTGTGGATCTTCGGTGATGACGTGGAGGACGCCTTCGGCCAGCCGGGCTTCATCGTTTTTTACCTGCTCGCCGGGATTGCGGCTGCGATGGCGCAGGCGCTGCTCGACGTGCACTCGCTCGCGCCGGTGGTTGGCGCGAGCGGCGCCGTTTCCGGACTCTTCGGCGCTTTCCTCGTGCTGCATCCGCGCTCGCACATCAACGTGCTGGTGCCGATCTTCATCGTCGTGGACATCGTGCGCCTGCCGGCATGGGTGGTGCTGGTGTTCTGGTTCGCGGTGCAACTCCTATACGACCTGTTCGATCCGGCGGCCGGCGGTGGCGTCGCGTTCCGCGCCCACATCGGCGGGTTTATCGCCGGGCTCGTCATGACGCCGCTCTTCCTCCTGGCGACCGGCCGGCGGGCCCGCCGCGTTGCGGGCTGCTAAGATACCGGCAGGTTATTGTTCGCGTGGGGCGGGGGCAGAGGCGCTCGCTCGTCCCTGAGAGGCGCTGCGCGGTGGAGCCAGTGAGCAGCGGAATCTCGGTCATCGAGATACCGCCCCGTGGTCAGGCGATTCCCATATCGCGGGAAGGCGTTACCGCCTTCATCGGCCCGACCCCCAGAGGTCCGGCAGACATCCCCGTGGCCGTGCGCAGCCTGGAGGAGTTCCTGGCGCGTTTCGGCGTGCCCGGCTACCTGAGCCGGATGGAGTTGCTCCTCTACCAGTACTTCGAAAACGGCGGGTCGATGGCGATCGTCGTGCGCGTGTGCCGCGCACGACGTTGTAACCGCATTCACCTGCCGGGTCCGGCCGGCGAGCTGATCCTCGAGGCGATCAATCCCGGGCCGCTCGAGCATCTGCGCGCCACCGTGGACTACGAGGGCGTACCGGCCGGCGAACGCCATCGTTTCAACCTGGTGATCCACCGCTGCCGTTCGCCGGAGCACCCGCTCGTCGAGGAACAGGAGAGTTACGCGGCTGTCTCGGTGCGGCCCACCGATGCGCAATTCATCGGCAACGCGCTTGCCGTCTCGGGCCTGGTCCGGCTCGTGGAACCGCTCCCGGCGGAGCGCCCGGGCCGCACGCTCGGCGCGGACAGCGGCCAGCCGCTGCGATACGTCTACAGCCAGGGCGGCGAGGCGGCCGAGGCCGACAACATCCCGACGGACTACGACCTGCTCGGGTCGCGAGACGAAAGCACCGGGCTGTTCGCGCTCGAGCAGGTGCCGTGGGTGGACTTCGTGTGCCTGTTGCCGGGTGCTTCTGGTTTCACGCTTGGCCCGGTCGCGCTGTTCGCCGCGGAACGTTATTGCCGCGAGCGCCACGCGCTGCTGCTGCTCGATCCGCCCGTCGCCTGGTCGAGCGTCGACGACGTGGTCAGGGCGCAGCGTGAGCGCGGATTCGCGAGCGCCAATGCGCTGACCTATTTTCCGGCGCTCGACAGCCCGCCGCATGCACCCGTGAGCGGGGGCCTGAGCGCGGCGGGCGCGATTGCCGGTCGCCTGTGCGCCGCCGGTCTCGCCTGCTCCGGTCCGCAGCCGTTGTCCCTTGGACGCAGCCGGCCCTCGCTCGAGCTCGATGCGCAGGAGATGCACCAGCTCAGCCGCCTCGGTGTCAACGCGTTGTCGCGGCCGGCTCCGGGTCGCGTCGAGCTCAATGGCCTGGTGACGATGGCGCGTTCCGGCGGCGTGTCCACGTCCTGGAACAGGCTGCGTCAGCGGCGCGTGTTCCTGTTCATCGCCGACAGCATCGCGAGGCACACCCGCTGGGCGACGTACGAGCCGCCCGGGGCCGCGCTGTGGCGCGAGGTGCGCGCCCAGTGCGATTCCTTCCTCGCCGCGCTGCATGCGCAGGGACTGCTCTGCGGCGCCACGCGGCGCGAGGCGTTCTATGTCAAATGCGATGCCGACACGCACGACGGCGTTGCGCGCGCGCAAGGCGCGGTCGCGGAGTTGCAGGTGATCGTCGGCGTGGCAATCGCGCGCGGCGGAGACTTCGTCGCGTTTCGCGTGGCACATTCGCAGGCGGGCTGCGCCGTCATTGAACTCGGCTGGCAGCCGGGGCCCGCGCTCGCGCTGGCCGGTTGAGGGGGCTGCCGCTTCGCCGCGTGTCTTCCGGCGTCGAACTGGCACTCTCGGCTGGAGACTGCCAGCAGAGAGTCGCTGTGATGGCCGTCACAGATCTGACAATTGGCGTTCGTTACAGTCAAACAAACTGACACTTGTCGGAATGGCCGCTTTCAGAAGCCATCCGGCGCTTGATGTCCGGCTCCGCAGGGTATCGGAGGTAGGTCAGTGCAGAGGTTCTCTCAGTCGCGCCGCGAGTCTCTCGTCCCGGTGCCGAGTCTCGAGGAGTTCTTCCGCGACTCCATCGAGGCGGCGCTTGCGCACAACCACGTGGTCGTCGAGCGCGACACCTCGCATTACGTGGTCAGCCTGCTCACGCTGTTTGCCCGGTCCGACGCCTGCTATGACCCGGCCGACAATGGCGCGCGTCACCGGCCACTTGCGCTGATGCTTGCCGAGGCCGTCGCCGCCGGCAGCGCCGAGGAACGACTGTTCGGGTTACAGCGGCTCGGGGATGTCTCGCTGTTCACAGCCGGGTTTTTTGCCGACGCGCTGCGCGAACGCGCCGTCGGCGTCGACTACTACGTGAACATGGGCGGGGGCGCCTATCGCATGCTCGCCTCCAGCGGCCATGCCACGCTGCGAATCCGCGCGCTGGGCGAGGTGTTCGCCGAGCTCGCGGCCAAGTTTCTGGATCTCGTAGATGTGCTGAACGAGGTGCGCGAGTCGGCCCGCGGCGGCGACTCCGACGTGCTGCGCCTGTACGAGACCTGGGCGCGCACCGGCAGCCGGCGCGCGGCGCGGCTGCTGCGGCAGGCGGGCATCGAGCCGAGCGCACAGGCGCGCAGCGACTACCAGCACTGAGTCCGAAGTATGCTGCTGCGCGAGCTGCAAAGCCTGCTTGCCCATCTCTACGGGATAGAAGTCCGCGCCGACGTTCGCGATTACCTCGTGACCGACGCCGACGCCCTGCGCCCGGTCACCGCGGCGGCCAACGCGCGCGACACCGCCGAGCAACTCCTGATCGAGGAGGCCGACGGCGAGCTCGGGCTGGCGCTCTACCTCGATCCGGACCTGCTCGGGCGCCTGGCGGCATTCGACCCGCTGCGTTGCCTGTGCCGGTGCAACCTCGAGGATTTCTGCACCGTGCTCGAGGGAGTCAGCCACTTCAACTACGTGGCGTGGAACGCGGCATGCGACAAGCCGGTTACGCTCCTCGAGCTCGAGATGCAGGCCGAGATCGACAAGTACGTCAGCGCCCGGGCGTTGCTCGGCAGGCAGGCAGGCGGCGACATCGGCAACGGGCTGCTCGCGCGCCTGTTCGACGAGCCCGGCTTCGATCCGGCGCTCCCGGCCGAAGCACTGCGCCGCTACCAGGACGCGAGCCGTCTCGCCAGCGGCTACTGCGCCAGCCTCGAAAACCGCTTCCCGGCGGGCATTCCCGGCCCCGGGATGTTGCGCGAGTTGCGCGCATTCTTTCGCTGGCCACAGCCCGCGAAAGTAAGCCACATCCGCTCCTCCCTGCTCTCCTGAGCCGGGCCCGCGCCGCGGCGCCCGTTTTGCTACAGTGGCCCGGCCGGGGCCGTGTGCTTCGGCTCGTTAGCGCCCCGGACCCGGGAGGATTCCAGCATGGCCAGACGCGTCGTCTCCGTCGTATTCATCGGTTTCGCCAGCGCGCTTCTCAGTGCGTGCGGTAACAGCTCCACCCCGGCTCCCGAAGCTCCTCCGCCGCCTGCTGTCGCGCCGGCGCAGCCGGCCTCGCTGTCACTTGCCGCCATCGCCGCGGGCGAGCACCGCAGCGCCGGGAACAAGGCGCGCGACGCCGCACGCCACCCGGTGGAAACACTCGAGTTCTTCGGCGTCCGCCCCGACATGAGCGTGATAGAAATCTGGCCCGCGACCGGCTGGTACACCGAAATCCTCGCCCCGTACCTGCGCGATCGGGGCCGTTACATCGCCGCCCACTGGGATCCGGAGGCCAGGCCGGAGTTCATCCGCAACAGCGTACGCGCCTACAAAGAGAAGCTCGCCGCCCGACCGGATCTCTACGACAAGGTGGAGGTGGTCGTGCTGGCGCCGCCGGAGAAGACCGAGATGGTGGCGGCGGAGTCCGTCGACATGGTGCTGACCTTCCGCAACATCCACAACTGGATGGCGAGCGACCAGGCGCCGGCGATGTTCGCAGCGATGTACCGCGTGCTCAAGCCGGGTGGGACGCTTGGGGTCGTCGAGCACCGTGCGCCGGCTGACCAGCCGCAGGATCCGAAGGCGAAAAGCGGCTACGTGCGCGAGGACTACGCCGTCGGCCTGGCCGAACAGGCGGGCTTCGTCCTCGAGGCGGCGTCCGAGGTGAACGCGAACCCGAAGGACACGAAGGACCACGACGGCGGCGTCTGGGCCCTGCCGCCGACATTGCGTCACGGCGACAAGGACAAGGACGAGTACCTCGCCATCGGCGAGAGCGACCGCTTCACCCTGCGCTTCCGCAAGCCGGGCTCGGCCGCCGGCGTCGGCGAGGGGGCTCCGCCGGCAACCGACGAGGCCGTGGCGGAGACGCCCGCGCCTCCGCCCTGAGCGATCAGGAGCGGCCGCTCAGGAACATCCGGTAGGCGGGGTTGGCGGTCTCGTCCCACCAGGGAAATCCGAGTTCCGCCAGATGCGCGTGGAAATCGCCCAGCTCGGCATCGGCGACCTGGACGCCTGCCAGCACCCGGCCGTAGTCGGAGCCGTGGTTGCGGTAGTGGAACAGGCTGATGTTCCAGCGCGTGCCGATCGCCTTCAGGAAATCGAGCAACGCCCCGGGGCGTTCCGGGAACTCGAAGCGGCAGAGCCGCTCGTCGCTCAGACCTGGCGCGAGGCCGCCGACCATGTGGCGCACGTGCAGCTTCGCCATCTCGTCGTCGCTCATGTCGATCACCGGGTAACCGGCGCCGGTGAGCCCGGCGATGATCTGCCGCCGCTCGGCGGCGCCCGCGCGCAGTTCGACGCCGACGAAAATCCGGGCGCGTCGCGGGTCCCCGTAACGGTAGTTGAACTAGGTGACGCTGCGCCGGCCGAGCGTTTCGCAGAAGCGCAGGAAACTGCCTGGCACCTCCTGGATCTCGACCGCGAGCAGCGCCTCGCGTTCCTCGCCGACGGCCGAGCGTTCGGCGATGTGCCGCAGACGGTCGAAGTTGAGGTTGGCGCCGCTGTTGATCGCCACCAGCGTGCCGCCACGCAGGGCCCCGTCCGCGACGCGCCGCTTCAATCCGGCCACCGCCAGCGCGCCGGCCGGTTCCATGATGCTGCGGGTATCCTCGAAGACGTCCTGGATTGCCGCGCATATCTCGTCGGTCGTGACCAGGATGACGTCGTCGATGAGTTCCCGGCAGATCCGGAACGTCTCCTCGCCGACACGCCGGACGGCGACACCATCGGCAAAGATTCCCACGTGCTCGAGCGTCACCGGCGCACCGGCGGCGAGTGCGCGCTGCATGGTGGGCGATTCCTCGGGCTCTACGCCGATCACGCGCACCTGCGGATACAGCGCCTTGGTGTAGAGCGCGATGCCGCTTGCGAGCCCGCCGCCGCCGATCGGGACGAACACCGCATCGATCGGCTCGCGGTGCTGGCGGAACAGCTCCATCGCGATCGTGCCCTGGCCCGCGATCACCTCCGGGTCGTCGAAGGGATGGACGAAGGTGAGCCCTTCGGCGGCGGCGATCGTCAGCGCGTGCTCGTAGGCTTCGTCGTAGCTGGCCCCGTGCAGTACCACCTCGGCGCCGAGCGCGCGCACGGCCTGCGTTTTTATCTCCGCCGTGGTCGCGGACATCACCACTACGG
>CAZFWB010000136.1:0-9283 GCA_964522655.1 uncultured Chromatiaceae bacterium | reverse complement strand
TAGTACATGTGACAGCCGCGCGGCATGCGCGTCGCATCCGCGTGCCAGTACAGCAGATCGAACGGCGCGGGGTCTTTGCCGAGCAGATAGTTGTTGACGTAAAAGGACCAGAACAGATCGTTCGCGCGCAGCATGTTGAAGGTCGTGAACATCGCCTGTCCGTCGAGGTAGCCCTTGTCCTCCATCATGCGGTCGAGATTCTCGAGCTGGCGCTCGTCGACGAAGACCTGCAGGTCGCCCGGGTCCGAGAAATCCACCTGCGTGGCGAAAAAAGTCGCCGAGCGGATGCGCTCGTCGCCCCGCGCCGCCATGCAGGCGAGCGTAGCGGCCAGCAACGTCCCGCCGATGCAGTAGCCGATCGCGTTCATCTCCCCCACGCCGGTCGCGCGCGTCACCGCTTCGACCGCGCCGAGGACGCCCTCGGTCAGGTAGTCGTCGAACGTCTTCGCCGAGAGGCGGGTGTCGGGGTTCACCCAGGAGACCACGAACACGGTGTAACCGCGCTCCACTGCCCAGCGCACGAAGGATTTCTCCGGCGTCAGGTCGAGGATGTAGTACTTGTTGATCCAGGGCGGAACGATCAGCAGCGGTCGCTCGTAGACCTCGCTCGTCGTCGGCGCGTACTGGATCAATTGCAGGAGATCGTTCTGGAACACCACCTTGCCGGGGGTTACCGCGATATTGCGGCCGAGCTCGAAGGCGGCGGGATCGGTCATGGTGATCTGCAACTGCCCCTTACCCTTCTCCAGATCCCGGCGGAAGTTCTCGAAGCCACGCGCGAGGTTCGCGCCCTGGCTCGAGATCGTCGCCCGCAGCACCTCCGGGTTCGTCCAGATGAAATTGCTCGGCGCGAACGCGTCGGCAAACTGCCGGGTGTAGAAATCGAGCTTCCGGGCGGTTCTCTCGTCGAGGCCCTGCACGGCGGCCATCGTGGCCACGAGCCAGCGCGAAGTGATGAGATATGACTGCTTGATGAAATCGAACAGCGGGTTGGCATCCCATTCCGGGTCGCGAAAGCGCCGATCGTCCTTCTCCGGCGTGGCGACCGGCTGCGCGGCCTGCCCCATGAGGCGCTGCGAAACGCTCTGCCAGAGCTGCATGTGCTGCTGCCACAACTCGAGGTTCGCCTGCATCAGCTTCGCGGGGTCGAACTGCATGCGCTGCGCCGCCTCGGCCATCGTGCCGCCGACGTTCAGCGGGTCGAGCTTACGCATGACCTCGCCCGGCGCGTTGAGCGCAGCGGCGAAGATCTCCTGGTTGCGGCGCGCCAGTTCCAGCATTTCGGCGGTGAAATGGCCGAGATCCGGCGGCGGCTGGTCGGCGCTCTGCTCTGGGCTCATGTCGGAAGGTCGGTGCGGTTGAGGGCCGGCGCGAACCGGCCCGCTCAGGACTTCTTCGCCTGGCTTGCGGTCATCGCCTCGAAGAAAGCCTTCTGCATATCCGCCCAGGCGCCGAGGTTCTTGGCCGCCATGCTCTGCATGGTGGCCATCGGTGTGCGGGCGAGCACGTCGCGGAACTGGTCCTGCATGCTCTTCTGTTGGTCGAGGAAGGCCTCGACGCTGCTCTCGAGGAACTGCGCCATGAACTCCTGCATGGGATTGCCGTAGAAACGGATGATGTGCCGGAGCATGCCGGCGCTCAAGATCGGTCGCCCGCCCTGTTCCTGCTCGGCGATCACCTGCAGCAGAATGCTGCGGGTGATGTCCTGCCCGGTGGTGTCGTCGATCACAACGATGTCCTCGCCGTCGACCACCAGCTGGCGTATGCCGTCGAGCGTCACATGCTTGCTGGCGTGGGTATCGTAGAGCCGCCGGTTCGCATATTTCTTGATCGTTCTGGGCGTGCGGCGGTCTCCGCTCTTTTTTGCCTTGGAGAATTCTAACCGCTTTTTTGCGATCGCAACTAAACGGGACGGTTCCTGGTGCAAACGCAAAAAATGCGTTTTCCGCCCGCGTAATGACGACTTCGCGGGGCAACCCCCCGGATGGCGTCAGTCCCGAGCGGGACGTCGGGGTGCTACGTTGCGTCGTGAGACAGTGAAATGGGGACATTCCTGATTTCCGTGGAAATCAGGAATGTCCCCAGCAGAGTACCGAAAAGCCAAAAAAGAGCGGCCGCCGGACGGCGGCCGCTCTCAACGGGGGGAATCCGGGCTGCGGCCAGATGCCGCTGGTGGACCTGCCTCAGGCGGCCTTCTTATGCGCGCGCTTCTCGCTCACCACGCTGGCGGTGGCGTCCTGCGCGACGCGTGCAATCTCGGCGTACTCCTGGGTCCGCTTCACGAGCCTCTCGCCGAAGGCCCGCGTGTTGGCGATCTGCCTGCCGACGTAGTCGTTGAAATCGGCGGCCTGGACGGGAAGCCTGGCCTGGTCTACGGCGAACTCGAGACAGTCGCCGAGCACCGCGTAGTTCTGACGCGCCAGACGCTCGAAGGTCTGCGCGGCGACCTCGCCGAAGGCGCGGAACGGCTCGAACGCTTCGCGCTGAAAATCCATGTACTTATGAATCTGTTCGTTGTAGCTGGTCATGGCTGCTCTCCCTTGAAGGGTCTCGGGTGGCCCCGGAACTGGCGCCTATTATGCGGGCCGTTATCTTGCGATGCAAGATATTATTTTGGATTGCAGTATCTTGACAGTGTCTATTTACCCCTCTGTTCTACATGTTGTTTACCTCAGTATCAGCAGACCAGAAAATTTCGATAGTGCACTGCGGTAGCTGAGCCGCGCGATGGTGGCCCACGCGAAAGGTGACGCGTCAGCCGCTCAAGGCCAGCAACAGCAGCCCCGGGAGCGTGAGGAACGAGGCCAGGGTGGAGACCACGATTGCACCGGCCGCGTCCTGCGGGTGACGCTCGTAACGCTCGGCAAAGAGGAAGCAGAACACGGCCACCGGCATGGCGCCCTGGATCAGCAGGACCCCCCGCAGCGCGCCCTCGAGGCCGAGTCCGGCGGCGAGTGCCCAGGCCAGCGCCAGCCCGAGCAACATGCGCCCCGCCGCAAGCCCCGTGGCGGCGCGCAGGTTGGCGACCGCGAGCGTGGACAGCGTCTGCCCGAGGGCGAGCAGCATCAGCGGAATGGCGAGCCCGCCGAACAGGCTGACCGTATTGACCGCCCACAGCGGCAGGCGCACCCCGGAGAGCAGCAGCACGAGCCCGAAGGCCGTCGCGTAGATCACCGGGGTGCGGGAGAGCGTACGCCACGGCGAAACGCGTCCCTGGACGAGCGGGCTGAACACGAACTGCCCGACCGAGCCGACCAGCACGAAACCCACGCCGAGCCCGAGCCCCTCCTGGCCGAAGGCGAACATGCACAACGGCAAACCCATGTTGGTAGAGTTGCCGAACACGAGCAGCGGCAGGTAGCTGCGCACGGGCAGCCGCAGGGCGCGCAGCACGCCGAGCCCGACCAGCGCACAACCGGCGTGCACGGCGAGGGCGAGAGCGACGACCTGCAGGAAACCCTGATCATCGGCCGGAAGCCCGTCGATGCCCTGCAGGATCAGGCAGGGCGTGCCGACGTTCATGATCACGCGCGTCATGAACTCGCGGTCCATCGGCAGGCGCAGACGCGCCCACGCAAAACCCACGGCAGTGCAGAGCGCGACCGGCAGTATGATGGGGACGAGTTGCGCGTACATGGGCGTGCCGTAGCGGGCTATGCTACGCGCAGGGCGCCGTGGCGATCGCGACGGGCCCGTTCCGCCGCCATCCTGCGGCGGGGCACAGCCAATCGAACGAGGTCAGCATGGGAGAAAAAATCCGGCTCAAGGCCGCCGACAGCCACGAATTGGACGCCTGGCTGGCGCGTCCGGCCGGCGCACCGCGCGGCGGCCTGGTGGTGCTGCAGGAGATCTTCGGCGTCAATCACCACATCCGCCGCATGGCCGATTCCTTTGCCACCGATGGTTACCTGGCGATCGCGCCGGCACTGTTCGATCGCGTGCGCCCGGGTGTGGAACTCGGCTATGACGAACTCGAGGCGGGCCGCGAGATCCTGCAGTCGCTCGACCGCGCAAACACGGTGCGCGACATCAGCACCGCGGTGGCCGCCGTCCGAGAGGCAGGCAAGGTCGGGGCCATCGGCTACTGCTGGGGTGGCGCGCTGGCGGATCTCGCCGCCTGCGAATGCGGCATCGCTGCAGCGGTGTCTTATTACGGGCGGCACACCGCCACGTGGCTGGAGCTGCAGCCGCGCTGCGCGGTCATGTATCACTTCGGCAAACTCGACCCGCTGATTCCGCCGGAAACGGTGGCGGCGATCCGGGCGGGAAGGCCGCGGGGCGTGTTTCACATCTATGACGAGGCCGGGCACGGCTTCAACTGCGACGAGCGGCCCGAGTATCACGCCGAGAGCGCCTCGCTGGCCCTGAAGCGCACGTTGGAATTCCTGCGCCGCTACATCGGATAGTGGTGCCGGTACTTCGGATTCGGAAAGTCTGATGTCGCGAAATCAAAGGCTGGCAGACCCACGACTTTCCGAATCCGAAGTACCGGCACCAAGGAAAAACGATCATGTCACACGACGATGAGACCGCTACGCCGTTCGACCGCCGCCGGCTGATATCCGCGGCGGCAGGGATTGCGGCCGCCTCGGTCGCCACGCCGGCGCTTGGCGGCCAGGCAGACCGCTGGTTGCGAGTGGCAGCCACAGCGCGCGGCGATCAGGGCGCAGCGCGCGCCGTTTTCCCGTTCGACAGCTTCCGCGACTGGATGCGCGCGCTCGAGGACAACGGCCTGCTGATGCGCCTGCCGCGGCTGGACCAGGACGCCTACGAGGCAACCGCGCTTGCCTACCGGTTGATCGACCAATTCGGTTGGTATGGCGCTCCGGCGGTGATGGCCGAGGAGGTCCGCATCGATGGCAGGTGGGTGAGAGGCCCGCTGGTCATCAACAACCAGGGGCACTGGGATACCGAGGCGATGCTGTTCGGGCTCGAGGCGGTGCCGGGCGATGGCCCCGCCACCTACCGGCGGGCGATCGCACACTTCACGAAGCTGATCGAGGACAACGCCGGCCGGCTGCCGCAGATCGCCCCGGCCACGATCCCGCGGGAGAAAGCACCGGTGAAGGAATTTGTCCTGCGCGGCGACGAGATCGATCTCACCAGGTTCGCCTTCATCCAGTCCAACCCCGGCGACGCGGGCCGCTACATCAACACCGGCTCGGTCTTCACCGCCGACCCCGAGCTCGGCATGAACTTCGGCACCTACCGCTGCCAGCTGCGCGGGCCGCGCGTGATCGGTGTCAATCCCGAGCCCGGCCAGCGCGCCTGGAAGATGTTCAACGCGCAGAAGGAGCGCGGCGAGAAGGTCGCGAAAGTCTCCATCGTGCTCGGCCAGGATCCGATGGTGTGGATGGTCAGCGGCTCGGCGCTCACCAAGGGCATCCGCGACGACGAGCTTGCGCTCGCCGGCGGATTGCGCGGCAAGGCGGTGGAGGTGGTGAAATCGGAGACCAACGACCACATGATCCCTGCGCACGCCGAGATGGTGATCGAGGGCGAGGTGCCGCTGCAGGAACCGATGCTCCCCGAGGGCCCCTTCGGCGAGATGTACGGCTACCTGGGGCTGAAGAAGGACGAGAATTTCTGGATGCGGGTCACCTGTGTGACTCACCGGAAGAATCCCTGGATCCTCAATCAGTTCACCGGCGTCACCCGCGGCTTCTGCACCGCGCCGATGGAAGCATTCGCCCTGTACCGGCTGAAGAAAATGCTGCCCGGTCTCGTCGACCTGCACGGTCCCGTGGAGGCCACTGGCTGGGCGTTCGCGAGCATCGACAAGAGCAGGCCCGGCCAGGCGCTCGAGATCGGACGGCGCATTGCGCAGATCGTCGGCCTTTACAAGGTCGTCGTCGTCGTGGACAAGGAGATCGACGTGCTCGATCGCACCGAGGTCATGCACACCGTGGGCTCGCGCTGGCAACCATACCCGGCGGCCGAGATCCTGAAGGACGTAAACGGAATGCCGCTCGACCCGAGTTCGCCCGACCGGCCGAAGTCGAGCAAGATCGTCATCGACGCGACCAGGCAGTGGCCCGGGGAGGGCGGCCCGCCGGTATACCCGGAACGCAACCGCGACCTGCTCGAGAAACTCGCTCCCGGCGCGATCCCGATGGTGGACGACCAGTGGGAGCGCTACCTCGCCGCATGGAAGCACGAGGGTTGCCCGCCGCGCAGCCCGTAGCGTGCAGAAAAAAGGGGACATTCCTGATTTCGACGGAAATCAGGAATGTCCCCTATTCTTTTGCTGCAGCATGGCGCATTGCACCACCGCTCAGCGAGGCGGCGTTAGAATTGCACCCAGTGGTCACGCGGCCGGGTCAGGCGAGCCGCCTCCAGGACAGGAGGTGCAGTCATGGCAATATCAATAACGCTGCGCAATTACCTCGACTCCTTCGGCATCCAGTACCAGCTCATCAGCCACCCGCGCTCGCTGTCGAGTTCGATGACGGCGGAAGCGGCGAAGATTCCCGGCGGGAAGCTGGCCAAGGCCGTGGTGGTGCAGAGTGATGAAACTCATCCCTACGTGGTGGTGATTCCAGCCACCCACCGGGTCGATCTGAGCGAGCTTCGCCACCAGCTCGGACGAAACTTCCACCTCGCCGATGAGGAAAGCCTGTGCCGGTCGTTCCGCGACTGCGACCGCGGCGCGGTGCCGGCGGCAGCGCAGGCCTTCGGGTTGCCGGTGCTGGTCGAGGAATGCCTGCTCGACTGTGACGAAGTCTTTTTCGAGGCCGGCGATCACACCGAACTGGTGCGCGTGAGCGGCCCGGATTTCGAGTATCTGATGGCACAGGCCGGCCAGGGACATTTCAGCCGTCCGGCCCAGGGGCCGCGCCACTAGCAGGTCGTTGAAAAGCGTAGCGAGGAGTCCGATGGCGAGGCGCAAGGAGCGCAGGAACCGCAGTGTACATGCCAGCACATGAGGATTCCGAGACCTCAACAGAAGCCGCAGCGCAAGCGACTGGCGACTTGCCGGTTTGGAAGGGCGCAACGAAGCCAGCGGACTCCGCAGCAGCTTTTTCAACAACCTGCTAGCCGAATACGGCAAGCACCGCTTCGCAAGCGGCACGAGCGCGGGCCCGATGAAGCAACTCGCCAGAAGCGCGGTAGCGATGCTGCCCCTGGCGCTCACTGCTGGTTGCGGGCCGGGCATCGACGAAACGCCGTTGCCCAAGGAGGTCGCAACGGCGCTCGAGATGGCGCTGACCCGCAACGAGCCGGAGCGTTGCGGGCAGATCTTCACCGAGGACGCGCAGATCATCCCGGAGGACGAGCCGATGGTCGAAGGTACCGCGGCGATCGTCGCGTTCTGCCGGAACGTCGCCGCCCCGGAACTCGTCTATGACACCACGCGCACACTCAGCCTGCGCCGTGGCAATCTCGCGGTCGAGCAGGGCACCTACCGCGTGCGGAACGTCAGGCAAGGAGCCGACGTCGAGAGCGGACAGTACCTGGCCATCTGGAAGCGCGTGGACGGCCAGTGGCGCATCTTCCGCAGCATCTTCAATACCGAAGTGGCGCGACCCGCTGCCACCACGATCGAGCCGCAGGACCCGCCGCTCGAATAGCCGGGGACCGTTCCCTTTTTCTTACGGAAAGGCGAAACGTCCCCTAGACTCCCAGCGGCGGCAGCGGGCAATGCAGCACCGCGCAGACGGCGCGCAGCAGCTCGCCTTCCTGCACCGTAACCTGCCCGTCGTGAACGATCGTCGCGGCGAGCGCCACCACCATGCGACGCTTTTCCACCGGCGCGAGACCGTCGAGACAGCGCAGCGCGCGATCGAACGCGTTCGCCCAGCCCGGCGCGGGGCGATAGGGAGGGAGCGTGGGGCCGGCCTGCAGCAGGGCGATGCCCGACATATAGGCGTGCTCGCGCGAGGCGTCGTCGGCGTGGCCGTGGGCGGCGAGCGTCGAGAACACGACCTGCAGCTCGGCAATGGCGCCGGCGAGCGTCACAGCGCGCGCCTGCCGCCGCGGTTCGAGCGCTTCCTCGAGATAGACGCGCGCAAGCGTGCTGAGCGCGTACTCGAAAATCGCGATCTCCCCGTCGACGCGGCAGAGCTCGGCCAGGCACTCGAGAATCGTGCGCCGCGTCTCGCGCGAGAGGCCCCGCAGCGGCGCGATGAGACCGGCGAGCAGCGGCAGGCGCTCGGCCGCTTGCAGGCGGTCGGTGTGCCCTGCCTCCTCGCGCGCCTGAGCGGCCATCGCATCGCCTAGACGCGCGCGCACCTTCTGCAGCTGCACGCCACGGATTGCCGGAGCCGGGTCGAGCACGAGGGCGAGCAGGCGGGCCGCGGCTCGCGCGGAATCGGCGGCCGCGGTCCACTGCCCGGCCTGCAACGACTCGCGCAGCGCGCCGGCCCGGCGGACCTCGGCGGCGCCCGGATTGCCGACCTTGCCGGGGACGGACTGCGGGTCGAGACGCAGGTACTGCCGGCGCAGAACCTGCGGGTCGGCGAACGAGTCCGGCATTCGGTCGCGCGCGGCCACCTGCACCACGCCGAGCGGCTGCGGTTTCACCTCCAGGCGCAGGTTGCCGAACTCGGCGGGGTCGAATGACGGGTCGAGCGCGCGGATGCGCTCGGCGAGCGGCGGGTGGGTCGCGAACCAGCGGGTCATCCCCGGCGCGAACAGCATGTGGGCCACCTCCTCGGCGTCGGGATGCCTCACTCGCGAGCCCCGCAGGCTGCCGATCTTGACCAGCGCGTCGCGCAACCCGCTCGTGTCGCGCGTGAACTGCACCGACGAGGCGTCCGCCAGGAACTCGCGCTGGCGCGATACCGCGGCCTGGATCAGTCGCCCGAAGAAGACCCCGATGTAGCCGAGCGCCATCACGGCGACTCCGGCCAGTACGAGCAGCCCCGCGCCTTCGCCCCGCCGTCCGCTCACGCGCCGCGGCGCGTGCCACGACACCGTGCGCCCGGCGATCGCGATCACCAGCAGCCCGAAGAGCAGCCCCATCAGGCGTATGTTCAGGCGCATGTCGCCGTTGAGGACGTGGCTGAACTCGTGCCCGATCACGCCCTGGAGCTCCGCGCGATCGAGCTGCTCGAGCGCGCCGCGGGTCACCGCGATGGCCGCGTTCGCCGGCGTGTGGCCGGCGGCGAACGCATTGATGCCGTCCTCCTGCTCCAGCACATACACCGAGGGCACCGGGAGGCCCGAGGCGATCGCCATCTCCTCGACCACGTTGAGCAGGCGTCGGCGCAGGGGATCCGTGGTTTCCGCCGGCACGCGCACGCCGCCGAGCGAGCGCGCCACCACGCCGCCACCGGCGGCG
>CAZFWB010000135.1:0-9298 GCA_964522655.1 uncultured Chromatiaceae bacterium | reverse complement strand
TGAGTCGTCACGTCGTTGCACATCCGAAGTGGTAACGGCGGTTGCGGGCCGGCTGAAGCGGGCGGGAGAGTCGATGCAGAAACTGGAATTCACTGACGCGGCCATCAGGGCGACGGACGCCATCATCGAGGCCGGCCGGGCCGTGACCCGGGGTCGCCCCAACTACTACCTGACCGGGCCGCGCTGTTTCGATGACGAGCAGCTCCGGCAACTGTGCGCCTGCGTGGATCGCAACGGCGCCCCGGCGGAGGTGATGTCGCAGCTCGGCCAGAAGCCGCTCGCCAACATCCGCCGTACGCGGGTCTGCTGGCTGGAACCGGAGCCGCACCGCTGGGTGTACGACATCACGTGGACGATCGCCACGACCGCCAATCAGCTCCTGCAATACGACATCGCGCCGCTGCCCGAGAAGATCCAGCTCGCCCGCTACGACACGGACGAGTCGGGTTTCTTCGAATGGCACGCCGACACGGTGCCGGGCGACATGACCCGAAAGATCAGCATCTCGGTGCCGTTGAACGATCCGTCGGAGTACGAGGGCGGGTTGCTCGAGCTCAACCAGGGCACCAGCATCGCACGCGTGGCGCAGCCCCCCGGCGTGCCGATCATCTTTCCGAGCTGGATGATTCACCGCGTCACCCCGGTCACGCGCGGCCGGCGTTACTCGCTGGTCGCGTGGATCCGGGGCCCGAACTGGCGCTAGCCCCTGGGGTCGCCCCGTTGCGGCGCAGCCGAACCGCGTTCGCTACCATGACCGCATCCGAGACAACGAACCCTGCCGGATTCCGGCAGGCCGGGCGCCGGGGGCGCCTCAATCGATGACAGACAGGTCGTATCTGCCGGAGGTGAGGCAGCAGTACGAGAGCCTCCCGTATCCGCCCCGCGATCCGGCCGACGAGACCCGACGCCTGGTGCACAACGTGCCCGGGTCGCTGCTGGCGATCAATCACCACTGCTTCGCCGGCCGGAAGGACTTCCGGGCGGGTTTCCGCTGCCTCGTCGCGGGTGCCGGCACGGGCGACTCGGTGATCTTCCTCGCTGAGCAGCTGAGGCACTACGACGCGGAGGTCGTCTACCTGGACATCTCGGCTGCTTCGCGCCGCA
The DNA here is from genome assembly GCA_964522655.1 of uncultured Chromatiaceae bacterium. Classification (GTDB taxonomy): domain Bacteria; phylum Pseudomonadota; class Gammaproteobacteria; order Steroidobacterales; genus QUBU01. The sequence continues at coordinate 8,194 of CAZFWB010000135.1, read as the reverse complement.
CTGCCGAGGAGCGGGCCCGCATCCGCGGGCTCGCCAACATTCGCTGGGCGACGGCCTCGATCATGGAGCTGCCGCGGCTCGGCCTCGGCCAATTCGATTACATCGAGTGCTCCGGTGTCCTCCATCACCTGGAATCGACGGAGGCGGGGCTGGCAACGCTCAATGCGGTGCTGAAGGACGACGGCGCCATCTTCCTCATGCTCTACGGCCGCTACGGCCGCCGCTCCGTCTACGACATGCAGGCGCTGCTGCGCCGCTACCTGCCCGACGGCCTCGATATCGGCGAAAAGATCCGCAGGACCCGCCGCTTGCTGGAAATCCTGCCGGCCAGTAACAGCTTCATGCGCGACCTCGACGCCTGGAAACCGGAGATCTCGGACGCGGGTTTCGGCGACGCGGGGCTGTACGACCTGCTGCTGCACAGCCAGGACCGCTGCTTCGACGTGCCGGAACTCTATGCCCTGGCGGGATCGGTCGGGCTGCACCTGCTGAGCTTTGCCTGGCGCGCGGATGCGTACGACCCGCTCACCCACGCCAGCGACCGCGGGGTGAGGGAACGGCTCGCGGTTTTCGACCTCGAGCGCCGGCAGGCGCTCGCCGAGCAGATGGTGAGCGACATCCGCATGCACGAGTTCTTTCTTGCCCGGCAGCCGGACCGTGGCGCGAGCCTGGCCGACGAGGACCTTGCCCTGCGCTCCTACGGCCCGCTGCTTCGCGACGCCGCGCGGATCGCCGCGGCGATGGTTCCGGAGCCGGGCCGCTCGATTCGAGTCGAGGTCCCGGGAGGCGCGCTGGAGATTCCCTGCACGCCGATTGCGAAACTGATCTACGCCCATATGGACGGTGCCACCTCCATACGCGCTCTGCGCGAACGCGTGCTGCGCCGCGTGCCGGGCGCGACACGGGCTTCGTTGGCGCGCGAACTGGAATATGTCTACCGGCAGCTTCACCCGCGCGGCTGTCTCTACCTGCTCGAGGCAGGCAGCTATGGCGTCGCGCTGCCGGACTACGAGCGGCTGTTCAGCACGCGGCCCTGAATCGCGGTGGCCGGCGACCCGCGCACGTTCACGCGGGCAGCGGCCGTTCGCGGTCGTTGTCACGGTGTCGCGGTAGTGAAAGACTGCGCAGGCGCAGATTCACTGCCGCACGGAGAAGATGGCGATGCTGACTATCGAGGGCTTGCTGGACAGTAACCGGCTGGCGGAGCTCAACCAGTTGCTGGGCCAGATGGCCTTTTTCCCGGGGCACAAGACCGGCGGCACCGCCGGGGAGCTCATCAAGAACAACCTGCAGCCGGACCCGCGCGACCCGAATTATCCGAAGGCCGCCGGGCTGGTGCTGCAGGCGATCAATTCCTCAGCGTTGATGCACGCCTACACGATGGCGAGCAAACTGACTCCCATTGTTTTGAGCCGTTACGGTCCCGGCATGACCTACGGCGATCACGTCGACGCGGCCGTGCATCCGCTGCCGAACATGGTCGTGCGCACCGACATCTCGTTCACGATCTTCCTGTGCGGCCCGCAGGAATACGATGGCGGCGAACTCGTGGTGAACGTCCAGGGGGCGGAGAAGGTCGTCAAGGGAAACGCCGGCGACGCCTTCGTCTATCCGACCGGCGTGACCCATCGCGTCAACGCGGTCACCCGCGGCTGGCGCACGGTCGCCGTCGGCTGGATCCAGAGCCTGGTGCCCAGCCACGAGCACCGGGACATTCTCTACAAGCTCGCTGTGGCGCGTGAGCAGATGTTGAAATCGGGCGGACGCTCCCAAGAGTTCGAGCTTATCAACAGCGCTTACGAGAACCTGCTCAGGTTGTGTGTCCAGCCGTAGCCGGGGAAATGACGAAATGAATGAGCCGGAAAAACTCTACTGGGGATTTCTCACCGAGCGCGACAACCCAGGCCGCGACCTTGCGGCCAACCCCAACTTCGTGGAAATGTCGCGCGCCGAGATGTTCCTGGCGTCCTGCGTCAACATACTGCGCAACGAGTACGGATTCCTGGAGTCGTTGCGGCGCGGTTCCGCGGTGGATCGCGATGGCGCGGAACTGCCCCTGTACACGTATGGGGCGATCGAGTACCTGGTTCAGTTCGATTTCAGCGCCAAGCGGGTGTTTGAGTTCGGCGCCGGCGGCTCGACGCTGTTCTGGATGCGGCGGGCGCGAGAGGTCATCAGTGTCGAAAGCGATCAGCAATGGTGCGAGAAGCTCGAGCCGAAGCTGGCGGGAAACGCCAGGCTGCTTTTCGCGCAGGGTGACGATTTTCCATGCTCGATCGGGCGGGTAAGCGGTGATTTCGATGTCATCGTGGTGGACGGGGCGGGATATCGTTATGACTGCGCCGCGCAGGCTGTCGGCAGGCTGGCGAGCGGTGGCATCATCATTCTCGACAACGCCGACTGGCATCCGTCGACTGCTGCCATGCTGAAGGGGAAAGGCCTGTTGCAGGTCGACATGACCGGTTTCAAGCCCTGCTACTCGCATACCTCGACGACGTCGATTTTCTTTGACCGGCGGTTCGACTTTCCGACGATTGCGGATCGACAGCCGGGCTATGGCGTCGGCGCGAAACATATCCATTCAGCCGAATGGGATCGGCCCTGCGCAAAGTCCGCCGGGTGATTGTCGTTGAGGTCTCTCCGATCGGACATCCGACTGACGCCGAGCCAAGTATCATGGGAGTGTTTCTTGCCTTCCCGCTGCTGTTGACCATCGTCGCCGGACTTGGAGGGGGGCAGCCTGCCGTCATTCCGCTGTCGCTGCACGGCGTTACCGAATTCAGTGCCCGGCGGGAGATCCGGCTGCAAGTCGAGAGCCGCGTGCGCTTCGAGCTCGATACCATCGCGCAGACGGTGACATCGAGCGGCAGCTGGACGGCGCAGTACGTGATGGGCCCGATGCGGCTCGTTCGCCACACGCACCGGCTGGAGGACTTCAGCGCGAGCGCGGATGGCTGGTTCTCGGTGAGGTCCTACGAGTGCATCGATGGGACCATGGGAGCGACCATGCTGGGTGCCAATGTCTGCGGAAATTACCGGTTCGGCCCGAACGGACTCGACGACGGTGGTTACGGCGATGACGTGCGGCTCGGGCCGCCGAAGTCGCTCGACGGGTATCGACTCGAGTCTTTCGAGTGGAATGGGACGATGCTGGTCATCACGCTAGCGACCGCGACCACGACAGCGGAGGAAAAACCCGCCTCGCGGCTGGTGCTGGATTTCAGGCCGGGAGAGCCACGCTAGCGGCAGCCTGCCGAGGCTGTCAGGGCCGGAAAACAAACAGGCCGGCGGGGGAAGCCGGCCTGTTCTGTACCCTTCTCAACATTCTCTCTGGAGGACAGCGTTGGTGGTCGTTTCGCTCTGCTACCGTCGCCTCGGGCGCTTAACTCCGCAGCCACCGTCCCTGATCCACGGTGCTTACGTTACGTCTCGTTCCTTAACCCGGACTTAATGTCGGAGCGGCCCGGTACGATACTTGCGCCAGGATTACACGTCTTCTAGGATTAATTTATAACCTTATGAAAATAATTTGTTTTATATGAAGCCGAACCCAGCGGTCACGGACACCCCCTGGTCGTGCTGCGATTCGCGATGGGGAGCACTGCCGGCCGAGCCGCGCGCCGGCCGGGCGGTCCGCAACGGTCACTCGCGCCGCGGCGTCGGTTCGAGCTGGCGCCGGCAGCTCGGCATGCTTCGCCCAGGCAGCGCGCAAGCGCAGGCTCACCGGGAGCGCTGAAAATCGTGGCTGCACCAACCGAGTTAGCGACGGACGATCTGAGACCGCTGAAGTGCGTGGTGGGCTACAACCGGTATGGGGCCTACTGCGTGCCGCTGTCCTCCAGGCACCGGCCGGCGGCGGCGGCGATCCTGCGGGGCGAGGTGTACGAGCCACGAACCATCGAGTTCCTGCGGGCGAACTGCGGGCACGGCGACATCGTCCATGGGGGAACTTACTTCGGTGATTTCCTGCCGGGTCTGTCGCAGGCGTGCAGGGGCATGGTCTGGGCCTTCGAGCCGAGCCGCGAGAATCATCGCTGCGCGCAGATCACGCTGCTGCTCAATGACATCACGAACGTGGAGCTGTGCAGGGCCGGACTCGGCGCTGCGCGCGAGACGCGGCAACTGCTGACGGCTGACGCGGACGGTCTGTCACGGGGCGGTTCGAGCACGATAATCGACCGCGAGGCCGCGCCGACGGGACGCATCGAAATGGTGCCGATCGTGAGCATCGATGACACCGTTCCGCAGCATCGACAGGTGTCGCTCATTCAGCTCGACGTCGAGGGCCACGAGCAGCCGGCCCTCTCCGGCGCGCTCGCGACCATCGAGCGCTGCCGGCCCATCATCGTCGTGGAGATCCTGCCCGAAAGCGCGCTCCTGCTGACCGGCTGGCTCGAGCAGAGGATCCTCCCGCTGGGTTATCGCATGACGGGGACCATTCACGGTAACGCCGTGTTCTTCCCGGGGCGATGAGACGTAGATACACCCGATTTGCGGCGCCGGATGTCGGCCCCTATCGACTGACCGTCGGAACGTTTGACAAGGCGCTATAAGCTGGCTCAGTGCCGCGAAGCCAGATGCAACCTCACGGATCTTACGGAATCAGCCATCCAACGGAAACTCACCTCGAGTCAATGAGACTCAACGCAGCTCGAAATATCTGGTTTCCTGGCCACTCAGTTGATTGCAGATCACGGTGTTGGCAGCACATCTGTTACCGATTATCTCCACCACACCACCAGCCTGCATAAAGACGGATAAGTGCAGAGCGCTTCCATCGAAGCCAGCCAGCGTCCTGGCGGATTTAGCAATCGATATCTGTTCTCGCAAGGGCAGCTCCTGCGGGTGTACGACCGTGTATCCCAGTTTCTGCATCCCCGTATCGAAGGACAGGTCATTTCCCCGCGAATCGCCGACACGACTTCGCGACAGGAAAATCTTGTCCCCATAACCTCGGGCCGCCTCGACCCGATCTGCCATGAATCGATAGGCGTCGAGGCATGACCTGTCGATTGCATGGTTAATCACCACCTGCCTCTTGTGAACTTCGACCTCCTCGAAAAATGCATCAGTGTCGACGAACACCAGATTCGCGGGGGATATTTCAAGCAGCGCAAGGGCATCCTGGATGTGTGCAAAGGTGAGGGTTATCCGTGGCACCTGCCTCTCGAAGGGGTGAAAAAGTAACTTGCCTCCATCCGACATCGTCTTGGCCCGATAAAGTTCGGGCAAGGTCTCAATCAGGAAGTGTCCGAAGTGGCCATGGAAATGCCCGCAGTAGAAATACCTGCCGCGGAAAAAGGGGGAGTTGGCAAATTCATGCATGAAGACATACGACGGCGCAATATGCTTGACGTCGGCATAGGAGCTGTTTCGCAGGCTGCAGAAGATGAGCTGACCCTGCGCATCGTACAGCGCACCGTTTTGATTCTTACGGTATCGGCCAGCGCCCTCGGGCCGGGTGGCCGTGGCCAGGCAGTTCCGATAGATCATGGAGAAGTCTAAATGAGATCCGGGTAATACCGCTCGTAGTCGGCGATGTAAAAGTCCTTTACCCGCTTGATTACGTCGTCGCTGAGTTTGACGTCAGAGCTCGAGAATCCGCTTCTCTCTATCCTCGATCTGATGTGAGCATTGTCAGGCACGATGGAAAGTCCGGGATGTTTGCCCTCCAATGACGAGAAAATGGTGTCGAATCCGTCCTCGAACCTGAACACCTCGACTCCGGGAATAATGAACTCCGATTGAGGTCGCAAATGGTTGTCGTACACATAGCCGTTCGTCTCGTATCGCTTGAAGCCATCCAGAACCCACTGGTCATTCTCAGCAGTGTCATTCTGGAAGTCAGTCTGTAGCCGCATGGCCATTTCGGATTTCAATCGGCTGATCGGTTCGCGTACTACGGCAAACATGAAGTCAAATTTAGATAGATCGAAAATGCGCGCGTATTGACTTGCGTCCATGTGTTGCGGGGAGCACAACCGGAAACGGTTCAGGCCTGCGGCATCCATGTCCAGATACGATAACTCATAGTCGGACTTCATGAATTTCCATTCGATAGTGCTTCCACCGGTTTTCGGGATATGGGCGAAAAATATGGCCCGTCCAGCTTTGAAAAAAATGGGCATCTGTCGCTCTGTATGATTATTCAGAGCCAAGAGTTTCCCATAGCTTGCAAAATCCGGGCAACGTCAAAGCAAGCGGTTCAGAATGCGCCGGTTCACCTTGGGAGAGTGGTCGTTGCGTGCATTGCTCCGGAAGGGCGAAGTCCGGCTCTTCGTGGCACCTGAGTGCGATACACTCAAAAGCTGATCATCGTTTAACGCCTTCGTGGGTCGAGGCAGCGGATGGGCACGGGAAACGTAGAGAAAGGAATAATCCTGGCGGGTGGCACGGGTTCGCGATTGCATCCACTGACGATCTCGGTCAGCAAACAACTCATGCCTGTCTATGACAAGCCGATGGTCTACTATCCCTTGTCGACGCTGATGCTGGCGGGGATCCGCGACATCCTGATTATTACCTCACCCGATGACCAAGCCGCTTTCAGGAGGCTGTTGGGCGACGGGAAGCAATGGGGGATATCGCTCAGGTACGCCATCCAGCAAAATCCCGAAGGACTGGCACAGGCTTTTCTCATAGGCGAGAAATTTATCGACCACGAGCCGGTCGCGCTCATTCTGGGCGACAATATTTTCTATGGGCAAAGCCTTCCACGCCAGCTTCGCGGAGCGACCGAGAGCGTCGATGGAGCGACGATCTTCGCTTATCACGTTAAGGATCCCGAGCGTTATGGTGTCGTTGAGTTCGACTCGAGATCCAAAGCGCTGGGGATCGAGGAAAAACCGGCAAAGCCGAAATCCAGGTATGCCGTCACCGGCCTTTACTTTTACGACTCGACGGTAGTCGAAAAGGCCATGACTCTTGAACCGTCGGGGCGAGGTGAGCTGGAAATCACCGACCTCAACCTACTTTACCTCGCGGAAGGACGCCTGAATGTCGAGGTGATGGGCCGGGGGATCGCCTGGCTCGATACCGGCACACACGAGTCGCTGTTGGAGGCCGCCCAGTTCATTGAGGTGATCCAGCGCCGGCAGGGATTGAAGGTGAGCTGTCCCGAGGAAATAGCCTACAGGATGGGCAATATCGGCCTTGAGCAGGTCAAGGCTATCGCGCAACGATTCGAACAGAACGACTACGGGCAGTATCTGCTGAAATTGATTGAAGAAGAGACCCTTCGATGAGGTTTGAGCTGACTTCCCTGCCCGATGTGGTAGCCGCTATACCAGAGGTCTTCGAGGACGCCCGTGGGTTCTTTATGGAAACCTGGCAGGCAAAGGCATTCGCTGACGCCGGAATTGACGCGACATTCGTGCAGGACAATTTCAGCAGGTCGGTCCGATTGACGCTGCGTGGATTGCATTACCAGATACGGAAGCCGCAGGGGAAATTGGTTCGCGTCGTGCGGGGAGAGGTCTTCGATGTGGCCGTGGATCTGCGACGGTCATCAGGCAATTTTGGACGGTGGATGGGCGAGACGCTGACCGAAGGGAACCGAAAAGCCCTGTGGATACCGCCCGGATTCGCGCACGGCTTTCTTGTGCTGAGCGACGGTGCGGAAGTCGAATATAAGTGCACCGACTATTACGCGCCGGAATTCGAGCGGTCGGTCCGTTGGGACGACCCGGACATCCGTATCGAATGGCCACTTCCGGGTGGTGAACAACCGCTCCTCTCGCCGAGGGACAAGGCGGCACCTGTACTGGCCCACGCCGAAACTTACCCATGAAGGTCCTGGTTACGGGTTGTGGCGGGCAGCTCGGACGGGCATTGATCGCGTCGGCGCCGCCGGTGGTGAGACTGACCGGCGTAAGCCGATCGGAGATGAATATCACTGACGATGCGGCGGTGCAGGCCGTATGTTCCGCCCGGATGCCGGATGTCGTCATCAATGCTGCGGCCTATAGCGCGGTCGATCGGGCGGAAGACGAACCGGAGGCGGCCTATCAGGCAAATAGGGATGGGCCGCGAATATTGGCCGAGTATGCGCGAGGCGCGGGCGTCAGACTAATTCATATATCGACGGACTACGTGTTCGATGGGGCTCGGTCGGTCCCTTACCGTCCGGATGACCAACCGAACCCGTTGAGCGTTTACGGCCGGAGCAAACTCGAGGGGGAACGCTTCGTTCTCG
>CAZFWB010000134.1:0-9374 GCA_964522655.1 uncultured Chromatiaceae bacterium | reverse complement strand
CTTGAAGCCCTCCGGAACCGGCGGACGCATGGCCTCAGCCGTCAGGTCGTTGTGGCTGCGCAGTTCGCGCCGCCGGATCAGGTATCCGTAAATGCTCAACAGGCCAAGTCCGGTCATCATGCCGAGCGCCGGGGGAAGATGCAGGAAATTGTGGCCGCTGACGGTGAGCGCAATGGTGAAGGCGAACAGCGCGACGACCACGTAACCGCCGGGCTTTACCGCCGAGCGCGCCCTGACGTCGGCCGGGTTCGCGTCGGGCACCGCGAACGCCATCGCGATCGCCGGCACCAGCCAGTTCACCAGGGACGGCACGAAAAGGGTGAAGAACTCCTCGAACCTCACGACTCCCCTCTGCCAGACCATCAGGGTGGTGATGTCGCCGAACGGGCTGAAGGCCCCGCCGGCATTGGCCGCCACCACGATATTGGCGCAGGCGACCGAGATGAATCGCGGGTTGCCGGCCCCGACGGCCATCACCACCGCGCCCATGACCAGCGCCGTGGTCAGATTGTCGAGCACGGGCGAGAGGAAGAACGCCAGTGCGCCGGTGATCCAGAAGAGCGCGCGCGGGCGAAACCCGCGAGCGATGAGCCAGTCCCTCAGCGCGTTGAACACGCCGCGTTCCTGCAGTGTATTGACGTAGGTCATCGCGGCGAGCAGAAACAGCATGAGCTGCGCGTACTCCTCGATCTGGCCGCGCAGCACATCCCCGGCACCGGGCAGGCCGGCGCGCGCGTAGGCGATGCCGACCAGGATCCAGATGGCACCCGCCGCGACCACCACCGACTTCGACTTGCGAAGCTGGGTGAACTCCTCGGCGATCACGAACGCGTAGGCCACGAGGAATACCGCCAATGCGGCAATTCCGAACGGTGTTGCCACCAGGTCCGGAACCTCGCCCAGCGGGCCGGCGCCGCTCGCGAGCGCCGCCGCCGAAATCGCCAGCGCCAGCCCTCCCAGGCAGACACCGAGAACCCATGACCTCCTGACCAACCTGCGATTCCTCCCGGAACGATCCGGCGCGCAGCGTACCCCAGGGGGAAAGGTGCTGCCAGCCATGCCGGCGCACCGCGACAGCGGGCGCTGAATCGGAACGCAGCCGGCCGGCGAAACACTGCTTAGCGGTTGCCTCGCGGGCGAACCGGATCAGTTCGTCTGGATCACGGCAACTGAGGCGAAAGGCAAAAAGTGACCGGCACACAGACCACCATCGCGCAGACCGCCCGCGTGCGACTAGGCCCGCTCGTTTTCGCCGACGGGATCAGCCGCCTGAATGCTGCGGCGTACCTGTACCAGTCTTTCGTCGCGGTGGCGCTGTTCAGCTTTCTGTCGTTCGCGCAGCCTTACGTGCTAAGTGAAGTGCTCGGCGTGCCGGCAGGCGAGACCGGGCGCATCACCGGCGGCCTGGTCACCATGCAGGAGATCGTGGCGCTGCTCCTCGTCGGCTATGCGGGGGCGCTTTCCGACCGCGTCGGGCGCCGGTCGCTGTTCGCGCTGGGCTTCGTCGTCATGGCGGCTGGCTATGCACTGTTCCCGTTCGCCGGCGGCACGCCGGAGTTGTTCGTCTACCGCTTCATCTACGCGCTCGGGGTAGCGGTCTGCGGAGTAATATTCGCGGTGATCGCCGCGGACTACCCCGACGAATCTTCGCGAGGCAAGCTGGCCGGCGCCTCCGGCGTGCTGAACGGACTCGGGGTCTCGCTCGCCGCAGTGGCGTTCTCGCAGCTGCCTGCCATGATCACGGCCAACGGCTACAGCAGCGCGCAGGCGGCGCGTTTTCTCCTGCTCGGCGTCGCCGTGCTGTCGCTCGCCACGGCCTTCATCGTCGGGTTCGGCCTGAAGGGCGGGACGCCGGGGCGCCGGCGCGCCCGCGTGAGCCTGCTCACCACCGTTCGTGTCGGCGTCGCCGAGGGACTGAGCAACCGCCGGCTGCTGCTCTGCTATGCCGGCGGGTTCATTTCGCGGGCGGACCTCACGCTCGTCGCCACTTTCATATCGTTGTGGCTGCAGCAGGCGGCCCGCAACGAGGGAATGAGCCCCGAGCAGGCAATCGGCCGCGCGGGCATGGTCTTCGGCATCATCCAGGGGTCCTCTTTGCTCTGGGCGCCGGTGTGCGGCGTGCTGCTCGACCGCATCCACCGCCTGCTCTGCCTGGTGGCCTCACTTCTGATCGCCGGCGCGGGCTACACCTTTCTCGGGCTGCAGGAGCATCCGTTCGAGCCCGCGGGCATCGCCGGCGCGGTGCTCGTCGGCATCGGGCAGATGAGCGTGATCCTGAGTTCGACGGCGCTCATTGGCCAGGAAGCGCGTGTGGATGCGCGCGGCGCGGTGATCGGGCTCGCGGCCTTCTGTGGCGCCGTCGGCATCCTCACCACCAGCGCTGTTGGTGGCTTCCTCTACGACCACTGGCGCATCTCGGGCCCGGTGCTGTTCGTCGGCATGGCAAACCTGGCGGTATTCGCCTACGGGCTCAGACTCTGGCTCGCCGATGGCCGGCCGCTGCGCTTTAACGCCGGCGAAGCGGCGCGCGGCGGCAGCCCGTTGCCGGAAATGGCGCATTGATCGAGGGTTCTGCGCCGATCGGCGCGCAGCGCGAATCCGACCGGCCCGCGACGGCGAAACGCCCGGCGTGTATGAACCCAGGAGACAGTCCCGTGAAGCGATCCGATGTGGGTATGGCCCTGGCGGGGCCCGTGCTCGCCTTCGCTGTTGCGGCGGCGGCTGAAGCCATGGAAATCGACGCTGGTCCGGACCGGGTCGTCAGCCTGTCGGAGGCCGCCGGTCTTGCAGGCAACGTGACGGGCGCGCAGCCCCCCTTCGCGTCCATCGGCTGGTCGAAAGCCGAAGGGCCGGGCGAGGTTGTTTTCGCCCAGCCGCACTCGGCGGTGACGACGGCGACCTTCAGCGCTCCCGGGGAGTACATGCTGATGCTGGGCGGCTTCGACGGCTATGTCGCCTACGACATGGTCCGCGTGACGGTTCTGCCCTGACCGCGGACCGCGCGGCCGGCTGACGTCCCACGCCAACGCCATTTTGCCTGAGCCGGCCGGCCCAAGAGGTCGCGTTTTCCGCTTCCTGTCGTTGAGGCATGATACCGGCGGGCGTGGGGCACCGGGTAAACACCATGAGCGGCAACAGCGGGACGGATTCGCGGTTCGGCTTTCTGGATTTCGTGCTGCGGTTCGCCGCTGCACTGGCGCTCGTGCTGCTCACCTACAACCCCACCAAGTACTGCTTCGTGCGATGGCTGGCACAGGACATCAGGTCTGGCAGCGTCGGTGCCCTGCACGCGCTCGCGGGCATTACCCTGCTGATCGGCTGGACGGTATTCCTGAATACGGCCAGGGATTCTCTCGGCACCGTGGGCGTCGTGCTCGGCGCGACGTTCTGCGCCGCGCTCGTCTGGGTGCTGATCGACTTCGACCTGATCGAGCTCGGCTCGGGCACCGCGGTGATCTGGATCGTGCTCGTCTGCATCGCAGCCGTGCTCGCCGTCGGCATGGCCTGGGGCCACTGGAAGCGCCAGGCGAGCGGCCAGGTCGAGATCGACGATTAGCCCGGAAGCGCCGGCGCTTCGGTAAGTCGGGAAAAATTCGCGCAGTCAGCGAATTTCCGAGGCACCGGCGCCGATGTCCACTCCGCCACCGGCACCGGTGGCACGATGTCGTCTCGTCCGCCGCAGGTCGGCCCCGATGCCGAGCATTGCCGGCACCAGGAACAGCAGCAGAAAGGGCGCGAACAGCAGCCCGAAGATCAGCGTGACTGCCAGCGGCTGCACGAGCTGCGCCTGCAGGCTCGCTTCGAAGAGCAGCGAGGCGAGGCCACAGACGGTCGTCAGCGTGGTGAGGATCACCGGGCGCAGGCGGCTCGCCGCGCCGGCCACGATCGCCTCGTCGAGGGCGATGCCCTCGGCCAGGCGAGTGCGCACGGTCTTCACCAGGATGATCGTGTCGTTGATGATGACCCCGGAGAGCCCGAGTATCGCCTGCAGGCTCAGCATATTCACGTTGAAACCCATGACCCAGTGGCCGAAGATCGCGCCGACCAGCCCGAACGGGATCAGGGCCATCACGATGAACGGCGTGCCGTAGCTCGCGAACACCCAGGCGAGAATGACGTAGATGCCGGCGAGCGCGAGCATCACCGCGATGCGCATGTCGGCGAGCGCCTCCGCCTGCTCTTCGGCCTTGCCCTTGAAGCCGACCTGCACCCCGAACTGCTGGCGTATGCCCGGCAGGACGTCGCGGTTCACGGCGGCGATCACCTCGTTGGTCGTGGTCACCTCCGGGTCCACGTCGGCGGTCACTGCGACCTGGCGCATTCCGTCCTCACGCCGGATCTGCGAGAAACCGATGCGACGCTTGAGCGTGACTACCTCGGTGAGCGGTACCTCGGCGCCGTCGGGGGCCCGCAGATAAAGGTCGCGAATGGTGTCACGCACGCGGGTGGACTCGGCGAGCTTCACCCGTACGATGATCTCCTCCTGCTCGCGCGTGAAGCGCTTCGCGACCGCGCCCTCGAAGGCGTTGCGCACCTGCCGCGCCACGGCCATCGTCGTGAAGCCCATCGCGCGGCCCGCGTCGGTCAGCTCCATGACGAGCTCCTGCTTGCCCCAGGGCAGGTTGTCCTCGATCCCGGTGAGCCCGGGGACCGTCCGCAGCTGCTCCTGAATCGCGAGCGCCGCCGCCTTCATCTGCTTCAGCGGCGCGCCGGAGAGGCGCAGGTCGAGGTCGCGGCCGGGAGGGCCCCCGGCGCTGCGCTCGATGATCGTGACCCGCTCGACGCCGGCGATCGGCCGCACCTCGGCGCCCCAGGCGTCGATGAACTGCTGAGTGCGCACGTCGCGCGCGTCGCCAGACACGAGCTCGACCGTGTACGCGCCGATGTGATCGCCCGTCATCGGCGTCTCGCCTTGACGGTTCTCGGTGGTGCCGATCGTACCCGTCGCGTAGCGGATCAGCCCGCCGCGGCCGCCGGTCAGCCTGCGCTCGGCCTCGCGCGCCGCGCGCCCGAGCTCCTCCACCATCAGCTCCGTGCGCTCGCGCGGCGCCCCCGGCGAGAGCGCGAAGTTGCCGTAGACCATGTCGGTCTCCGGCTGCGCGAAAAACTCGAAACCGACCCACCCGGTGCGCATCAGCGTGAGCGCCAGCCACAGCATGCACAACGCCGCAAGCAGCGTGCTGTAGCGGCGCCGGAAGCAGAACGCCACCGCCGAGCGCACCCGCGTGTCGCGGAAGCGGTCGAAGCGCTCGTGGAAGCGATCCAGAGCGCGCAGCACGGCGGGCCGTGGCCGGCCCGAGGCGGCCGCGCGATCCATGCGCTCGAGCGCGCCGCCGAGGTGCATCGGCAGCACCAGGAAGCACTCGATGAGGCTCGCCGACAGCGCGACGATCATCACGACCGGCAGGGCGTCGATGATCTGCCCGATGGAACCGGTCAGGTTCAGGATCGGGAAAAACGCGGCCATGGTGGTGGCGGCCGCGGCGAGCACGGGGAAGAACATGGCTTTCGCCGCCTGGATCGGGGCTTCGCGCGCAGGCACGCCCTGCCTGTAGAGCGTCTCGGTGTGCTCGCCGACCACGATCGCGTCATCGGCGAGCATGCCGAGCGCCATGATCATGGCGAACATGCTGATCATGTCGAGCGTCATGCCGAGCGTCGCCATCACGCCGAGCGTGGCGACGATGGAAATCGGGATGCCGGAGGCTACCCAGATCGCGACGCGGCCGTTGAGGAATACGAACAGCGCGAGCAGCACGAGCGCCATTCCCTGTATGCCGTTGGTCACCAGCATGCGCACCCGTTGCGTGGCCTCATTGGCGAACACGTCATACATTTCGATCTTGAGGGTTTCAGGCCAGGTCGGCCGCATGCGCTCGATATAGGCGGCAACCACCCGCTGGGCCTCCAGCGAGTCGAAGCCGCGCGTGCGACCGAGCACCAGGCCGATCGAGCTGTGACCGCGCTCGAGCTGCGAGACGCCGCCCTCCTCGAACGTTTCGCTGATCTTCGCGACGTCGCGCAGGCGCAGCTTCTCCCCGGACACCCGCGACAGGATCTCGATCTCGCCGAGGGCCGGCACCGAGCGGGCGAGCGATTCGCTGCGCAGCTGCTGCGAAACGCCGCCGCTCTCGATGCTGCCGGCGGGCAGATCGAGACTCGCCTGGTCGATGCGCGAGGCGATATCGGCGAGCCCGAGGTCGAGCGAGCGCAGCGTGTCGTCGGTCAGCTCCACCCAGATCTCGGAGTCACGCACGCCGACCATGGTGATCCGCGGCACGCCGAGCCGCAGCAGGTCGTCGCGTACGCCGCGCGCGATCGTCTTCAGGGCGCGCTCCTGGAAGGGACCGGAGACCTGGATGCGGCAGATCAGGTCCGTCTGCAGGAACTGGCTGACGATCGGCCGCTCGATGTCCTGCGGGAAGGTGGTGATGCGCGCGATCGCCGACTGCACGTCGGCGAGCGATTTCGACATATCCACCTTTTCCTTGAACTCGAGCGTCATCTCGGCGCGCCCCTCGTAGGCCAGGGCGCGCACCTTCTTGATGCCGTCGAGGAAGCGCACCTCCGGCTCGATCGCCTCTATGACGTTCGCCTCCACGTCCTCCGGGCTCGCCCCCGGCCAGCGCACCGTCACGTTGATGATGTTCAGGTCGATGTCCGGCAGCACCTGGCGGCTCATGCGGGTGGAGCCCCACAGGCCGAAGAGAATCATCAGGATCATCAGGAGGTTGGCGGCCACGGGGTGGCCGGCAAAAAAGGCGATGATTCCCCTGCCTTCCATCGCGTCAGCGCACCCGCACCTTCATGCCGGCGCCGACCTCGCGCAGCTGGCTGGTGAGCACCCGGTCGCCGTCGAGGAGCGGCGGGTCGCCGGCGCTCTCGAACAGCATGTCGCTGCCGATGTAGCCGCGGACCCGGACGCGGCGCTCCTCGAGGCGGTCCTCGGCGTTGACCACGTACACCAGACTCTGGCCGTAGAGCGCGCTCTCCGGCGCGCGCAGCACGTTCTCGTAGCGGCGGTCGGCCACCCGCACCCGCACGAACGCCCCGGGGCGAAGCTCGCGGAAGGTATCCTCCGTATCGAGCACCGCGTAGACGTCCACGCCGCCGGTCGTCGCGGTGATCTCCGCACCGACGCGCGCGATCCTGCCCGTGTAGCTGCGGGCGCCGGCCCCGACCTCCCAGATCACTTCCACCGGGCGTCCGACCACCGGCTCACCGGACTCCAGCAGGCGGCCGTACTCGGCATTCGAGAGGGAAAAGCGCACCTCCAGGCGGCTGACGTCGGTGAGGTCTGCGACCTTGTCGTTGAGCGAAAGCTGCTTGCCGAGATCCGCGTTGACGTTGCCGACCACGCCCGCGTATGGCGCCAGCAGCCTGGTGTCGGCGAGATCTCGTTCGGCACGGCGTACGGCGATCTGCTGCTGTTCGACGATCGCCTCCTGCTGCTCGACCGCCAGCTCCGCGTTGTCGAGAAACTGCGGGGCGACCAGCTTCTGCGCGTACAGCTCGCGGGCGCGATCGAGGTCGCGCCGCACGACCTGGAGCCGCACTTCGGCCTCCCTGAGCTTCGAGCGCTCTTCGGCAAGCGCGGTCTCGTAATCGAAGGAATCGATCTGCAGCAGCAGCTCGCCCGCCCGGACCACGCCACCGTCGCGAAAATTACCACCGACGCGGGCGATGGGCCCGGCCACCAGGGCGCGCAGCTCGCTGCGCCTTCCTGCGACCACTTCACCGAAAAGGTCGAGTTGCGGCTGCAGGTCCTCGTGCGCCACGCTGACGACGTTCACGGACCAGACGCGCTCGGCGACCGCCACCGGCTGCAGGCGCGGTCGTGTAGCCGTCAGCACGAGCGTTGCCAGTGCCGCGACGGCGAGGATGAGAACCGGCAGGCCCGCGCGCGTACGCGCGAATTTCTGCAGCGGAACGGTGAGGGACCTGATGTTCATTTAAATGGCCAGTCCGCGGCCGCCGTCTGAAGACACACCGCCCTGTCGCTCTCCAGTCTATCCAACGACCGGCGGCAATCTGCTTAGGTACAAGCCGCAGGCGGCGGCGATTATGCCCGACGCGTCCGCCGGAGCAGGCCGCAGTGTGATCGGGCGACCGGCCTGCCCGAGCCGCGGCCGTGAGCGACCGCGGTCAGCCCCCCGTCATCCGGCCGCGACAGCCGTCGATCAGCCGCTGGATGGCCGGATGGCGCACGCGCCGGCCGAGCGTGAGCGCGTAGAGCCGGTCGGCGAGTCCCGGCACCGCCCCGACCTGGACCAGACCGTAGCGGCGCCGCGCCTCCTCGGCGAGCGCCTGGCGGATCGGCGCCAGGCCGTGACCGCGCGAGGCGAAACCCTTCATCATCGGCACGTCGTCGAACTCCCCGGCGATGCGCGGGCGGATTCCTTCCTCGGCGAACCACGAGTCGAGCCCCTCGCGCAACGCGCCTCCGGCCGACGGGAGCAGCACCGGGGCGCCGTCGAGCGATCGCGGATATCCCTCGCGATACCGCCCGGCGAGGCGCGCAGTGCCGTAGATGCCGATGCGCGTCTCGCCGACCAGGTGAGCATGAATCGGTCCCGCGGTCGTGCGCGGTGGCAGCCTGTCGGTGACCAGCACGTGCACGGTGCCGGCGATCAGCGCGCGGCACATGGCATCGAGTCCGCCAACCGAGACCTCGATCCTCACGGCATTTTTTGGCGCGAATACCGGGCGCAGAGCGGCATAGAACAATGACCTCGGCACCGAGGCGAGCATGCCGACCCGCAAACGGCCCTCATGCTGGCCCGAGACCGCCTCGACCAGCTCCGAGCCAAGCCGGAAGATCTGCTCGCAGTAACCCGCCACCACCTCGCCCTGTGGCGTGAGGCGCACGCCGCGCGACCGGCGCAGGAACAGCCTCGTGCCCAGGGCGGCCTCGAGCGCGCTCAACTGGGCGCTCAGCGTGGAGTGACGCACGCCGAGTATCCGGCTCGCGCCGGCAAGGCTGCCTTCCTGCGCGACGATCCAGAAGCGGTACAGGTGGTGATAGTTGGGGCGAGCTGCCATTCGCTGCCGCACTCCTGCCGGGGCTGCGCGCCGGCCATTGCTTCATTGTGGCAGACCGGCCCGCGTGAACGTAGGTTCGATTTTTTCGACAGCTGCGGTCGCGGCAATGGGCTACTTCCGTCCAGAGCGTCCGGCTAGCCTCGCAGGCGGTGAGCATTCAGAGCAAAACCTCCCGCATGACCCTCGAGCTGCCACGCCTGCCCTACGCGCCGGATGCCCTCGCACCCGGCATCTCCGCCGAGGCGGTCCGCTACCACTACGGACACCATCACGCCGGTTACTTCAAAACCGTCACCCGCCTCGTCAAGGGCAACCGCAACCTGGAGGGCGCT
>CAZFWB010000133.1:6372-9398 GCA_964522655.1 uncultured Chromatiaceae bacterium | reverse complement strand
ACCGCCGCTGAAGGCGACGATGCAGTCGGGCGAGCCGTCCCTGCTGCGATAGGGCTCGACTGCCGCACGCAGCGCTTTTTCGCCGCGCACCTCGATCGGAACGTGCTCACGGCAGAAGTTGCACACGCCCTCGGCGTCGAACTCGATGAGCGGATACGACTCCGGCAGGATGCATCGCTGGCAGCGGCGCAGGTTGCTGATGCGCTTGCTGCGGTCCACGACCGTGGCCGCCGGCGCGAGCGGTTCCGGTTCTCGCAAGCGCTCGCCTCCCGCGGCGAGATCGCCGATCCGGGGGCTGTCGAGGCGCACGACGACGCCTTCCCCGGGCCGGATCTGCCGGATCGGCGTCATCGGGCCTGCCGTGCGGGAGAAGCCCGGCGTGTTCGTCAATCGCTGCAGGATGAAGCGCTCTGACGCGAAGGTATAGAAGGTGCCCTGCTCGTTTCGCATCTCGAACAGCGCCCCGTAGTTGGTCGCGAGCAGCAGCAGCGGCAGGTCGCTCAGCAGGACGCCCAGCGAAGCCGTGCCCCGGATGTCGGCGAACGTCCGGCCGATGGCGGACTTCGGGTCGAGCCCCTGGTCGAGGTGGTGACGCAGGACCTTCAGCAGGATCTCGGTGTCGACCTCGAACTCGCGTCGCAGAGTGCCGTAGCGTGACCATAGCTGCGCCTCGTTGACGATGATGCCGTTGTGCACGCCTACCGCTCGCGGCACGATCACCGGCTGATTGTTGTCGTCGTCGCACTGAAAGCCGTTGGTGACGAGCCGCGAGTGGCCGAGCAGCGCGAGCCCGGAGCCTGCGCCAGCTCCGCTGCTTTTCGTGCAGGCTTCGGTGCCCCGGGACAACAGTTCCCGGTAGCGCCGGCTCCGGATGAATGTCGAGGCGGAACCCGCCTGTTTCAGCACCTCGATGGAACCATTGACGCGGATGGCGAGCCCGGCGGCCTCGCGACCGCGCGTCTCGGAGAAGCGGAACAGCTTCGCCGCCGTCTCCTCGATGAATGTGGCCGGGATCTGCGCATCACTACCGATGACGATTCCGAAAATCCCGCACATAACTGTGATCCGCGCGCAACGCTCGAGCCAGCGACCGTCGGTATTCTAGCCGCCTGCCGCCTGCGCCGAGACTTCTGATCTGATCTTTTCCGGATCGGCTCAGAGATCGGGGTAGATCGCCTCGGCGGGCTGGTTGCTGATGTCCTGGCCGATGGCCAGCAGGAGGAATTCGCTGCCGATCAGGATCGGCAGGGACGCGACCATGACGGTGCCCGGCGAGGCGAGAATCCCCGCCACCGACCCGGCCAGCCACTGGACGATGCCGAAGACGACGCCGAAGAGAATCAGGGGAATGCCGAGGAGGATTCCGACGGAGACCATCTGGAAGTCCCGCATGAAGTAACTGTAAATGATGCGCTTGCCGAAATTGCGCAGATGGGACGCAAGGAAGACCGGCAGGATGCGTGCGATCCTCAGATTGCTCTTTTCGTCCCCGTAGGCGCTCGCCATCGAGATGTCGAGAACCTTGGCCCGCAGCAGGCCGAGCCGGAACAGCATGTCGGACTCGAAGAAGTAGCCCCGCGCGATCTTGTCGAGCGGAATGTGTCGCAGGACTTTCACATGGATGGCGGTGTAGCCGTTGGTCGGGTCGAATACGCGCCAGTAGCCGCTCGATATCTTGGTCAGGAAGGACAGCACGATGTTGCCGAGCATGCGAACCAGCGGCATCGCCTGCACCGTCTCGACGTAGTAGAAGCGGTTACCCTTCGTATAGTCGGCCCGCTTCTCGAGAATGGGCAGCACGAAGCGGGGGATCAGTGCCGGATCCATCTGGCCATCGCCGTCGAGCTTGACGGCGATCTCGCAGCCCTCGCGTATGGCCGCCTTGTAGCCGGTGACGACCGCGCCGCCGACGCCCTGGTTGGTCTCGTGCCGCAGGACCCTCACGCGAGGATCGTTCGAGCCCCTCTCGACGAGATCCCCGGAATGTTTCGGGCAGGCGTCGTCGATCACGAAGATCCGTGTGACGTCAGGGCCGATACGTCTGATGAGATCGAGTACGGAATCACCGACGTTGTAACAGGGAACGATGACGCTGACGGACGGCGTCGCGTTCGCTGCAGGACCTGACGCGGAGTGCTGACTCATGTGCGCGTCTTTCTCGGGGCCTTGGCCGAACGGCAATATATCAAAGCCCGCCCGAATCGCGATCGCGTATCCTGCTGGCTCAGGCGTAACCCATCGGAGCGAGCAGCGGGGCGCAGATTTCCATCACGCGCTGTTGCGTCTCCCGCGGCCAGTGCTGCCAGGGCCCGACCTTTCCGCCGCGGCTGGGGTTGACCCTGCGCTCACGATTCGCATCGAGTTCGCCGCCAGAGTCTCGCGGCGGCATCGAGTCGAACAGGCGTCTGGCGGTCGCCTGCGCCAGGGACCGTTCCTCGGAGAACAGATCCTCGTAGCGGATCAGGCAGTAATGCTCGGCGTGTGCGCCGCTTGCGCGCAGCTGCTCGTTGGCGAGCCGCCAGCGCCAGGCGAAGCGGCTGATTGTATCCAGAGAACGCCAGCGGCTTCGCGCCTCGGGGTGCACCGTGCGGGCAAACGGCACGAACTCGATGACGTGCCGGCGCCAGCCGGCCGCGCCGAAATTCGCCATGGAACGAATCCAGTCGCGTGGATCGCGCACCAGGTGAACGACGCGCAGCGGCCGCACGAGTTCGTGCAGCACCGGCGCAAGCGGATGCAGGAAGGGGTTTATCTCGATGCGGACGCGCCCGGGCGCCAGGCCGGCGAGCACGCGCCTGCGATTCGCGACGAACATCCGCCGCGCCGCGCCCTCCGGCAGCCAGCCGGCGGCCTCGGCGTTCCACACCATGAACACGCGCCGTGACGTCGGCGGCTCGTGCACGACTTCGTGCTGCGGATAGAGCCCGGCGAGTCTCTGGCTCAGGAAGACGGTGCCGGTCCGGCCCGCGGAAAGGATGAACCTGATCTTCTCCCCGTCCAGGGGCAGCTCGTCTCGCCGTGTCAGC
>CAZFWB010000133.1:0-6272 GCA_964522655.1 uncultured Chromatiaceae bacterium | reverse complement strand
TCGCAGGATCTCAGGCACTCTTCGAGCACGCGGGTGCAGGTGTCCTCGCAGGTGCTGGCGGGTCGCTCTGCATCGGCGGAACAGGCGGTGACGCACTGGGTGTAGGCCGTCTGGCAGGCGGTCTCGCACCCTATGGGGCCGCGTGCGGGCTCGCCCTCGGGCGTTGGCGCCGTCAACGCGCAGCCGCTCGCCAGCACGGCGAGGCCCATCATGGTAATCGTCGCGCCGGCCGTGGCGCGGCCGACCGGGTGCCTGCGGGCTTCATTGCTCATGTCGCGCGTCCGCGGCCTGCTCCAGGGCGCCATTCTAGCCGCACCGGGCCCGGCCGGGCGGCGTGACTTGCCAAGATCTGAGCGGGCGGAGAGCATGACTGCGATGACCGAGCTCGCCGCACAGAGCTGGAACCCCCGCAGGTACGCCGAAAGCGCCCGCTTCGTGACCGAGCTCGGCGAGCCCGTGGTGGAGCTGCTCGCGCCGCGCGCCGGCGAGCGCATCCTCGACCTCGGCTGCGGTGACGGTCCGCTCACCGCGAAACTGGCCGCGCTCGGTTGCGCCGTCGTGGGGGTCGACGGCAGTGCGGCGATGGTGGCCGCGGCGCGCGGTCTCGGGCTCGACGCGCGGCTGATGGACGGCCAGGCGCTCAGCTTCGACGGGGAGTTCGACGCTGTGTTTTCCAACGCGGCGCTGCACTGGATGCCGGATGCCCGGGCGGTCATCGACGGGGTGTGGCGCGCGCTCAAGGCGGGTGGACGTTTCGTCGGGGAGTTCGGCGGCGAGGGCAACGTGGCCGGGATCTGCGCGGCGCTGAACGCAGCGCGCGCCCGGCGCCGCCTGCCGGCGCTCGCGCCCTGGTTCAACCCCTCGCCCGCGCAGTACCGCGCGCTGCTCGAGCGGCGCGGTTTTCGCGTGGCCGCTCTGGAGCAATTCCCGCGTCCGACTCCGTTGCCTGGGCCGATCGACGAATGGCTCGCGAATTTCGCCGGCGCCTTCCTGCACGGCCTGGGGCCGGAGGACCGGTCGCGACTGTTCGCCGAGGCCGTCGAAACGCTGCGAGCGACGCATCTCGGGGAGTCCGGGGCATGGCGGGTGGATTACGTGCGGCTTCGCTTCGCCGCGCACCGGCCGTGAGATCGGCGGCGGCGCCCCTCGCCGGCACGGACTGGCGGCTTCGCCGGATGCAATCGCTGCACAGGCCGATTCAGCCGCGACCGGCAGATGCTTACCCTCGGGCGGCTGGCGGTGACTCGCATGGCTGGTCCCGACGGCATGGCGCTCGAGGAGGAATATCTCGCCGCCCTGCAGGCGACGAGGCGCTGGAATGTTCTCGCCGGGATCCTGGAACTGTACGATCAGCAGGGTAGGGTGCTGGCGCGTTTCGGAGCGGGGCGACGCCCCTGAAGGCTCGGGGAGCTGGGCATGAACAGATGCTGGGGTCGGATTGCGCTTGCCATGGCGGTGCTGCCGGTGGCCGCCTGCTCGCCGTCATTCGTCACGCCGAGTACCTACAACCGGCACCGTTTGAGCGAGATTACCGTGCCGCGCGAGGTTGGCGGGGAGAACGCCGTCAACAAGGACGTGTTTTTCTTCGACGTGTCGCTCACCGCGGAATTCCCGGAGAGCAGCGAAGCGGCGGAGGCCGAGCGCATGAAGTGGCTCGAGGAGTGGCTGAAGCAGCGTAGCATGTGTCTCTCCGGCTACGAAATTCTGAAAAAGCGCCGGTTCGATTACATGGAGGATAATCCTGCGCGGCGCGATCTGCGTTACGAGGTGCGCTGCCTGCAGGGCTGACGCGCGTCGCCGGCAACACTCGTCCCGCGCACCGCCCGGATTTCACTGATGGATTTCAGCTCGCCACAATTCTGGATCGCGGTGGCCCAGATCATCGCGATCGACATCCTGCTCGGCGGCGACAATGCGGTGGTGATCGCGCTCGCCTCGCGCAAGCTACCGGAGCAGCAGCGCCGCCAGGCGATCTTCTGGGGCGTTTTCGGCGCGGTGGCGATCCGCGTGATGCTGATTTTCGTGGCGTTGCAGCTGCTGCGGATCCCGTTCCTGAAGATCACCGGCGGCGTGCTGCTGTTCTGGATCGGCATCAAGCTGCTGCGCCCGGAGCATGAGGGCGGCGGCCACAGCATTGACGCCAGCGCCAGTCTGCTCGGGGCGATTCGCACCATCGTGATTGCAGACGCGGTCATGAGTCTCGACAACGTGATCGGCATCGCGGCGGCGGCCAAGGACAGCGTAATCCTGGTCGTCTTCGGCCTGCTGGTGAGCGTGCCGATCATCGTCTGGGGCAGCCGCCTCGTGCTCCGGCTGATGGACCGTTTTCCCATCGTGATCGCCGGCGGGGCGGCGTTGCTCGGCTGGATCGCGGGCGACATGATCATCCGCGACGTGGTGGTGAAGCAGCGCCTGCCCGAACTGCCGGAGTGGACCGCCTATGCAGCCGCGGCGCTTGGCGCTGTGCTGGTGGTGGCGGTCGGCAAGCGCGCGGGGCGCCCCGCGGCGCCTGCCGCCCCCGTTGACCTCGCCCGCGACGAGGAGCGCGGGAACTAAGGAGAAACCTATGCTCACGCTGCTTATCGCCATGGACGGGTCGGAATACTCGGACCACGCGGTGGACTACGCGATCACCCGTTCGCGCAGTTGCCGGGACCCCGTGCACGCGCACCTGCTCAACGTGCAGGCGCCGATCCAGGGCGTCAACGTGAAGATTTTCATCAAAAAGGAAAGCCTCGATGAGTACTACCGCGACGAGGGCATGGCCGTGCTGCGGCCGGCGCGCTCGCGCCTGGAGGCGGCCGGCATACGCTGCGAGTCGCACATCGGCCTCGGCGACGCCGGCGTGGTCATCGTCGAGTACGCCAACGACAAGAACTGCGACGAGATCGTCATGGGAACTCACGGGCGCGGCGTGCTCGCCGGCGCGATGATGGGATCGGTCGCGCAGAAGGTGGTGCATCGCTCGACGCTGCCCGTGGTGCTGGTGAAATAGACCGCGGAAGGGAAACGTCATGCACAGGAGCAAGCTCGCCGGTTTCATCATCGATTGCCAGTCCGAAGATCCCGCGGCCGCTGCGGCGTTCTGGAGCGCGGCCCTCGGCATGGAGCAGCGCTCGCTGCCGGGCGAGGAGGGTGAGCGCTACGTCCGCCTGATCGACGCGCAGCACGGGCTGCACGTGGAGGTGCAGGCGGTCGAACATGCGAGCCGCGTTCACCTCGACATCGAGACGGACGACATCGAGGCCGAGGTGGCGCGTCTGGAGGCGCTCGGGGCGCGACGGGTCGGACAGGTGCGATCCTGGTGCGTGATGCAGGCGCCGACCGGGCAGCGATTCTGCGTCGTGCACAGGTGCACTTCGCGCTTCGATGAGGTCGCCAATCACTGGCCCTGAACGCCCCTGCGACAAACTGCCCCATTAGTCCGTCTGGACTATCCGATTTCCCGCTCTGTATAGTCCGCGCTGACTATGAAGACCGACACCGTTCGCGCGAGCGGCGATACCGGGCAACTGTCCGGCGTTGCGATGCTCAACCCGGCGCAGGCCGCCAAGACCCTGATGGTGCTGGGGCTGCTGCAGCCGGGACCGAAGCACGGCTATGAGCTGCACCGGATCGTGGTGGCCCACGGTTCGCTTTACTCGGACTTCAAGAAGCCGACCCTGTATCACCTGCTGCACCGGCTGGCGGTGCAGGGGGCGGTGAAGGTGCATGCCGAAGGCGGCGCGCGCGGGCCGCGCGGCGAGCGTCTCGTGTTCGCGCTCACCCCGAAAGGGGCAACGCTGTTCCTGTTGCTCCTGCGACGGGCCCTGAGCACGTACGAAACGGGGCACACGAGCTTCGAGGTCGCGCTCGCCTACCTCGGCCTGCTGTCCCGCGACGATGCCCAGAAACTGCTGCGCCAGCGTCGCGCCGATGTCCGCGCGCGGCGCGCGGAAGTCGCAGCGGAGCTCGTCCGGCTGGCGCCTGAGGGCGACAGCGCGCATATGGCGGCCCGCCGGCTCGCCGCCGATCATTCCCTGAGTCTCATGGACTCCGAGATTGCCTGGATGGACCGCGCGATTCGCCAGCTGGCCCCCGCCGGTCCACGCAGGTCTCGTGGCACCGCAGCGGGCGACGCCGCCCGCCGCGTGGCCAGCGCATGAAGGAACACGGCCTGGATGACACAACCAAACGAGAAAGAAAGGACACGAACATGAGGACGAAGTCACGCATGGCGGCTCTGTGTGCCGGGCTGCTGATCGGCGGGCTCGCGCAGGCGGCGCCGGATTTCAGCGGCACCTGGGTGCTCAACAACGAGAAGGGCAAGAACCTCGGCATGGTCGCTGCGGTGAAGGAGACTGTGGTCATCACGCAGACCACGGACAAGCTGACCGCCGATTTTTCCTCCACCTTCATGGGCAAGACCACCGAGCGGCAGGTGAACTACGACCTCTCCGGCAAGGGCGTACAGAACGAGGGCGCGATGGGCGAAAAGGCGGAGACGGTGGCGAAGTTCGACGGCGACAAGCTGGTGGTCAGCTGGACCAGCGAGGGCGCGATCGCGGGCACCAAGGTCGTCAAGACCGAGACGCGCTGGCTGTCTCCCGACGGCAGGACGATGACCGTCGTCAACGCCCGTCCGAACAAGGAACCCATGGAAATGGTGTACGAGAAGAAATAGGTGAAGTCGGGCGTTGTCATTGCAGGCGGGCTGATTACGGCGCTGATCGCCGGTGGTGGCTGGCTGTCGTGGGGGCTGTTGTCCGGCGACGGCGCGGGCGCCGAGGAGCGCGTGTTCGCCACCCCCGAGCGGCGCACGATCGCGGCGAACGTGCTCGCCACCGGCATCCTGCGGCTGCGAGTAGGCGGGGAAGTGCGCGTCGGCGCGCAGCTCTCCGGCATCGTGGAGAAGCTCAACGTCGAGGTGGGCTCCAAGGTCCGCGAGGGCGACGTCATCGCCAAGATCGACTCGCGCGGCATCGAGGCACGCCTCGGGCTGGCACGGGCGGAGGTCGAGGTGGCGCGGCAGGAGGTGCGGCGGACGGAGGTCGAACTCGCCCGCGCGAAGGAACTCGACGCGAAGAAGCTGATCGCCGCGAGCCAGGTCGAGGATGCGCAGCTCGCGCTCGACGACGCGCGGGCCAAGCTCGAGCGCGCGCTCAGGAACGTCGAGGTGGTCGAGACGGAACTGCGCTATGCGGTCATTCGCTCGCCGATCACCGGCACTGTGGCTGCGGTGAGCACCCAGGAGGGTGAGACGGTCGCTGCCTCCTTCACGACGCCTACCTTTGCCACCGTCATCGAGGACGGGGCTCTCGAGCTCATTGCGATGGTGGACGAGACCGACATCGGCAACGTTGCCGTCGGCAACCCCGTGACGTTCACCGTGGAGGCCTATCCGACCCAGGAGTTCGCGGGCAGCGTGGTGCGTATCGCCCCGAAAGGCACCATCATCTCGGGCGTGGTGAATTTCGAGGTGATGATCCGGATCGAGTCGCCCGCCGAGCTGCTCAAGCCCGATATGACCGCGAACGTGTCGATCCGCACCGCCGAGCGCGAGGCGCTCGTCGTGCCGAGCCCGGCCGTGCAGCGCGAGGGCGCCGAGCGTTTCGTCTGGGTCGAGAAGGACAGTGAGCTCGTCCGCCGCAGCGTTACGGTGGGCACACGCGACACGGGATTCACCGAGATCCGCCAGGGGCTCGGCCCGGGCGACCGCGTGCTCGTCAGCCCGCAGCCCGGGCCGGCCACCACAGCAGAGGCAGGCAGCATATGATCGAAGTAAGCCACATCGCCAGGACCTACACCCGCGGCGACGGCACGCCGGTGCCGGCGCTGAAGGATGTTTCCTTCAACATCGACAAAGGCGAATTCGTCACCGTGCGCGGTGCGTCCGGATCGGGGAAGTCGTCGCTGCTGAACATCATCGGCTGCCTCGACACGCCGACCGCCGGCAGTTACCGGCTCGACGGCGAGGACGTCTCCACGTACAGCGATCAGCAGCGCTCGCGCATCAGGAACCGCAAAATCGGCTTCGTGTTCCAGTCCTTCAACCTGCTGCCGCGCACGACGGCGGTAGAGAACGTGGAGATTCCCGCGCTGTACGCCGGCGGCCGCGTGGACCGCGAACGGGCGCTCGGCATCCTCGGCCGCGTCGGACTCGCCGAGCGCGCTGCGCACTTCGTCACGGAGCTCTCCGGCGGTGAGCAGCAGCGGGTGGCGATCGCGCGCGCCCTGATGAACGACCCGCCGCTGCTGCTCGCCGACGAGCCGACCGGCAACCTGGACTCGGC
>CAZFWB010000132.1:0-9426 GCA_964522655.1 uncultured Chromatiaceae bacterium | reverse complement strand
CGGTCAGGCCGTCGCGCTCGCTCTCGACACGCAGCGCCGAGTTCTCTTCCTTCAGGCGGGACTTCTGGGTCTCGAGATCCTTGTTCTTGTCGATCTCGTAGAGATTTCGGACCACGAGAGCCTCGCGCGCGGTGGCCATGATGTCCTGCAGATGGTCGGCAGAGAATATCTGCACGTCGAACAGGCCCTCGGCCACCGGGATCTGCTCGCGAATGGTCTCGAACATCTCGTGCAGGCGGTTCGGCAGAATGCCGAGATGACGCCGGGCCTGGAATCCCGCGCGCTGAATGCCGTCCTGGGTCTGGTCCGTGAGCCAGACGTCGGCCATTTCACCGGACAGCGCCACGCAGCGCACGAACTCTCGGTGCTCGGCCTCCACGCCGCCGGCACTCGGGTCGTGGCTGTGCTGCACGCCGCGTGTCAATGCCGGCGGCATGTTCCAGCTCTGCAGCAGCCAGGTGCCGACCGAGCGGTGATCGGTGCCGATGCAGCTTTGTTCGTGCTGGCACACGCGGGCGTGTTCCAGTTGAAATGGGGAGATGCCGGAATACACGTCCGGCGCGATCCTGTCGATGGCCAGCATGCCGATGTCCTGCAGCAGCGAGGCGAGAAATACTTCCTCGGCGTCGCGCCGGCCGAATTCGCTTGCGAACAGCTTGCCCCAGGTGGCCGACAGTATCGCGCGCTTCCAGTAGGCGTCGAAGTCGAAGCCTTTGGCGGGATCGCGCCGCAGGGTGCTTACCAGGGTGAACGACAGCGCCAGCGTCAGGGTGGCGTTGAGGCCGAGCACGATCAAAGCCTGGCGCAGGTTCGTGCTCTGGCGCCGGCGGGCATACATGGCCGAGTTTGCGATACGCATCACTTTTGCGGCAATGGCCGGGTCGGCACTCACGGTGTCGGCGACGCGGGCGAGGTCGATCTCCGGGTCCTGGGCGAGCGCGATGACCTGCATGGCGACCGCGGGCGGCGTCGGAAAACTGGTGCAGGTCTTCAGCCGCTGGACGATCTTGTCGGGTATCTGGGTCATGGCACTCGCTCCGGTTCTGGTGTGGCGCTTTGTTCGGTGGTCACGGATGACGAAACTGCGTTCAGGCGGCGTCGGCCGCTGCCTCAGCCGCGTCGCGGGCCGTTCCGTAAAGCATCTGGATCAGTCTCGCCTCGCTCTGGCCGATGCGGCACGTCGAGACCAGTTCCTCGACACTTGCGCCGTGACGCGACAGCGCAACAGCCTCCCGCAGGCTGGGGCGGGTCGGCAGCGCGGCGGCGCGTTCGCGCTCGGCGAGGAGTTCGGCAACCTGTGTGGCCGTGTCGGCGAGTGAGGCTTCGAGTTCGGCAAGCCGGGCGGCGGCGAGCTCGGCGGCCTCCCGCGCGTCGCGCGCCCGGCGCAGCGCCGCGCGCCCGACCAGCAGTCCGGCCAGGCCGACGAGCAGGGCGCCGGCGAGTGTGCCGGCGGCGATCAGGACGAGATACGTGACGCTGATGATCATGTTCGTTTCCCCTCAGGCAAGTTCATCCACGACGTGCTCACGGCCATCCGGCCATTCGCCCGGATCTTTGCCCGGGCCGTTCTTGTTTTTCGGCTCGCGCGGCGGCTTGCCGCCGTCGCGCTTGTTGCGGTTCTCGATGCGCCGCGGCCAGTTGCCGGGCAGCGTTGGTTTCACCTGTTCGATCGGGCTCATGACGGAGCCTCCTTGCCCCCGGCGGCGGCTTTGGCCGGCGCCACGCCTGCGGCGGGCGGGTCGAGGATCAGGAGCGTGACGCGCCGGTTGCGGTTGCGGCCCTCGGCGGTGGCGTTGTCGGCGACGGGCTGATGCTCGCCCTGGCCGGCGACGCTCATGCGGGCCGGGGCCACGCCGCGGCTCTCCAGCAGGCGCACGATGCGCGAGGCGCGCGCTCCCGACAGTTCCCAGTTGGATGGGAACTGCGCGGTGGCGATCGGACGGTTGTCCGTGTGGCCCTCGACTCGCAGGCGGTTTGGCAGGGGCTTGAGTATCTCGCCGATACGATCGAGGATCTCGACCGCACCGGGCTCGATCTCGGCGCTGCCGCTCGGGAAGAGGATGTCGGTCTTGATCTCGACTTCGACCCATAGCGGCTGGCGGGTCACGGTGACCAGGCCCCTGCCGATCAGCGCGGACATGGCCTGCGTGACCTGATCGGCGAGATTGCCCACGGCCGGCCCCTCGCCGACGGGCGATTTCTGCGTCAGTTCCAGCCCCTGCAGGCCGAAACGCTCGACTACCGAGGTCTCGATATCATCGCGTTCTGTCGGCAGTTTCATCACCTGCGAGGGAGAAAGGCCCGCGATCGTCGAGTCGCTTTTTGCCCTGACGGTCTTGTCGCCGATCTGGATCGGCTCGGTGGTCTTCGGCGAGCCGCGGAAGGCGGCCATCATGGAGTCCGACAGCACCCGGTACTTGCCCTCGTTCACCGAGGAGACCGCGTACATGACCACGAAGAAAGCAAGCAGCAGGGTGATGAGATCCCCGTAGGGGATGGCCCATGCTTCGTGATTCACGTGTTCCTCGTGTTCGCGCCTGCGTGCCATGGCATGGTGCCCGGAGCTTCGTCAGCCGACGAAGCTCTTGAGCTTGACCTCCAGGTTGCGCGGGTTCTCGCCCTCGGCGATGGCGATGATGCCCTCGATCACCATCTCTTTGCCGCGGCTCTGCGCTTTGATGATCTCCTTGAGCTTGTTCGCGGTGGGCAGGAAAAACAGGTTGGCGAGTCCGATGCCGTAAATCGTCGCCGTGAATGCCGCCGCGATGCCGTGGCCGAGCTTGCTCGGGTCGGCCAGGTTCTTCATCACGGCGATCAGGCCGAGCACCGCGCCGATGATGCCCAGCGTGGGCGCGTAGATGCCGAGGCCCTCGAAGACCTTCGCGCTCTGCGTGTTCGCCTTCTCCTTGGCGTCGAGTTCGAGCTCCATGGTTTCGCGGATCTTGTCCGGCTCCGCCCCGTCGACGAGCATCTGCAGCGCCTTCCTGGAGAATTCGTCCGGCTCCTGCTCGAGGGCAGGCTCCAGTCCGAGCAGGCCCTGCTTGCGGGCCGTTTCGCTCCACTCGACCATCTTCGCGATCAGCACGTCGGTGTCGGTTACCGGCGGCCTGAAGATCCATGGAAAGATCTTCCAGGCCCGTATGAAGGTTTCCTTCGGCGTCTGCACCAGGCTCGAGGCGAGCGTGCCGATGAACACGATGACGAATGCGGCCGGATTGGCGAGCGAGGCCAGGCCCGCGCCCTTGAGGATGCTGCCGCCGACCAGTGCGACGAGAGCCAGTACCACGCCGGTTGTCGTCAGTGGGTCCATGCTCGTCGTCAGCGGCCCGCCGCTCCTTCGCCCTGGCGCGCCGCGGCCCAGTTCTGCAACCGTGCGCGCAGTCGTGTCAGGGCCTGGCCGTGGATCTGGCAGACGCGGGACTCGCTCACGCCGAGCGTCTCGCCGATCTCTTTCAGATTGAGCTCCTCGTCGTAGTACAGCGACATGACCAGCGCCTCCCGCTCGGGCAGTGCGCGGATTGCCTCGCTCATCGCTTCACGGAACTCCTCGGACTCCAGTTCCACGGACGGCTCGACCGCCACCTCGGCAGTGCTGGCCTGGCCGGCCGTGGCGTCGGGATCGGCCTCATCGAGGCTGAACATGCGCTGAGTGGTGGTGGCGGCCACCATCCGGAAATACTCCTCCAGCGGCACGCCGAGCTCCTCGGCGATCTCGCGCGGGCTCGCGTGCGTGCCGATGCGGTTCTCTACGGCGCGGACGGCGGCGGTGAGCTGGCGCTGCTTGCGGTACACGGAGCGTGGCGCCCAGTCGGTGTTTCTGAATTCGTCCAGCATCGCTCCGCGCACACGTATGCTCGCATAGGTTTCGAAAGAGGCGCCCTTCGTGGGGGAGTACTGGCGAGCCGCATCGAGCAGGGCGATCAGCCCCGTCTGGATCAGGTCCTCCAGCTCCACCCCGTTCGGCAGCCGGCCAAGAAGATGGTTGCCGATCTTCTTCACCAGCGGCGCGTATCGCTCCACCAGTTCTTCGGGCCGCATCTGCCCGGCGAGAGCGTAGGCGGAAGCGCTGCTCATGCCAGCGCGTCCTCCGGCTGGCTCGGCAGGTGCAACAGCCGTTCCACGAAGAACTCGATGTTCCCGCGCGCCACGCGGGGTGCGTCCCATTTATCGGCACGGTGGGCCAGTTGCTTTAGGGCGGCTGCGGCCAGGCTGGTCGGGAACGCCGTCACAAAAGGAGCCTGCAGCTGCACGGCGCGCCACACGCGATCGTCGTAGGGCACGCTGCCCGCGTGGTCGAGAGATACCTGCAGGAAGCGCTCGGTGACGCGCAGCAGCTTCTCGAACAGCGCCCGCCCGTGGCCGCCCTCGCGGGTCATGTTGGTGACGATGCGAAAGCGCGTCACGTTGCGCTCGCGCGAGAGCACCTTGATGACCGCGTAGGCGTCGGTGATCGAGGTCGGCTCGTCGCAGACCACCACCAGCACTTCGTGCGCGGCCTCGGCGAAACGAAGCACGGGGTCGGAGATGCCGGCCGGGGTATCCACCATCAGGATGTCGAGATCGCAGGTCAGTTCGCTGAACGCATTGACGATTCCCGCGTTCTGCGCGCTCGTGAGGTTGGCCATCTCCGACAGGCCGGAGGCGCCGGGCACGACCATGACGCCTGCGGGCCCGGTGACGATCACCTCGCCGAGCGGGCGCTCGCCACGGACCACGTCGGCCATGGTGAATTGCGGCTGCAGCCCGAACAGCACATCCACATTGGCCAGCCCGAGGTCGCCGTCGAGCAGCATGACCCGTCGGCCGAGCATGGACAGCGCGACAGCGAGATTGGCGCAGATGTTGGTTTTGCCGACTCCGCCTTTGCCGCCGGTAACGCTGATCACCTTCACCGGGCGGCTCTGGCGCATGCGGCGCAGACCATCGGCCTGGTCGGCGGTTGCGGGACGGGCTTCAGCCCCGATTTCCTTGTTATCAGGCACAGGCATTGACGCTCACCTCGGCGAACTGCTCCGCCATGAAATCCTCGTTGATCTCGCTGCGCCGGCTCATCAGTTCGAGCGCAGTCTTCACCAGCCAGGTCTGTCGCGGCCTGGCGAAGTGCAGGTCTTCCGGCACCCGCTGGCCGTTTGCGACATAAGCCAGGGGCAGTCGGCTGCGTATCAGCGCCGAAAGCGCGCCACCGAGGGAGGTCGCCTCATCCGTCTTGGTAAGGATGCACGCCGAGGGGCGCGCTACCATGAACGCTTCCACAATTTCCTGCAGCGCCGTGGCCTCGGCATTGGCCGGCAGCGCGAGCAGCACCCGTACGCGGCTGTTCGCGGCGCTGAGCCAGGAGAGCTGGCGGGCGAGCCGCACGTCGCGCTGGCCCATTCCTGCGGTGTCGATCAGCACCAGGCGGCGCCCGGCGAGCAGGGCGAGGATCTCGGCGAGTTTCGTCGCATCTCCTGCCTGGTACACCGGCGCGCCGAGGATCTCGCCGAAGGTTTCCAGCTGCTCGCGTGCGCCGATGCGGAATGTGTCGGTGGTGATCAGCGCCACGTCTTCGGCCGAGCCATCGAGCGCGAAGCGTGCCGCCAGCTTGGCGATGGTGGTGGTCTTGCCGACGCCGGTGGGGCCGACCACGGCGAAGATGCCCCCGCCGGCGATCAGATCCTCGTCGCACACGGGAATCGTCTCGACGAGCTGTTTCAGCGGGGCGGTCCAGGCGTTCTCGGCGGTCAGGTTCGCGCCGAGTGCCGCCATGATGCCGCCCACCACGTCGGCGCCGATGCCAAGGCCGGCGAGGTTGCGCATGGTGGTGGTGGCCGCCGCGTTGCGCCGCACGTTGTCGTTCCATGCGAGTCGCGAGACCTGCGCCTCGAGCAGATCCCGCAGGGTACGGACCTCGTGGCGCAGACTGCGCAGCTCGCCATCGTCGGCAGCGGTCGCGATGTTCGCCCTCGCGCCGGCCGCCACCGGGGCGGGCGAGGACACCGGCGTCGTTTCTTGCGCGGGCGCCGTGATCTGGGTTGCTCTGGGCTCGGCGCTCACGCCGCCGCCCGGCTCGTAGTCGACGGCTGCGGCGAGTTCGATACCGCCCTCCACGCGCTGGGTTTCGAGGATCACGGCGTCCGGCCCGAGCGCGGCGCGTACCTGGCGCATGGCCTCGCGGATGTCCCCGGCGACGAAGCGTCTGATTTTCATGTCTCTCTTCCTTTCGTCGGCCTGTCCGGCTCGTGACGGGAATCCGTCAGTTGCCCACGGCCGCCACGAGCTTGACGCGCCGGTTGTCCGGCACCTCGTTGTAGGCCAGCACCTTCAGGCTGGGCACCGCGAAGCGCAGGAACCGCGCCAGCCAGGGCCGCAGCGCCGGGGAGACCAGCAGCACCGCCGGCTCTCCGGCGATTTCCTGGCGCTGGGTCGTCTCCGAGAGCTGGGCCTGGACCCGCTCGGCGAGCGTGGGCTCGATGCTGCCCTCGCCGCCGCCCTTGAGGGCGTCCTGCAAGATCTGTTCCAGACGGGGCTCGAGCGTGATCACCGGCAGCTCCTCGGACTGGCCGCCGAGCTTCTGCACGATCGCGCGACCGAGCGCCGCGCGGACGTGGCCGGTCAGCGCCTCCGGATCCTGGGTGGCGCGGCCATGCTCGGCGAGCGCCTGGCAGATGGTGCGCATGTTCGTGATCGCGATCTGGTCGCGCAGCAGCTCCTGCAGGACGCGCACGATCACGGACAGCGGCAGCGTCTTTGGCGTGAGCTCCTCGACCAGCTTCGGCGCGGCCTTGCCGAGGCGGTCGAGCAGCTGCTGGACTTCCTGGTGGCCGAGCAGCTCGTGGGCGTTCTCCTGCAGTACCCTGGAGAGGTGCGTGGCGATCACGGTGGGCACGTCGACGACGGTGTAGCCGCGCGACTGCGCTTCTTCGCGCTGCACCGGGTCGATCCACACTGCCTCGAGGTTGAAGGCGGGGTCGCGCGTGGCGATACCCTGGATCGGCTGGTCGATGTGACCCGGATTGATCGCCAGTTCGCGCTCGGCGTGGACCTCGGCCTGGGCGACCGGCGAGCCGAGCAGGCTGATGCGGTAGCCCTGCGGCGGCAGATCGAGATCGTCGCGGATGCGCACCGGCGAGACGAGAAATCCGAGTTCCTCGGACAAGCGCCGGCGCACGCCCTTGATACGGCGCATCAGTTCTCCGTCCTGCTTGCGGTCGACCAGCGGGATGAGCCGGTAACCGACGTCGAGCCCGATGGGGTCGGCCTGCCCGACGTCGTCCCATGACAGATCACGCATGCTCTCGGTCTCCGCGGGCGCCGGTTCCACCGCAGGTGCCGCCTGCGCCCGGCGCGAGCGCTCGGTCTTGCGCGCCAGTGTCCAGCTCAGGCCGGCACAGGTGGCCGCGGCGAGCAGGAAGGCAAAGTTGGGCATACCCGGCACCATGCCGAGCAGCCCGAGGATGACGGCCACCACCCGCAACACGCGCGGGTCGCCGAGCAGCTGGGCCGCGAGCTGGCGGCCCATGTCCTCGGCGCGCGACATGCGGGTGACGATGATCGCGACTGCGGTGGAGAGCAGCAGCGAAGGAATCTGCGCGACCAGGCCGTCGCCGATGGTGAGCAGGGCGTAGGTCTGCGCCGCATTCGCGACCGCCATGTCGTGCTGGACAGTGCCGATCAGGATTCCGCCGACCACGTTGATGAACACGACCAGTAGCCCCGCGATAGCGTCGCCCCGCACGAACTTGCTCGAGCCGTCCATGGCGCCGTAGAAATCGGCCTCCGCGCGGACTTCGGCGCGCCGGGCAAGGGCCTCCTCCTGCGTGATGACGCCGGCGTTGAGATCGGCGTCGATCGCCATCTGCTTGCCGGGCAGGGCATCCAGCGTGAAGCGGGCGCTCACCTCGGAGACGCGGCCGGCGCCCTTGGTGACGACGACGAAATTGATGATGACCAGGATCGCGAAGACGATCACGCCCACGGCGTAATTGCCGCCGACCACGAACTCACCGAAGGCCTCGATCACCTTGCCGGCGGAATCGGTACCGGTATGGCCCTGCAGCAGCACGACACGGGTCGAGGCGACATTCAGCGCGAGCCGCAGCAGCGTGGCGAGCAGCAGGACGGTCGGAAAAATCGCAAAATCGAGCGGCCGCATCACGTACACCACCGCGAGCATCACGATAAGAGACAGCACGATGTTGAAGGTGAACAGCGCGTCGAGCACCAGCGGCGGCAGTGGCAGCACCACCATGGCGAGCATCGCGAGGATGAGCAACGGCACGCCCGCGCCGCCACCGCCGAGGCCGCGCAGGAATCCGGTGGAAGAGTCAGCGGGTGTCGTCATGCTCGATCCTCGTTATCGGTCGTCGGCCGGGTCGCGGCGCGCGCTGCCTGCCTCGCCGGTCGGGGCGGAACCAGTGCCCTGACGCCACCGCGAGCGCGGCTCGGCGAGGCCGGCGTCGATCCGCACGACCGGGCGCTCCGGCCAGGGGCTGTCGCCCTGCATGGCCGCCCTGACGCGGAACACGTAGGTCAGTACCTGCGCCACGGCCAGGTACAGCGGCGCCGGGATTTCCTGGTTGAGGCTGGTCGACCAGTAGAGGGCGCGGGCCAGCAGCGGCGCCTCGAACAGCGCCACGCGGTTTCGCACTGCGATGTCGCGGATGCGCGCAGCCATGTGGTCTACGCCCCTGGCGACCACCACCGGGGCGCGCATGCGCGACTCCTCGTAGCGCAGCGCCACGGCGAAGTGCGTCGGGTTGGTGACCACGACGTCGGCCTTCGGCACCTCGCGCAGCATGCGCCGGCTGGCGAGCTGCTGCTGCATCGAGCGGATACGGCTGCGGACCTCGGGCCGGCCTTCCGTCTCCTTCAGTTCCTCGCGGATCTCCTGCCGGGTCATTCTCAATTCGCGATTGTGCGACCAGACCTGGAAAGGCACGTCGGCGAGCGCGACGAGCAGCATGCCGAAGCTGCACACCACCAGCGTGACTGCGATCATTGCGCCCGCGTCGCCGAGCGCGGCGTGCAACGGCTCTGTCCCGAGGGCGATGACGCTGTCCTCGACCCACAGGAGGTAGCCGAGTGCGAGACCGCCGATCACGAATGCCTTGGCGAAGGCCTTGCCGACTTCCATCAGGCCGCGTACCGAAAAGATGCGTTTCATGCCCTGGACCGGGTCGAGCCGGTTCCACTTCGGAGCAAACGTCTCCGTGCTGAACACCCAGCCGCCGACCGCCAGCGCGCCGGCGACCGCGGCAAGCCCGAGCACCAGCAGCAGCGGCGCGAACGCCACCAGCGCGGCAAGCCCGGCCTCGCCGAGCGCCCGGGTCATGAGCTGCGGCTGGTCGAGGGCGGCAGGCTCGATCGCGAGGCCGCCGCGCATCATCTCCGCCATGGAGGCGCCGAAGTGGGGGCGGGCGGCCACCAGCAGCAGTGCGCCGGCAAGCA
>CAZFWB010000131.1:2411-9455 GCA_964522655.1 uncultured Chromatiaceae bacterium | reverse complement strand
ATACGGGCACGTGAATTGCTTCACGAGCCAGGCCTTCATCAAGGATGTGTTCCTCGACAGCGACACCGACATGGCGGTGCTCACCTTCACGCCGACCTCCTACGACGACATGCCGCTCACCCAGGACGAGGCCGAGGCGACCCGGGAGATGGTCGAGGCGCTGGAGGGCAGCCGGCGGCTGCTAGTTCACGGCCGCGTGGTGCCGAACCTGCCCGGCGACGTGGAGCGCATGCCCGAGCTCGCGGAGAAGTGGAAGATCGCCGCCTGGAAGACCTACACCCAGGCGAGCCCGGACGGGCAGACCGGCTGGTGGCTCGACGACGAGGAGCACGGCGCGCGCCTGATCGAGATGGCGCGCAGGACGGGCGTACGCACGATCTGCATCCACAAGGGACTGCCCCTGCCCACTCCCTTCATGACCGCCGCCAACCGGCACTATGGCGGTTGCGGCGATGTCGGGCGGGCGGCGCGGCAGAACCCGGACATCAACTTTGTCATCTACCATTCCGGCCACGACCTCAAGTTCAGGAACAAGGAATTCGTGCCGGGTAAGCACGAACTCGGCATCGACTCGCTGGTGCAGTCGCTGATCGACAACGGGATCAAACCGAACAGCAACGTCTATGCCGAACTCGGCACCACCTGGCGCTACCTTATGCGCGATCCGGACGACGCCGCCCACGCGATGGGCAAGCTGCTGCGCTACGTCGGGGAGGACAACGTGTTGTGGGGCACGGATTGCATCTGGTACGGCTCGCCGCAGGACCAGATCCAGGCGTTCCGTACCTTCCAGATCTCGAAGGAGTATCGCGAGCGCTTCGGCTACCCGGAGATCACGCCGGAGCGGCGCGCCAAGGTGTTCGGGCTCAACGCGCTCAAGCCCTACGGGCTCGATCTCGGGGAAATCCGCCGGACCTTCATGGCGGATGCGATGCGCCGCGAGAAGCTCGAGAGCGCCGGGCGCAACGACCCGACCTTTCTCACCTACGGGCCGCGCACGCGCCGCGAATTCCTGGGCCTGCTGCGGCTGGGCGGCTAGCGCGGGCACAACAAAGGTCATGGCGCGTTACGACAGCATCCTCGACACCATCGGCCGCACGCCGGCGGTGCGCATCGGGCCGCTCGCGCCGCCCGGGGTCAACCTCTACGTGAAGGTCGAGGCGTTCAATCCCATGGGATCGGTGAAAGACCGCCTGGCGCTCGGCGTCATCGAGGACGCCGAGCGGCGCGGCGCGCTCGAGCCCGGGCAGACGGTGATCGAGGCGACCAGTGGCAATACCGGCATCGGGCTGGCGATGGTCTGCGCCCGCAAGGGTTATCCGCTGGTGGTGACGATGGCGGAGAACTTCAGTGTCGAACGGCGCAAGATGATGCGCTTTCTCGGCGCCCGCGTCGTGCTGACGCCGGCTGCGCAGAAGGGCAGCGGCATGCTGGCCAAGGCGCGCGAGCTCGCCGAAGCGAACGGCTGGTTCCTGTGCCGCCAGTTCGAGAACGAGGCGAACGCCGACATCCACTCGCGGACCACCGCACGGGAAATTCTCGAGGATTTCGCCGACGGGCTGGACTACTGGATTACCGGCTTCGGGACCGGTGGCACGCTGAAGGGTGTCGCCCGCGTGTTGAGAGAGGAAAGTCCGCGCACACGCATCGTCGTCTGCGAGCCCGACAACTCGCCCCTTCTCGGCAGCGGACTGGCACAACCGCTCGACGCGAGCGGTCAGCCGGCTGGCAGTCACCCGAGCTTCCGGCCGCACCTCATGCAGGGCTGGTCGCCGGACTTCATTTCGCGCCTCGCTGGTGATGCGGTGGAACTGAAGCTGATCGACGAGGTGGTGCCGGTGGCAGGCACCGACGCGATCCGCTGCGCCCGGGAACTGGCGCGGCGCGAAGGCATCTTCTGCGGGACTACCGGCGGCGCCACTTTCTCCGGCGCGCTGAAGGTCGCTGCCGCCGCGCCGCGTGGCGCTACGCTGCTGTGCATGCTGCCGGATACCGGTGAACGCTACCTCAGCACGCCGCTATTCGAGGACGTCCCTGCGGACATGACCGCCGAAGAGTGGGCGCTGTCACGATCGACACCGTCGGCGCGGTTCGACGCGCCACCGCCAAGGCCGCCACAGCCGGCAGGCGGGGAGCCGGCCGTTGCGGCGACCCCGGCGGCCCGCGAATTCGTCGATTCAGCCGTCGCCGACGCGCAGCAGCCGGTGGTCATGTTCGCGCTCGAGTGGTGCGAGTTCTGCTGGTCGGTGCGCAAGATGTTCGCTGCCGCCGGTATTCCGTTCCGCTCGGTCGACCTGGACTCCGTCGCCTTTCAGCAGGACAACCTCGGCGGGCAGATTCGCGCTGCGCTGAAGGAGCGCACCGGCTGGGAAACCATCCCGCAGATTTTCGTCGGCGGCGAATTCGTCGGCGGCTGCACCGACGCCTTCGACGCGTTCCGGCAAGGACGGCTGCAGAAGCTGCTGGCCGGGAGCGGGGTGCAGTGGAACCGGGCATTCGACCAGGACCCGTACACGTTCCTGCCGGCCTGGCTGCACCCGCGCTGACGGATTCACCCGGCGGGCGGCGCTGCCGGCGACCCGGGTCCGGCAAACCGGGCCCGGCAGAGGGCCGATTTCCCGAACCCGGGACACCGTTGCCGCACGCTGTCAACGGCGAAGCGCGGCAGCCGGCACGGCGGCGAGCGGGCCGTTGCTTTCGCCACCGTGCAAGGCCTGCAGCCGACCATCGGCGAGCCGGTCCACGGCGTCGGCGAGGGCGGCGTTACGGCACCGCCGCGTGTCGGCTCGCGCGGTCAACTGGCGGTCAGTGCCGGCCGCGCAGGCCCGCCTTGCGGCCCGTTGCAGCTCCCGGTAGAGCGACCGGACACCGGCTTCCGAGTGCAGGTCGCGGTGCGCGTAACGCACCACGACTGAGCGGGTCGAGGTCGCGGCGTCCGGCGGGCCCGCCCGGGCAGTGGTTGCGAATGCGACCGCCATGACCGTCGCCAGGGCGGCCGTGGTGGTCACCGAGGACATGCGCTGAACGTTTTTCACGAGTGTGCTCCCTTGCGTTGGTGATGATCCGCCGGCATCTCCGGCCTGGGATGAAGGATGAGCGCACGACAGGCCGGTCGCTTGACCGGGGCATGACCAGTTCGTGATCTTTTCGTGAGCCGCGGCGGAAATGGGGACATTCCTGATTTTCGAAGGCAGGGGTATTGCTGATTCCCGGCCTCTGGCCGAAAAAATCAGGAATGTCCCCATTTCCCGTTGCGGGCCGTCGCGACTGCAGCCTGGGCCAGCGGCGCGGCACATTGGCCGTCTAACCAGCGCGTGTCGCCATAGCAGGAAGCGGTGGCCGCGTCCTCGGCAGGGTCATATGTGGAGCTGGCTGCTGTCCTTCTGGAAGCTGGCTCCGCATGTGCGCGCACCTCGCATCGGCCTCGTCGCCGGAAGGTTCGGAGGTATCGCCGTGTCTTCCAGCCGCGAACGCAGCGGTGGGCGGTGGTTAGCCTTCGGCGGTCGTGTGTAGCAAGCGGAGCAGGAGCGGAGCGCAGCGGAACCCGAGCGAGCGGAGGCCATGGACGGCCACAGCGAGCGTACCGCCGAAGGCTAACCACCGCCCACCCTTGCGCAGGACGCTCAGTGCAGCAACTGTCGGTGTCCCCGCGGATCGGCGCAGAGTTTTTTCAGCGGGCGCGGGCCATGATGGCCCTGAAGCGCGGGTGGTGGCGCAGCGGATCGAGCTCGAAGTCGTGCTCCATCCAGTCGCGGTTAGCCATCGCTGCCAGGTCGATCGATTCGAGCATGTCGAGCGCCCGTTCGTGCTCGCCCAGCACGACGTAGGCGCAGGCCGCGTTGTAACGGCAATGCGGCTCGTCGGGCTCGAGGCTGCAGGCGCGTTCCACCCAGGCCCGGGCCTCGTCCGGGCGCCCGGCGTGAATCAGCCCTGCCGCGCTGAGCACCAGCGCCCGCGCATCGGTCGGGTCGCGGGCAACGGCGCGCTCGGCGACCGCGAGCGCGCGGCGCTCCGCGTCGAGGCCTCGCTCGCGCTGGCCCAGCGACTGGTAGGCCTGCCCGGCGAACACCAGCGCCTGGTAGTCGTCCGGTCGTATCGCCGCCGCGCGCTCGTACAGCGCCGCGGCTTTCTCGAACTGACCCATCTCCGTGGCTGCACGCGCATAGTAATAGTGCGCCTCGAAGGACTCCGGGCCGAGTTGCAGCGCCTTTCTGAATGCGGATTCTGCTGAGGCAAAATCGCAACATATCGTGGTGGCCGCCCCCTTCGCGGTCCAGGCCTCCGCCAGTCCGGGGTCGATCTCCACGGCGCGGTTCGCCGCGCGCGTCGCCTCCGAGCGATGCGCCTCGCTCGCCAGAGAAAAGCGGTACACGAGCACGTTGCTGACCGCCAGGGCGGCCCAGGCGGGAGCGAAATCCGGGTCCATTGCCAACGCCTGGTGAAACAACTCGATCGCGAAGCGCTGGGCCCGCCGCCCGAAGCGGCGCTGGTAGGTGAGTCCGCGGCGGTACAGTTCCGCTGCAGTAATGGCGGGGGCGGCGGCCGCAGCGGCGGGTTGCGCCGAGCCGAGCGCATCGGCAATGCCACGGGCGATCTCTTCCTGGATCGCGAACATATCCTCGACCCGGCGGTCCCAGGTCTGCGACCAGCGATGGAAGCCGCTGGCCGCGTCAATGAGCTGGGCGGTGACGCGCAGCCGCTCGCCTGACTTGCGCACGCTGCCCTCGAGCACCAGGGACACGCCGAGCCTGCGCGCGATTTCGCGCACGTCATCGGCGCGGTTCTTGAACACGAACGCCGATGTGCGTGCAACGACTTTCTGTCCGGCGCGCGCGAGCGCATTGATGATCTCCTCGGCCATGCCGTCGCAGAAGTACTCCTGGTCGCGGCCGGGGCTCATGTCGGCGAACGGCAGGACGGCCACCGAGCCGGGCGGCGTCTCGCCTTGTTCCGGCGCCCGGTCCGTCTCGCCCGGCGCAGACGTCTCCGTGAGGACGGCGATGAATCGAAAGCCATGCCGCTGTACCGTGCGGATCACCGCCTGGCGCTCGCCGTCGTCGCCCACCATGGCGCGGGCCTTGCGCAGCGCCTGGGTCAGCGCGGACTCGGAGACAACGACGCCCGGCCACAGCTGCCCGAGCAGTTCGTCCTTGTCGACGACCCGCCCGCGGTTCGCGATGAGGTAGAGCAGCAGGTCGAGCGCCTTCGGCTGCGGTTCGACGGCAAGGCCGTTGACCCGCACCTCCCGCAAGGCTGGATCAATTTCGCAGTTGGCGAATCTGTAGACCCTGCGGGTGGCCATGATGTGGCAATTATCTTACGGCTTTGGGCCCGACGCTTCTTCGCCGCCGGCGGGCCGCGACTGTCGGCGCCGCGCAGCAGGGCGGCGTAAAGGGAAGAGGCTGATGCTAGGATCCCGAACCGCCGGTCAGCCCGAGCGCGCCGAGAATGGGCGAGGCAAACAGGCTCTTTTTCGCGATCATGCACCAGATGAGGATGTAGAGCACCACGACGAGGGCGAGCATGCCGCGGATGCCGCCGCTCTTCATGCCGTGCATCGGGCTGCCCGCGTTGCGGTTGCGACCGTAGCGGATGGTGTCGGGAATGATGCTGAAGCCGGCCATCAGCCAGAACGTGAAATAGGCGTCCCAGGCCCAGGGTGCGTTGAGAAGCCCGCCCCATTCTTCGATCAGCATGAGGCCGAACAGCGGCACGATCACCGCGGTCGGCGCGGTGACACCGAGGCAGAGTCTGCGCAGCAACGCCCGCGCCCAGATTCCCGTCGTCTCGGGCTGGGTCTGGCGGATGCGCATCGACCAGATGTTGCTGAAAAAGGTGTGGCCGAAGTAGAGAAAGGCAGCCAGCTCGTGGATCACCAGCGTGGTGACATAGTCGAGCACACGCGGCACGCGCACGACGCCGGTGAGCGGCAGCGCGCTGACCAGCATGATCAGCGTCCACACCCCGTACCAGAAGAAACGCTGCGGGTCCTCAGTCGACTGCTCCAGAACTGCCGTGTCTGCCATGCGCCGTCGCTCTCGTTGCGCCGATTGAGTTGACATCACCCTGGTCCCGGGCGAGGGGCACAGGCAACGCGCGGACATTCTCGCGGCTGGCCTCGCCGATTGCCATCGCACTGCCGCCTTTGTTCATCACGAGGTCGCCGCTGCCGCTCAACGCCCGGCCTTTTCCGCCGCCTCCCTTGCAAGCCTGTCGAAATCCACGTTCTCGCCGAATTTCAGGATCCGGTCGGTGTACATCCCGACGGTCTGATCGAGGTACTCCTCGCCGCTCACCTGTGCCAGGACGAAGGCGCCGAAATCCGCGTAGGTCATCATCGTGCCCTTCGGCGAATCGACGTTGACCGAGAGCCTGATATCGCTGCGCGCCGGCTCCTCGACCAGGAACGGCGGGCGGAATATCACGTAGTCGAGCCCGCTGCGGCGCACGCGCCGTTCCATCTCCGCCATGTCGCGGTACAGGTATCGGCTGTTCCAGAGCCACATCGTCGCGGGCAGGGTCATGTCGGCCGGCTTCTCAACGGGCACCTCGCGCTGGTTCTCCACTCCCAGCGAGCTGGCGACCAGCAACCGGCGGCTGCCGCGTTTCTTCATGGCGGCGATGATGTTGTCCGTGCCGGTGGTGAAGAGGTCGAACGTAGGGGGAACTTCCTCGTTCGGCGCCACTCGCGGGCCCACCATCGAGATGACGACATCGCCGGGACGTATGGCCGCTTCAATCGTTGCCGGTTCGTAAACGTCGCCCCGCATCGGCGTAACCCGCGGGTGTCTTGGCTCGATTTCGTTCGGGCGACGGGCGACTGCGACCACCTCGTGCCCCAGGTCGATCGCCTGGCGGATGATCTCTTTCGAGCTCTTGGCGGTCGCGCCGATCACGACGATTCTCGGCGTGGCGGTCGTTTCTGCAGCTGCGGTGACTGGCGCGAGCGATGGCGCGAGGAGGGCGGCGAACAGCGAGGCGACGACAATGATCGGGCGGTTGCGCATGGTGTGCTCCGGTGGCTGCTGGGTCCGCGGCTACATG
>CAZFWB010000131.1:0-2401 GCA_964522655.1 uncultured Chromatiaceae bacterium | reverse complement strand
GAGGGTGGGTGAGGCGATGCCAGCACGGAATCGGGTTCGCAGGACCGCGCTCATCGCGGCGTTCACTGCCGGCGCAGCGGCGAGTTCCATGGTGGCATCGCTGGCCGGACAGACCTACACCTGGGGCGAGACGTACCGCCGGATCCCGTCGTCGTACCAGCGGATGATCGACGAGTCGGAGATGGCATTCATGAAGCGCGACGTCGAGGCGGCCGGTGCTTCGCTCGCCGAGGGTTTTTCCTGGTACCGGGTCACCGCGGACGGTCCGGAGCTCATGGTGCAGGGACGCGCGGCGACGATGGAGCGTCTGCGGACCTTCTTTGCGTCACCCGTCTGGACGACGGATGACTCCGAGGTGCATCGGCTCGGCATGGTCGGCAACATCCTGGTTCAGGTAGAGATCGACACGCTGAACATGGCCCAGGGGCCGGTCAGGCAAACCTCGCTGCACGTTTATGAATTCCGCCAGGACCAGCGTTGGCGCGAGTTCGTCTTCTACCCGGCAGCGGACGCGGAGGAAACCGCGCGCTGACCGCGCTTGACCCAATTCGCCGGATCCGAGCCACTCCGCCACCTGGCGCGGCCCGCGATACGCTCGCGCGTCGAACTCGGGGCCGGGTTTACCCCGCTTCACGGCGCACTCGATACGCCGGTTGCCGGCCGGCGGTCAGTCGCCAGTTCCGTGCCGATCCTGAGAGGCCCTCGGGCGCAGGCCGTGGTAGATGGTCCCGCAGCGGCCACCGTGCCCCGCAGCCCTTCACTACGGCTTGCGCCGGTGTCGGCTAAGATGCGGACAGGCGTACGCAGGAGGATGCAGTGAAGGGCAGCCCCCCCGAGACGCTGCGTGATTTGCTCGACGCGATACCGGTCAGCGATCAGCGCGCGGCCGTGATGACGCTGCGCGACGACGGCAGCGTGCACACGGTTTCGCGTTCCGAACTGGCGCGCCGGGCATTCGCTTTCGCCGATTCGCTGCTCGCCTCCGGGCTGCGTCCGGCCGAGCCCGTGGTGCTGCTCGCGCCGAACAGCGTCGAGTGGATCGTCGGCTGCTTCGGGATCGTCTGCGCCGGCGCACTGCCGGTGCCGGTCGACTGCCAGGCCGGCAGCCGCGATCTGGCGAGAATCCTCGCCGATTGTGGCGCCGCTCGGGTGCTGACCACGGCGGAGCGCGCGGCGGCGCTGCGCGCCGCGCAGCCGCGTGAGTTGGCGATCACGCTGCTCGAGGACCTGGCCGACGGCGGTGACGCCTCGGGCGGGTCGGGAGCGTCACCGGGGCTGCCGGGCCTGCTACCGCGCCTGCGAGGGGACGACACCGCAGCGCTGTTCTACACCTCCGGCACCACCGGTGCTCCCAAGGGCGTGCCGCTCAGCCACCGCAACCTGCTGTCGAACGTGACGGCGCTGGTGAAGACCGAGTTGAGCGGCCCCGG
Organism: uncultured Chromatiaceae bacterium; assembly: GCA_964522655.1. GTDB lineage: Bacteria > Pseudomonadota > Gammaproteobacteria > Steroidobacterales > QUBU01. The sequence continues at coordinate 971 of CAZFWB010000131.1, read as the reverse complement.
CGACCGCGTCCTGCTGCCATTGCCGCTGCACCATACCTATCCTTTTACCTGCGGGCTGCTCGCCAGCATCGCGACGGCCGCCGCGCTCGTGTTCCCGGCGGGAGTGACGGGCCCGCAACTGGTCGCCGCGATCCGCGGCGCCGGGGTGACGGTGCTGCTCGGTGTGCCGCGCCTCTTTACCGCACTGCTTGCCGGCATCGAGGGCCGCGTCGCCGGCGGCAGCGCGCTCACGCGCGCGTTGTTTTCGCGCGCTCTCGCTCTCACCGCAAAGCTGCCGCGCAACCTGCGGATTCGCACCGGCCGGCTGTTATTCCGCCGTCTGCACCGGGAAATGGGGCCGAGCCTGCGCCTGCTCGCCTCGGGCGGGGCGCGCCTCGAGCCGGAGGTGGCCGCTCGCCTCGAGGCGCTCGGCTGGGAGGTGCTGAGCGGCTACGGGCTCACCGAGACCTCACCGATCCTCACCTTCAATATCCGCGGCCAGGTGTGCCACGAGACCGTGGGGCGCCCGGTGCCCGGCGTTCAGCTGCGTATCGCCGCCCCGGCGGACCAGGAGGCCGGCGAAGTACAGGCCCGCGGGCCGAACGTCTTCGGCGGCTACCGCAGCAACCCAGAGGCAACCGGCAGCGCCTTCACGGCCGACGGCTGGTTCCGGACCGGCGATCTCGGACGGTTCGACGACAAAGGCTTTCTGCGCATCGTCGGCCGCCTGAAGGAGATCATCGTCCTGCCCGACGGCAAGAAAATCGCGCCGGAGGACGTCGAGCAGTTCTTTGCGGCGAGTCCGCTGATCCGCGAGGCGGCGCTGCTCGAGCACGAAGGCCGCCTGGTCGGGCTCATCGTGCCCGACGAGGAGGGATTGCGCGAGCGCGGCGCCGCGCGGCTCGGCAACATGCTGCGCGAGGAGATCGAGCGGATCTCGATGCAGCTGCCTCCCTATCAGCGCGTCACGGATTACCGGCTGCTGCACGAAC
>CAZFWB010000130.1:0-9469 GCA_964522655.1 uncultured Chromatiaceae bacterium | reverse complement strand
GAGCGAGAACTCGCGCCCCATGGAGGAGGCCATCACCACCACGCCGTAGTCGTCATAGCCGCGAATCAGGCGACCGACACCCTGGCGCAGCGCAAGCACGGCCTGCGGCAGCTGATAATCGAGAAACGGGTCTCCGCCCCTCTGGCGGACCAACTCGAGCCGGGCTTGCATGAATGGATCCCCCGGGGACGCGAACGGCAGCCGGTCGATTACCACCACGACCAGCGCGGACCCGCGGATGTCCACGCCCTCCCAGAACGTTGCGGTCCCGAGCAACACTGGTTTCTGCGCCCGGAGAAACTCATCGAGCAGCCAGGACCTCGAAGCCCGGCCCTGTACCAGCAGCGTGTACCCCTGCTCGCGCTCCGCGAGCAGTGTTGCGGCCTGCTCCAGCGCCCGGCGACTGGTGAAAAGCAGGAACGCGCGCCCTTCGCTCTCGCGCAAGAGGGGCTGTATGACCGTTACGAGTTGCTCGATATAAGCCGGAGAATCCGGCGCCGGCAAACCCGACGGCAGGAACAGTCGCGCGCAATTGCCGTAGTCGAAGGGGCTGTCGATGCGGCAGGTATCAAGAGGCTCGACCCCGATTCGGCTGGCGAAGAAGGAAAAGTCATCGCCGATGGCAAGAGTCGCCGAGGTAAAGATCCAGGTAAAGCTCTGGGTCTGCATCAGCCCGCGAAGCTGCGCCGAGGCATCGATCGGCGTCAGGTGGATCGACGGCTCGCCGCGCGCGGTTTGCACCCAGCATAAGTCTGCGCCCTCCTGCGACGCAGCCGTTCGCGCCGCCGTGGCGGCCATCAGCGCCGCCCGCACGCGGCACCGGTCGAGGCCTGCACTCAGTTCGGCGTGTTCTGCCAGCCAGTCCCGCAAGTCGTCGAGTGCATCGTGGACCGAAGCGAACGCGGTGATAAGCTCTTCCGGCGCCACGTTCCAGGGCATGGCTTCGGCTCGTCCATGCATCGCCGCCACCGTATCACGCAGGCCCGTGGTCAGACTGTCGATCGTTCGGCGCATTTCCTCGTCGGCGACACCGGCCTGCTGCGCTTCCATTGCGGTATCTGCGGCCAGCTCATCGATTTTTCGGACGCTGAGAGTCACATCGAACAGACCCTGCGCGGTCTCCGGAAATCGATGTGCCTCGTCAACGACGACGATCTCGGCCCCGGGCAGCAAGCGCCCGAATCCGTCGTCCTGGAGCGCCAGGTCGGCCAATAGCAAATGGTGATTGACCACGGCCAGATCTGACCGCAGGGCACGTTGGCGTGCAGCCAGAACGTGACAACGCTCCACTTCCGGACAGCGGGCCCCAAGGCAGTTCTCGGCCGTAGAAGTGACCATGGGCCAGACTTCGGACCCCTCCGCCACGCCCCGGACCTCACCAACGTCGCCGGAACGGGTGCTTCGCGACCATTCCGTTACCCGGTCAAGGCTGCGGAGTACATCGACGCTTCGATTCCCGAGGATCTCCCGGGCCCGCGCCAGCCGGTGAACACAAAGATAGTTAGAACGGCCCTTGAGCTGAGCGACGGTGGCCGGCCGGCCCATGACACGGCCGAGCAATGGCAGATCGCGGTGAAACAACTGGTCCTGCAGCGTTCTGGTCGCCGTAGCGATGATCACTTTGCGCCCGGACAATAGCGCCGGGATTAGATAGGCAAGCGTCTTGCCCGTGCCAGCCCCGGCCTCAACCGCAAGGTTTCTGCCGCTCGACATCGCGTCCGCGACCATCCGGGCCATGCCCATCTGCTCCGGACGAGGAGAGAAACCGCGAAGAGCGCCGTCGAGCGGACCGCCCGCAATGAAGAACTGATCGATGCTTTCCAACGGATCTGGCATCAGCCTGGTTGCCCGCAATGGCGAGGCGCTCGGACCGCCGGGCTGTCGCCGGCCGACATGTCCGTATAATATTGGATTTGGCAGGGACGAACCGGCAACAGACCGGGCCGTATCACGCCCCCAATCGCCCAAGGACTTCGCATGAGTACGACGAATCAGGCCCTTCGCAAATGGGTTGAGGAAACCGCTACCCTGACCAAGCCGGACCGGGTCCATTGGTGCGACGGCAGTCAGCGCGAATACGCTTCTCTCATCGAGTTGATGCTCCAACGGGGCGATCTGCTGCACCTGAATTCTTCGACCTATCCGAATTGCTATCTGCATCGCTCCGATCCGACGGACGTGGCTCGCGTGGAGCACCTGACGTACGTTTGCACGCCCGGCGAGGAGGACGCGGGACCGAACAACAACTGGATGGCTCCGGCGGAGGCGCGCCGCAAGATGGACGCCCTGTTTGAGGGCTGCATGCGTGGCCGGACGCTGTATGTGATCCCGTACTGCATGGGTCCGATCGACTCGCCGTATGCGCGCTGCGGGGTCGAGATCACGGACAGCCCTTACGTCGTTGCCAGCATGAACATCATGACCCGCATGGGTACGCCGGCACTCCGGCGCATCGAGCGCGAGGACAGCTTCGTGCGTGGATTGCACTCGACTGGCGACCTGAATCCCGACAGGCGATTCATCGTACATTTTCCCCAGGAGTTGCTCATCCGGAGTATCGGTTCAGGGTACGGCGGTAATGCACTGCTCGGTAAGAAATGCCACGCGCTGCGTATCGCGAGTTGGCAGGCACGCGATGAAGGATGGCTCGCTGAGCACATGCTGATTCTCGAAATCGAAAGTCCCGAGGGCGAGCGCCATTATCTTGCGGCGGCCTTTCCCTCCGCCTGCGGCAAGACCAACCTCGCGATGCTGATCCCGCCAGCTTCGCAAGCCGGCTGGAAGGTGCGCACGCTGGGTGACGACATCGCCTGGTTGCATCTGGACGATAACGGGCAACTGCGGGCCATAAATCCCGAATCAGGGTATTTCGGCGTTGTCCCGGGCACGAACCCTAAGACGAACCGGAACGCCTTCGAGATGATCCGGCACGACACGATTTTCACTAACGTCGCTCTCACTGCGACCAACGAGCCGTGGTGGGAAGGGAAGGACAAGGAAGAACCGGCGCTTGACTGGCGGGGACGCCCGTACAAAAAGGGCAACGGCAACGCCGCTCATCCCAATTCGCGTTTCACCGTCGCGGCGCGCCAGAATCCATGTTACTCGCCGCTGACCGACGATGCAGCCGGCGTGCCAATCAGCGCAATCATTTTTGGCGGTCGGCGACGCGAACTGGCGCCTCTGGTCTATCAGGCCAGGGACTGGCGCCACGGCGTACTGGTTGGCGCGTCCGTTGCCTCGGAGACCACCGCAGCCGCCGCCGGGGCAGTGGGCGTCACCCGCCGCGACCCGATGGCCATGAAGCCTTTTTGCGGCTACAACTTCGGCGACTACTGGCAGCACTGGCTGAGTTTCGAGGAACGCTCCCGGAACCTGCCGCAGATTTTCCACGTCAACTGGTTCCGTCAGGACGGTGATGGGAATTTTCTCTGGCCTGGTTTCGGGGAAAACATCCGCGTGCTTCGCTGGATTACCGACCGCTGCACCGGACGCGTCGGCGCGCACGAAACACCCATCGGATTTCTGCCGAGACCCGACGACCTCCATCTCGAGGGCCTGAACATCGATCCCGGTGTCGTCGAATCGCTACTGGCCGTCGACCCCGCAACCTGGCGGCGCGAGATGGAAGAGATCGCAGACTATTTCGGCAAATTCGGGAGAAGGATCCCCCCGAAACTCATCGAAGAACATCGCAGAGTGCTGAATTCCCTGCGCTGACGGTCGGCGTTTCGGAAAACACTCTATTCTTCGAAGCTGTATTCAATTGCGAGCGGCGTTCCACGCGCTGCGACGCGCCCCATTCCGATGACGCCGCTTCCGGTGAGTTCCGCACTGTCGCGGCGCACGTATATCTCCTCGCCGTCATCCCGCTGGATAAACGTGCCGTTGGTGCTTTCATCAATCAGCACGAAGCGGTTCTTGCGCAAGTCGATGCGGGCATGCACCCTGGAAATTAGATTGCCCTTGATGACGACGTCGTTCTCATCGGCCCGTCCCATACTGGCGGCAGTCCGGCTATCCTCACCCAACACGAGTTCCTGCCCGCGGAACCGCAGCCGCAGCCGCGCGCCGGCGTGCTCCGGTGCCTGCCAGCTGATCGACGGGAGCATGCTGGTCGCTTCCTCCGGTTGCCACAGCACCTCGAAAAGCGCCATTTCGCCCGCGTGGCCCTTCACCGTTGCCACGTCGATCTGGCGCGCCAGCGCGCGCCACTCGCCACTCAACTGCTGGACTGTAACGGCAGTCGTCAGGATCTGCCCCGCCTTTGCCTGAGACGTCATTCGGTTGGCGGTATGAACTGCGGCACCAAAAATGTCGCGGTCTTCGGCGACCACCGGCCCGAAATGACAACCGATCCGAATTGCGACGTGCGTTCCGGGTGTGCCCAGCTGGTTGCTGGAACTGATGCGTTTCTGCATCTGACTGGCGGCATTCATGGCGTCGTCTGCAGATGGAAACGTCGCCATGACCTCGTCGCCCATCGTCTTGATAACGGTACCGCCGAATTGTTCGGTTGCCTCACGCATGATCCTCAAGCAGTGCTGGACAGTATCGCGGGCGCGTTCGTCCCCAAGTGCCTCGTATAGGTGGGTGCTCCCCACGACGTCCGCAAATAGGATGGCGACTTCTTTACCTTCACCGTCTGTCACAGCACACTCGTCACCAGAATATGTAAAACCGCAAACTGATTATACGCCAAGGAGCGACCGCAGAAATACGACCGACATCCATGAAAAAAAACAGTATTACCGCGCCCTAAATGCCAGCGTCATCTCTCCGCGACCAAATAGGCAATCCAGGTCGCGTCCGCTTGTCCCTGGGCCTCTGGCGTGAATTCGCCGTTGCCACCACCCTCGCCGTCATCGCCTTCCCAAAAAACCGTGACCCTACGAAATCCCGCCTCGGTCAGCAGCTCCTGAAGCTCCGGCAAACTCCACAAGCGCCAGTTGTACACGAAGGCTTTCTCGATCCTCGATCCGTCCGGGAAATGGAAATGAATATGACACTCCAGATCACCGGTTACCGGCCGGAAGCGAACCTGGTCCCACACGTAAGTAAAACCGCGATAACGGGTGCGTTCCTTCACCTCGCGGACCGCCTCGTAGCCGCCAAAAGCGTCGAGCACCAGCAACCCGTCAATGTTGAGCGCCCGCCGGGCGTTGCGGAAATAGCGCAGCAGCAACGGCCGTGACTTGAATACCCAATAACTGAAGTTCAGCGCTGCGACGACATCCACGGGCTTGGTCCGAACCGTCAGCACATCGGCGTTGACCAGGGTGATGCGCCGACGCGCCTGCGGACGCAGGCGCCCCAGCCGGTTACGGCTGCCCCAGTCGAGCACATCCTTTTCGATGTCAACGGCAATTGCTCGTCCGCGCGGCTCGCTGCGCACCCATTCGCACGCGGCGCTGGCCGGTCCCGAGAAATCCTCACGAAAGATCAATGGCCGGCGGCCTCGCAAGGCCTTGAATGTGCGCCGTATGAAGCTGATCTCGGCTTTCGCATCGTGAACCGCCGCTTCGTATAGCTCGTATCGGTCCGCACGATCAGCCATGCGGGCCCGGCGCCTTTTTCCCGCCACCACACTCCGGTTGCTCACTTCACCTCCCTGTCCTCAGTCACCGTTCCAACGTCGACCAGGCGACACGCCTCAAAAGGCTCGATCTTTCTGGCCAGTCCGGCCTCGCCTGAAACACGCCAGCGAGTCCAGCAACACTTCCGGACGCGCCATGTGCCGGCACGCGTTGCGCGAAATATAGCGGCGCCAGTCGCGCGCCCCTGGCACACCATGAAACAGGCCAAGCATGTGACGGGTAATGTGGTGCAGACGTGCTCCCCCGGCCATTTCCCGTCGTGCGTACTCGACCATTTCTGCCACGACTTCAGTCCGCTTCGGCGGGCAGGAACCAACCGACGCGCCGAAAAACACCCGCTGGATCTCAGTCAGGAAATACGGCTCGTCGGCCGCCTTGCGTCCCAGCATTACACCGTCGACATGCTCCAGATGCGCCGCGATTTCGCCTATCGTACGAATGCCTCCGTTGATGATGACCCGCAACTGCGGATACGTGGCCTTGAGACGATATACAAGGTCGTATCGCAGGGCGGGCACCACCAGGTTCTGGCGCGGCGAAAGGCCGCGAGACAAGGCCTTTCGGGCATGAATTACGAACGTCTCGCAGCCGGATCCTGCGACCACGCCGATGAATTCCGCGAGAAACTCGAAGCTGTCATGCTCATCGATACCTGTCCGGATCTTTATGCTGACCGGCACCGTCACATTACGACGGACAGCCTCGACGCAATGTGCAACAACTTCTGGCTCGAGCATCAGGGAAACGCCGAAGCGGCCTTCCCTGACCCTGTTGCTGGGACAGCCGACGTTCAGGTTGATCTCGTCGTAGCCCATGTCCTCGGCTAACCGCGCCGCCTCGGCCAGATCGCGAGGTTCCCGTCCAGCAAGCTGTACCGCCAACGGACGTTCTGCCGCATCAAACCGCAACAACTCTGCACCGTCGCCGCGCAGGACTGCCTGCGCGGGCAACATCTCGGTATAAAGACGCACGTCGGGCGCGAGCATGCGAAGAAAGTAACGGCAATGCCGGTCCGTTACGTTCATCATCGGAGCAACGGATATTTGTGGTCGCCGGTCGGATGCGGCCATCGGGCTTGGTCTCGGGTGTGATTTCTTTGTCCCAAACGGCCATACCGCTCCAGTCCAGGCGGCCGGTCGAGAGAAGAAGGAGCTGCGCGGATGTTCACCCAGTGCAGCGAGAAAGGTCAAGCCCGCCGGGCGACACCCGACGCCGGCAGACCGGAGAATCTATAATCGCGATCGTCCAGGCAACCCAAGAACCAAAAGGCCATGCAAAAAAAGGGCATCCTCGTTACCGGGGGCGCGGGCTACATAGGCAGCCACGTGGTTCGCCAGCTCGGCGAGGCAGGCGAACGGCTCGTCATCGTCGATGACCTGAGTTCCGGATTCCGCTCGGCGGTGACCTATGGCACCCTCGTGGTGGCGAACACCGCTGAGCGCGCAGTCATCGAGCAGGTGCTTCATGATTTCGATGTCGACACCATCATGCACTTCGCTGCCCATACGGTGGTACCCGAATCCGTCACTGATCCGCTCAAGTACTACGGCAACAACACCTGCGCCAGCCGTGAACTGCTGGCCTGCGCACAACGCCGCGGTGTAGCCCACTTCGTGTTCTCTTCGACCGCCGCTGTTTACGGCGTCCCACCGCAAGGCCATGCGCGCGAAGAAGATCCCACGGTCCCCATCAATCCATACGGGACGTCGAAGCTGATGACCGAATGGATGCTACGCGACCTGTCCAAAGCAACCTCGCTGCGCCATGTCACATTGCGCTATTTCAACGTGGCCGGAGCGGACCCCGGAGGACGCATCGGGCAGTCCACGCGCGAGGCGACCTTGCTGACAAAGGTCGCCTGCGAAGCAGCCGTAGGCAAACGCAGTCACGTGTCCATTTTCGGTACCGATTACGCGACACCCGATGGCACTGGAATCCGTGACTACATTCACGTCGAGGATCTGGCTACCGCTCACATCAGCGCTCTGCAGTATCTTCGTTCCGGGGGGGGGTCGGCGACATTGAACTGTGGGTACGGGCGCGGATACAGCGTCCGGGAAGTCCTGGCGGCGGTCGAGCGAATCAGCGGCAGCCCACTGACAATACGCGAGGAACCGCGTCGGCCCGGCGACCCGCCGGTACTCATCGCAGTTGCCGATCGCATTCGACAGGTCCTGGGCTGGACGCCGCGTTATGACGATCTCGAGACTATCGTCCGCAGTTCGCTGGCGTGGGAGCGCAAATTGCTCGACAGGCCCGTGACTTAGCGGCCCGGCGCCTCACCCGGCATCACGCGACTGGATCTGATACTTCTGCATCAGGTCATACAGGGTCGGCCGTGTCACTCCAAGAGCCTTCGCGGCCTGCGAAACATTGTCGCCCGCTGCGGCAAGGGCCCGGCGGATTGCACTCGTTTCCGCTTCGCGCCTCACTTCGCGCAGATTGAGGACGGGGGGCGTCAGATCTATGTCGGCGAGTCCCAGATCCGCCGGAGTTACCTGCTTCCCCTCCGCCATGATCACAGCAGCCTTGATCTTGTTCTCGAGCTCCCGAACATTTCCCGGCCAGGCGTAGTTTTCGATCGCGTTCTGCGCCTCCGGACTGAAACCGGAAATGCGTCTTCCATGCTGGGCAGCCGCCTTTTCCAGTAACACCCGCGCAAGAACCAGCCGGCCACCTTCGCGCTCCCGGAGCGGAGGAATGCGGATAGTAATTTCACTGATGCGGTAAAACAGATCCTGGCGGAACCGGCCATCGCGGATTCCCGCGTCCAGGTCCTGGTTCGTCGCGCAAACCACCCGAACGTCGACAGGCAGTTCCTCGCGCCCGCCGATGCGCTCAACGACCCGCTCCTGAAGAAACCGCAGCAATTTCGCCTGCAATGGTAGAGGCATGTCGCCGATTTCATCGAGAAACAAGGTCCCGCCATCAGCCGTCTCGATCTTGCCGAGCGTCTGCTTCACGGCGCCGGTAAATGCGCCCTTTTCGTATCCGAACAACTCGCTTTCGAGCAGCGTCTCCGGTATTGCGGCACAATTAATTGCCACAAACGCCCTGCGTGACCTGGGACTCAGGGAGTGGATGGCGCGGGCCAGCAACTCCTTGCCGGTTCCGCTCTCTCCCAGCAACAACGTCGTGGCATTGGTTGGAGCGACCTTCTCGATTATCCGGCAGACATGCAGCATTTTTGCGCTTGCCGCGACGATACCATCGAGCGGCGACGCACTTTGCTCTCGCAGGAGTCGCTGATTCTCCTGCTCGAGTTCGTAGATCTGATAGGCCCGGTTGACAATGAGCTGCAGAACGTCGGTGTCCACCGGCTTCTGATAAAAATCATAAGCGCCGAGCCCGACGGCTTTCACGGCGTTGGCCTGGTCGCCGTGGCCCGTAACGACGATTACCTTGATGCCAGGCGCGAGGCTGAGGATCTGCTCCAGCGTCGCAAATCCCTCCGACACCCCTTCTGCGTCCGGCGGCAGACCCAGATCCTGCAACACCACGGGCGGCTCATGCCGGCGCAAGGCCGAAAGGGCAGAGTCCCTGTCCTCGGCGACCAGGACTTCATAGTCCTCGAAACACCACCGAAGCTGGCTCTGCAGGCCCTTGTCGTCCTCCACCACCAGAAGGCGTCGGCGTTGCTCAGTCACGCTTTGCTCCGCAAGTGTCTCAAACGGTCGCCTCAAGCGTCTCCGCGAGAGGCAGCCGAATCGTGATACAGGTGCCCTTGCCAGGCTCCGAGGCCACCTCCAACGTTCCCCCGGAATCCACCACAAAAGTCCTCGCCTGATAGGCGCCGATGCCCATCCCTTTGCTGCCCTTGGTCGTATCAAAAGGGCGGAACAGCCTGGTGCGGACGAATTCTGCATCCATTC
>CAZFWB010000129.1:0-9566 GCA_964522655.1 uncultured Chromatiaceae bacterium | reverse complement strand
AACCTGGAGGGCGCTTCGCTCGAGGACATCATCGGCAGCTCCACCGGAGCGCTGGCGAACAACGCCGCCCAGGTCTGGAACCACACCTTCTACTGGCACTCGATGGGCCCGAAACCCGGCCGGCCGGATGCCGCGCTGCTGCGCGCGATCGAACGCTCCTTCGGGTCGCGCGCGGCGCTCGCGAAGCGCTTCCGCAAGGAGTCGCTGGAGCTTTTCGGCAGCGGCTGGACGTGGCTGGTCGCCACCGGACCGGGCACGCTCGACATCGTCTCCACCCCGAACGCGGGCCTGCGCCTGCACGAGGAGGGCTGGTGGCCACTGCTCGTCTGCGACGTCTGGGAGCACGCCTATTACATCGACTATCGCGGCGACCGCGGCGCCTATCTCGACGCGTTCTGGCGCGCCGTTGACTGGAAGGCCGCCAGCGAGCGCTACGCGGCCCTGCGCGCCAAGGGTAAACTGCACCGGCAGACGGCTCGCAACCTGCGTACCGGACGGTGGGCCGTGCAGGGCGGTCACAGCTGGCATCCGGCCGTGACGCCGCGTGATGCGGTGGAGTGAACGCGTTGCAGGAACCATTCTCCATCCGTGACTGCGCCCTGGTCGCGATCGCGAGCGGCCGCCGCGCGCAGACCCTGCGCGAACTGCGCGACGGTCTCCTGTGGGTGCCGAAGGAAAGCATCTACTACCACCTCTGGGGACGGCTGCTGCGGCCGCGGTTCGACGATACCGAGTTTCACAACGACTTCGCCGTCTGGGCACGACACTGCCTGCACGACGAAACGCTGGCTGAGCGGCTGGCTGTCATCGATCCGGCCGATTTCACCGACCTGGAGGAGGTGCGCCACGATCTGGTCGAAGTGATCGAGGGCCGCCTCGACGAAACCGACATGCTGCAGTTCGCGCGCCGTGACCGGCAGTTCCACTTCCGCCGCTGCCAGACGGTGGTGTTCGACACCGGCAACAAGATCCGCGAGCCGCGGGCGCTGGCCGACGCGATTGAGACGATGTCAGTCGGCAGCATCTACTACCACGTGATCGACGCGCGCTGGCGCGAACCGGTGCGCACCGACGACTTCAGGACCTGGCTCGGGCAGTTCGGGCGCAAATACGAGCCGTTGTGCGAGCAGCTGGCCGGGGTCGACCCCTATTTCTCCAACCTCGCGGAGCTGCGCGCCGAGATAGGGACGCTGGTCGGCAACTTCATCAAGGCCGGTCCGACGCAATGAGCGGCAGCACACTCCTGAAGCAGTATGCGGAGGTCGCCGGCGGCGACGTAGTGCGCCAGCTCGAGCTGCTCGCCGCGCCGTTGCGCGGCTTACGGGTCATGCACGTCAACTCGACCAGGCGGGGCGGCGGCGTCGCCGAGATACTGGAGAAACTCGTCCCGCTCATGACGGAACTCGGCATTTCGGCCGGCTGGGAGGTGATCGAGGGCTCGCCCGAGTTCTACGAGTGCACGAAGCTCTTTCACAACGCACTGCAGGGGCAGAACGTTGCGTTAGGGGAAAAGCTGCTGCGCGAATACGAACGCGTCAACGAGGTCAACGCGACGCGCCTGCGCCCGGAGCTGGAGAAGGCCGATGTCGTGTTCATTCACGATCCCCAGCCCGCAGCGCTGCTCCGCCATGTACCGAAGCGCAAGGGCAAGTGGATCTGGCGCTGCCACATCGACGTCAGCCATCCGCACCGGCCCGTGTGGCGCTACCTGCGGCCGCTCGTCGCCGAGTACGACGTGAGCGTGTTCTCGCTCGCCGATTTCGTCCAGCTGCTGCCCCATCCGGTCTATCTCATTCCCCCGAGCATCGACCCGCTGTCCGAGAAAAACGTGGAGTTGCCCGCCGGGGAAATCGACGCCGTCTGCAAGCGCTTCGGGATCGACCGCGATCGGCCAATGGTCCTGCAGGTGTCCCGCTACGATCGTTTCAAGGACCCGGTTGGCGTGGTGGAAGCCTTCCGGCTGACGCGATCTTTCGTGCCCGGGCTGCAACTCGTCCTCGCCGGCGGCGGCGCGGCGGACGACCCGGAGGGCGAAGCGGTTCTCAAGGACGTCCATGCGGCGGCCAACGGCGACCCCGACATCCACATCCTGCTGCTACCCGCGGATGCGAACCGGACAATAAACGCCCTGCAGCGGGCGGCCGACGTCGTGCTGCAGAAGTCGATCAAGGAGGGCTTCGGCCTGACGGTCACCGAGGCGCTCTGGAAAGGCAAGCCGGTGGTCGGCGGCGATACCGGGGGCATACGGCTGCAGGTGATCGACCACCACACGGGATTCCTCGTGAGTTCACCGGAAGGCGCCGCACTGCGCATGCGCTACCTGCTGCACAACCGGGAGGAGAGCGCGCAGATGGGTGCGACCGGACGGGAGCACGTGCTGCAGAATTTCCTCAATACCCGCCAGCTGCGAGAGTATCTCACCCTGATAGTGAGCCTGGTTCGCGGTTCCGCAAACCGGATCGAACTGATCTGACAGGTGGTGGCACGTGTCATGGAAGAGCTCGGCGCGAACGTCGGCTTGAGTGGCTTCAACGCCAGCCTGACCACGGCCGGCCGCGGCGTCGTACTGCTCGATTACGACGGCACGCTTGCGCCGTTCTCGATCGACACGAGCGCGGTCCGGCCCTACCCGGGGGTTGCCGCTGCGCTCGATGCGATCATGGACACCGGTCGCGCGCGAGTGCTCGTCGTGACCGGCCGCTACCTGAAGGCGGCACCTCCGGTGCTCGGCACCCGCAACAATCCCGAGATCTGGGGCTCGCACGGGCGTGAGCGTCTACTGCCCGATGGCCGTTACGAGGTGGCGCCAATCGACGAGTTCGCGCTGCGCGGGCTGACCATCGCCGACGCATGGACGGCCGACGTCGAGGCCGCCGGTGGCCGTGCCGAGGCCAAACCAGGCTCTCTCGCATTCCATTGGCGCGGCACCGGACCGAACCAGATGGCGAAAATCCGCGACCTCGTCACCGGCGGCTTCCACGAGGAGGCGCTGGAGGGCGTCCTGGAACTGCACAATTTCGACGGCGGGATCGAGCTGCGCGCGCCGGGACTGAACAAGGGCGACGTCGTGCGGGCCGTCCTCGCCGAAACGCCGGACGCGGTGCCGGTCGCCTATCTCGGCGACGACCTCACCGACGAAGACGCCTTCAAGGCGCTGCAAGGCCGCGGGCTGAGCGTGCTGGTGCGCCCGGAGCGGCGCAAGACCGCCGCCGACCTGTGGGTCCGGCCGCCGCAGGGCCTGCTGGAGCTGCTCGGCCTGTGGCGCGACGCGCTCGCGGAGGCCCGATGATCGACGCGATGCTTTCGGCCGAATGGCTAGGCAACTCACTGCTGCAGTGGCTGCTGGCCGCCGGCACAACCGCGATCGCCGCCGTGGCGATTGCGGCGATTTTCCGCCTCGCACGTATCCGCATGACGGCCTGGGCGAAGACGACCGACGGCCACTTCGACGACGCGGTGGCGGAACTGCTGCACGGGACGCGGCGCTGGTTCATCCTCGCCGCGGCGCTGCTGCTCGGCGCGCAGACGCTCACGCTGCCCGAGCGCCTTGCCGACCTGGTTACGAAATTCTTCGTCGTTGCCGTTCTCATCCAGTCCGGGCTGTGGCTACACGCCGGTATCGGCGGCTGGCTGAGAGGCCACGTCGACCGCCGCCGGGCCACCGACGCGACCAGCGCCACCACCGCCGCGATCCTCGGCTTCATCGCACGGGTGGTGTTGTGGTCGCTGGTCCTGCTGCTGGTGCTCGACAACTTCGGCATAGACATCACGGCGCTCGTAGCGAGCCTCGGGATCGGCGGCATCGCGGTGGCGCTCGCCGTGCAGAACATCCTCGGCGACGTATTCGCATCGCTTGCCATCGCGCTCGACCAGCCGGTGGTCATCGGCGACTTCATCGTCATTGGCGACGTGATGGGCACCGTCGAACGGGTGGGCCTGAAGACGACGCACCTGCGCAGCCTCTCCGGGGAGCTGATCGTGCTCTCCAACAACGATCTACTCAGCAGCCGCATCCGCAATTACAAGCGGATGTTTCAGCGTCGCATCCTGTTTGGCTTCGGCGTGACTTACCAGACGCCGCCGGAGAAACTGCGCCGTATCCCGGAACTCGTCCGCGAGATCATCGAGCGCGACGATCTCGCCCGCTTCGACCGCGCGCATCTCGCCACATTCGGCGCCTCCGCCCTCGAGTTCGAAGTCGTTTATTTCGTCAAGGACCCCGACTACAACAAGTACATGGACGTTCAGCAGCGCATCAACATGGGCCTGATCGAGGAACTGGGCGCGGCTGGCGTCGAGTTCGCCTACCCGACCCAGACCATTCACATCGCCTCGCCTGTCGGACAGACCTGATGGGCGCCGAGCCGCGCAGCCGCCTGATCGTGGTATCGAACCGGCTGCCGCTGAAAGTCGAACGCACCCGAACCGGAGCGTGCCGCGTGACGCCGGGCGCCGGCGGGCTTGTCTCCGCGATGGCTCCGGTCATGCGTTCGCGCGGCGGCGTGTGGATCGGATGGCCGGGTCTGAGCGGCGGCGACGACCTGCTGCGAAAGGAGTTCAGGTCCGCCGGCCAGCGGGAGGGATACAGTTTCGAGCCCGTTTTCCTCACGAAAGAGGAGCGCGACGCGTTCTACTACGGGTTCTCCAATGAGGTGGTCTGGCCGCTGTTTCACGACCTGCAGTCGCTGTGCAATTTCGACCCGACGTACTGGCGCGGTTACCTGGCAGTCAACTGCAAGTACGCTGATGTCATCGCAAAAAAAGTGACTCATTCGGACTTCGTCTGGGTGCACGACTACCAGCTG
The DNA here is from genome assembly GCA_964522655.1 of uncultured Chromatiaceae bacterium. GTDB lineage: Bacteria > Pseudomonadota > Gammaproteobacteria > Steroidobacterales > QUBU01. The sequence goes on along the minus strand of CAZFWB010000129.1, from coordinate 4,761 downwards.
ATGGGCGTCGGCAAGGCGCTGCGCGACCGGGAGCATGGCGCCTGCCTCGCCTTCTTCCTGCACATCCCGTTTCCCTCGCCGGACATCTTCGGCAAGCTGCCATGGCGCGAATCGGTGCTGCGCTCGCTGCTTGCCTACGACCTGGTCGGCTTTCAGACGCGCCGCGACCGGCGCAATTTCCTCGATTGTGTCAACCAGTTCCTGCCGGAGGCGGAGATCATCGGCCGCGGTCAGGCGCTGGTCCGGTTACGCCTCGGCAAGCGCGAATCGCGGGCCGGCTGGTTCCCGATCGGCATAGACCACAACGACTTCTACCGGCGCGCGAGCTCGCCCGAAGTCGTGCGGCGGGCCCACGACCTGAGCAGACTGCTGCCGAATCGCCACCTGATCCTGGGCGTCGATCGACTCGATTACACCAAGGGAATCCCCGAGAGGCTCTGCGCATTCCGCAACGCGCTGGAGCGTTACCCGGACCTCCACGGGCGGGTCACGCTGATCCAGGTCGTGGTGCCGAGCCGCGCCGACATACCGCAATACCAGGAACTGAAATCCCGCATCGAGAACCTGGTAGGCGAAATCAACGGGCGTTTCACCCGGCCGGGCGACTGGGTTCCGATCCACTACGTGTTCCGCGCGCTCGAAACGCACGACCTGCTGGCCCTCTACCACGCCTGCCAGATCGCCCTGATCACGCCGCTGAAGGACGGCATGAACCTCGTGGCCAAGGAGTACTGCGCCTGCAACCCGGACGAGGACGGCGTCCTGATACTGTCTGAATTCGCCGGCGCCGCCACGCAGATGGCCAGGGGAGCGCTGCTGGTGAACCCCTATGACATCGAGGGGATCGCCGACACGATACACACCGCGTTCCTGATGTCCGGCGAGGAGCGCAGAGCGCGCATGCGGCGGCTGCGCCGCGGGATCCGCCGCCAGGACGTGTTCTGGTGGGTGGACGCGTTCGTCCGCGCGGCCACAGAAGCGGCGGTCGCCTCGCGAACGCAGCCCGCCCGCCTCCGGCCGGCAACTCATTCCCGCCGGGCGGCAGCGCGCCGGCAATAGCCCGGAGGGATCCTGGCGAGCAACGCGCGCAGGCCCGTGGCAAGCGCGCGCAATGAGGGCTCGTCGAGGGAGTCTACGACCGCGTTCAGCATGCCGCCGGCGAAGGGAATCCGGCCGCGAATCCGCGCCGCGCCGGCTGCAGTCACGCGCAGGCGCAGCTTGCGGCGGTCTTCCGTGTCGCTCACCGTGCGTATCCATTTCCTGCGGGCGAGTTCCCGCAACAGGTTGCTCACGGTCGGCATGCTCAGGCCCAGCAGCGCGGCGCATTCGCCCACGCTGCACCCCGGGTGGCGTTTCACGATGGTGAGCAGCCGGATCTGGGCAGCCGGCAGTCCCGTGACTCTCTCGACGTCTGCCTGGTGCGCCCGCGTGGCCGCAAGCAACTCCCGCAGCAGGCGATGAGCATCCTGTTGCAGCAGCGTGCCGCGAGCAGGCGCGGCAGCGTGTCGTTTCATGAGGGATTATCCGTGTGTCGAACCGCGCAGACCATTTAGTTTTGCACAAAACTGTCGTGCGGTATATACTGCTCAAGTTGATGATTTCGTGGAGCAAGAGGAGCAATCCATGGTCAGGCTGGTTACGAAAGGAGCCTCCAGCCGTCGCGGGACCCTGGCGGCGAAGACGTCCACCCGGAAATGGCGCCGGCTGCGACCGGTCATCTACTTCGATCGCGGCAGCAGCAGGTTGCGACGGATCTACCGCAATCAGCTCAGGCTGATCGCGGGACGCCTGCGCAAAGCGAGCGACGCGCGGCCGCTCGTGCTGGAGGGGCACGCCAACCCCCAGGAGTCGGAGCGCGAAGCCCTCGGCCTGAGCCGCAGGCGCGCCGAGGCGGTCGCCGGCACGCTGCGGTCATTCGGCGTGTCGCCCGAGCAGCTGATGATCGTGCCGAACGGCAGCCGCGAGCGCGGCAGGAACGCCGCCACCGCGAGACTGCCTGCGTGGAACCGAAGGGTGGTGATCCTGTGGCCCCCGCACCCCCGGGCCAGCGCCGCGGCCGGCGTGCCGGGACCGGCCGGCCGTGCGGTTAGTGACGTCGCGGCCGCCATTTATGGCTGATTGGCGCCGCCAGAAAGTCGGGTTATGCTCAGCCGGCCGCTGTGCTTTTGACTTAATACCGAACAACAACCAACCGGTCAGCCAAAGCCAGGAGGGAAAGACATGGGAACCCACCGTATTGCCGCGCTCGCGGGCGTGGCCGCGGCCGTCTCGCTGACGGCCGGCTGCGCCACGATGGCGCCGCCCACCGATGAGATCTCGAACGCGGACCTCGCAATAAAAAAGGCCGAGCAGGCCAACGCACCGCAATATTCGCCGCTCGAAATGCGGCTTGCGCGGGAGAAGCTGGAGCAGGCGCGGGACCTGTCGCGCTCCGAGGACAATGACGAGCTGATGAAGGCACGACGCCTGGCCGAGGAGGCGCTCGTTCAGGCACAGCTCGCGGAGGCCGTAGCCAACAATGAGCGCGCCATGGCCAACAAGGCGGAAGCCGAAAAGACCATCGCGACCTTGCGCGATGAAATCAGCCGGGAACAGAAGTGAGCCCGGCAAGCAGCAGAACCTGGAGAAGAACCATGCATATCAGCCCGCTTGACAAGACCGCGGCTGCCGGGTTTGCCCGCGTCGCGCTTCTCGCCTGCGCCGCCGCAATCGCCGGTTGCGCCATCGCACCCAATGCCGATCTCGAGAAAGCTCGCGCCAGCTACCAGGCGGCCGCCCAGGACGCTGACGTCGCAAGGTACGCCTCGGTAGCGCTGTATGAGGCGAAGAAGGACCTCGACAAGGCCGAGGCCGAGTATGCCGGCGACAACGATCCGGCCCAAACTTCGCATCTCGCCGGGCTGGCGGAAACTCGCGTGAAGATCGCGCGCGTTACCGCCGATACCGGCCGGGCGCGCGCCGAGACCCAGACCCTGTTCCAGGAGCGCGAAAAACTGCAGCTGCAGGCGCGCACCGTCGCCGCCGAACGCGCGATGGAACGTGCCAGGCAGGCAGAGCAGGCGCTCGCCGACCTGCAGGCCGAGCGCACCAATCGCGGCATCGTGCTGAACTTCGCCGGCGACGTGCTGTTCAACGTCAACGAGTCGGTCGTGCTACCCGGTGCGCGTACCAATCTCGATCGCGTGGTGGCATTCCTGCGCGACAACCCCAAGCGCGAGGTGCTGGTCGAGGGCCACACCGACAGCACAGGTAGCGACGAGTACAACATGGCGCTGTCGCAGCGTCGCGCGGACGCGGTCGGCAACTACCTCATCAGCGGCGGCATTGCCGGCAACCGGATCGCCAGCCGCGGTTACGGCGAGTCCATGCCGGTGGCCTCCAACGCCAACGCCGCTGGCCGCCAGCAGAACCGGCGGGTGTCCATCGTCATTCTCGATGAAGGCAAGAAGGCAGCCGAGCAGGTGCTGAACCGGCCCGGCATGTAACGGTCGCGGCCGCGTTTCGGTGCAGCCAGACGACGGGGCGCCCGGAGGGCGCCCTGTTTTTTTTGGTTCTTCACCCATCTGCGGGGCCGAGCCAAGAGCCTGGGCATCGTCGATGAGCGGAGTCCGCAGGCTGCGGTCGGGACGACCCGCGCCGGGGGACGGGACCACCGAAAATCAGTAATGTCCCCAGCCCGTCGAATACGTCCATGCGCTGCAGGCGTTCCCGCCTGCCCGGACGCCGGGCCGGTGGTACTATCCGCCCGCCCGAGCGCAGGCGCGCACCAATCCGGAAGTCATACCGGGACCATATCGGCCGATGCTTGCCTATGTCCTCCGCCACTGGCGTGGCGAACTGTCATTGCCCGTCGCCTGGTGGGTGAACGGCGTCGGTCTCACGGCCTTGCTGCTGTGGGCCGACCTGCAGGGCGCAGTGCCTGCTCTGCTCCCGGAGCCGGCCACGCGCTTCGGCTTCACCATGTTCCTGGCGACAGGCGTCGTTCTCTCGCTGCTCGTCCCCGCCTGGCAGGTAATCGGAATTTTCCGCTCCGCCGAGCACCATGCGGCAACAGTCGGCACCATCCTCGGCGCGCGGATCACCCAGTCCGGCGCCACGCTGCTCACCATCCTGCTTGCCACCCGTCTTCTCGTCTTTGCAGGCGAGAGCGTGCAGGGCGTGCGCCTCGCCTATGGCCCCGGAAACGGTTACACGATCGAGGTGAGCCACGCGGGACGGCTGCTCGAGGTCCGCGGCAGCTTCCGCTTCGGTCTCGCCCGCGACGTGCAGCGGGCGCTCGAGGCCAACCGGCGCATACGGCGCCTGCGACTCGAAAGCGGCGGCGGGGCGTTGAGCGAGGCGCGGCGGCTGCGCGAGCTGATCGTCGCCGGCGACCTCGATACTGACAGCCGCAGCCTCTGCGCCAGTGCCTGCGTCTCGGCCTACATCGCCGGTCGCCACCGGTTACTCGCCCGGGCCGCGAGGATCGGAGTGCACCTGCCCCGCAACCCCGGCTTCGGCCTGCGCGGCCCTGTGAGCCCGCCGTACGCCGGCGAGATCGCGTATTTCGCCGAACGGGGTGTGCCGCTCTGGTTCCGGCAACGCTGGGTCCAGAGCGGGCGGCGCTTCTGGTACCCGGCTCCCGATCAGTTGCGTGAAGCCGGGATCGTCCATGCCTTCTATGGCCGGCCCGGGCCCGGCGAGGAGGTCTATTTTCGCTGACCGTAAATCGGGCACAGTTTACTGATTCACGCGCGAATTCCGGAGCGATCGCGCGTGATT
>CAZFWB010000128.1:0-9601 GCA_964522655.1 uncultured Chromatiaceae bacterium | reverse complement strand
CAACGACGCGGACGTCTACGACATCTGCGAAATCGTCGCTCTGTTCAATCTCTCCAACCGCATGGCGATGGGGCTCGACATGATGCCGAATCGCGAGTACCACGCGCTCGATCGTGTGGGTAAGCCGTCACGCGCTGCCCCCGCGCGCCGCGGGCGGCGGGGGGCGCGGGCGTGATCCTGAACAACTGGTACGTCGCCTGCGAATCGGCCGAGCTCGGCGACGAGCCGCTGCCGGTACGCATGCTCGGCTGCGACTTCGCGCTGTTCCGCGACGGCGCCGGCAAGGCGGCGTGTCTCTCAGCCGTGTGCTGCCATCGCGGCGGCGATCTCGCGCGCGGCCGCGCGAGCGGCGGCTGCCTGCAGTGCCCGTATCACGGCTGGCAGTTCGACTCCTCGGGCCGCTGTGTGCGCATGCCGCCGCTCGGCGACGAGGTCAGGCCGCCGCAGCGCGCGCGCGTCGACGCCTACCCGGTCATCGAGCGCTATGGCTACGTGTGGGTGTTCCTCGGCGACCTCGCCCCCGGCGAACGGCCCGAGCTGCCCGACTTCCTGCCGCTCTATGGCGACACGAACTGGCGCATGGTTCGCCTGCAGCGCGACTGGAACGCGAACTGGGCGCGCATCCACGAAAACCTGCTCGACACCTCGCACCTGTATCTCGTGCACAGCTTCGGCCGCCACCTGCCCTCGAAGATGACCATCTGGCCGGCCGAGAGGACCGAGTGGGGCGGCAGGCTCGTGCAGCGCTTCGCGAGCAAGCCGACGAAGGAGTCCACCACCGCGGTGAATCGCGTGCAGGCCGCGCGTGCGCGGGCCGACTCGCTGGTCGTGCTCGAGTTCAGCATCATCGGCCTGATGCACAAGAACAGCCAGGAGATGGCCTCGGGCTACGACCAGGTCATCTGGAACTGCCTCACTCCTGTCGACGCCGGGCGCACCCGCAACTTCGGGCTGCACTTCCGCAACTTCCAGCAGGATCCCCGGCACGACGAGGGGATCCTGAAAACCATCCGCTTCGGGCTCGAGGAGGACGCCGCCGTGGTCGAGCATCTCAGGCCACGGCTGCCGCCGCCGGCCGGCGTGGGCGAGCTGTGGATGGCGACCGACGCGATGGAGCGGCTCTATCGGCAGCAGTCGCAGGCCTTTGCGCGCCGCTTGGGCGCGATCGACGTGCGACGCTTCGAGGACGAGGCGCGCGACCGCGTGCTCGTCGTGCCTTCGCCCGCACGCCGCACTGAACCCGGCGGCTGGGTCCACGCGACGGTACCGCGCGCGCGAGACGGCGACGCCGATGCCGCTATCACCGGCATGGGCGTGTGAGCGGGCAACGGCATCGAGGACAGCCGTGCCGGATCGCGCGCCGCGCGCGGGCCACTGACGGGTAAACTGTCCGGCACCCGGGGGAGGGGCTTGATGCTGATACGTCGCGACCTGCTGAAGGGGCTCGCCGGGGCAACGCTCTCGGGCCTGCCGCTCGGGCGGCTCGCCGCCGGCGGGCTGCCCTCCGGGACCACCGGGTCTGCGCTGCTGCACGCCATCGCGGGCAAGAAACCGCTCATCAAGCGCAGCTTCCGGCCGCCGAACCTGGAAACCCCGGTCGAGTTCTTCAACGAGCTGTACACGCCGAACGACGCGTTCTTCGTGCGCTACCACCTCGCCGCGATTCCGCGGCTCGACGCCCGCGGGTGGCGCCTGCGCGTCGGCGGGGATGCGGCTGGCGCGCCGCGCGAGTTCTCGCTCGATGAGTTGCAGCGCGACTTCGAGCAGGTCGAGGTCACCGCGGTGAACCAGTGCTCGGGCAACCGCCGCGGCCTGTTCGAGCCGCACGTCCCCGGCATCCAGTGGGGCTATGGCGCGATGGGCAACGCCCGCTGGCGCGGCGTGCGGCTGCGCGACCTGCTCGACCGTGCCGGCGTGCGCCGGGGCGCGCTCGAGGTGGTCTGTGACGGGGCCGACGCGGGCGTCGTGCCCGCCACGCCCGATTTCGTGAAAAGCATCCCGGTGGAGAAGGCCCGCGACGAGCACACGCTGGTTGCGCTCGCGATGAACGGTGAGCCCTTGCCGCACTGGCACGGCGCGCCGGCGCGACTGGTGGTGCCCGGCTGGACGGCCACCTACTGGGTCAAGCACCTGACCGCCATGGACGTCGTGTCACGCCCGTTCGACGGCTTCTGGATGAAGACCGCCTACCGCGTGCCGAGCGGCGCCTTTCCCGCAGCCGACCCCTTCGACTCGCAGCACACCGAGGCCAGCACGCCGATCACCAGCATGGTGGTCAATTCGCTGTTCACCAGCCTCGCCGACGGGCAGCGCTTCGCCGCCGGCGCCGACGTCGATGCGGCGGGCGTCGCCTTGGACGGCGGCAGCGGCATCCGCATGGTCGAGGTCTCCGAGGACGGCGGGCGGCGCTGGCAGGCTGCCGCGCTTGGCGAGGACGCGGGGCGGTTCTCCTGGCGGCTGTGGCGCTACCGCTTCCGCCCGGCGCGTGCGGGCACTCACCGGCTCATGGTCCGGGCCACCAGCCGCGCGGGCGAAACGCAGCGCACGGCGCTCATCGCCAATCCCGCCGGCTACCATCACAACCTCATCCAGGCGCTCGACATCGAGGTCGGCTGACATGGACAAAGCAGCAACGAGGACCGTGCCAGTGGCGCTGCTCGCGCTGCTCGGTGTCTGGCCGGCCGCAGCGATGGCCGCCGACGAGAGCCAGGTGCGCCTGCGCGACCAGCCGGGACGCGCACTGGTCGAGGCGAACTGCGTGATGTGCCACAGCCTCGACTACATCCAGATGAACTCGGTCTTCCTCGATCGCGCCGGCTGGCGGAAGAGCGTTGAGAAGATGATCAACGTGATGGGTGCCCCGGTTGCGCCCGCCGACGTCGAGCCGATCGTTGATTACCTGACGGCGGCTTACGGCCGGTAAGCCGCCGCCGGGGACCCGCTACCAGGGGATCTCGCGCCGGTCCTCGTAGTCGAGGAACTTGCCGTTGTCGGCCGGCGTGAGCGTGTCGATCACCTTCAGCATCTTGCTCACGCTCTCCTCGACCTCGATGGTGCCGGGGCGCTTGATGCCTTCGAACTGAGCGCCCTGTGCCGTGTTCACCTGCCCCGGGGAGAGCAGCGTCACGGTGACGCCCTTCTTCGGCGTCTCGAAGGCGAGCGTGTACATGTACATGTCGAGCGCCGCCTTGCTCGCGCGGTACTCGTACATCATCGGGAACTTCGGGCTCTCGGCGAACGAGCCGCCCTTGCTGGAGATCACCACGATCTGCTTCTTGCCGGAGGCGGCCACGTGCGGCATGAACGCCTGACACATGCGCAGCGGGCCGAGCGCGTTGACCTCGAAGCTCAGCCGCGCAGTCTCGAAGTCTACGCCGGCGAGCGGTTTGAAGGCCGAGGCGTAGGTCGGCGTGAGTCCCGCGTTGAGCAGCAGGATGTCGATCGGCTGCTCCTTGTACTTGGCCGCCAGCGCGTCGATTCGCTCGTAATCGGTGACGTCGAGTTGCTCGATCACCACGCCGGGGTGCTTCGCGGCGATTTCCTGCAACTCCTTTGCCTCGTCGGGCCGGCGCGCGGTGGCGATCACGTTCCAGCCGCGCTCGGAGAGCTGCCGGACGTACTCCAGGCCAATGCCGCGGTTCGCTCCGGTGATGAGCACGGTGGTCTTGCCGGGCGCGGGCGCCGCGCCGGCGGTGAGGCTCAGGCCGAGCGACAGGCAGGTGGCCAGCGTGATCAGCAGTCTTCTCATGCGTTCTCTCCTTCAGACAGCGTTGGTTGGGGCACGAATACGGCCGGGAGCGGATCATAGGCGCTGGCGGGCGCGCGTCACAAACCCGGGCGGCGTTCTGTCCCCAGCGTGGCGGCAGCTTGCCGCAGGGCGGGCGGAGGCACCGCAGGGCGTGCCATAATCGTCGCAGGCGCGCTGCCACCACGCGAATAAATCCAAGGGGGACCCCATGAGCGCTGCACATCCCTGGCTCGAACCGGAGAACTGGCCGAAAAAGCCGCTGCCGCGCAAGGATCTCGAGAGCCGCATCGAGCGCGTGCTCACGATAACCAACATTGCCTATCTCGGCACGCTCGGCAAGAACGGGCCGATCGTCAGCCCGCTCGAGTTCTACGCCGACGGCTTCGACGTCTATGTCTTCCCGCAGCCGGGCAGCCCGAAGCTCAAGGCGATGCAGCGCGACCCGCGCATCTGTCTCGCGGTGGCCAATCCGATGGCCGGCTGGGCGAGCGCCATGGGCTGCCAGTTGTTCGGCAACGCCGCGCTGCTCGACGTGGGCACGCCGGAATGGGTGCGCGGCATGCAGGTGTTCAAGTGGCCCGCCTCCGCCTTCGAGATCGGCCGGCCGATCAACGAACCGCCGAAGGGCCAGCTCATGCGCCTGCGGCCCGACCGCATCGTCTACACCGAGCACTTCCTGCGCCGCGACGGGTACGCGCCCCGCCAGATCTGGCTGCGCAATCCCTGAGGCTGCCGCTTTACCGTCGGGGGATCAGCGATGTTCATCAATTTCTGGTACCCGGCCGAGGAGAGCGCCAGTCTGCTGCCCGGCAAGCCGTTGAAGGTGCAGATGCTCGGGCTGCAGTTCGTCCTCTGGCGCGACGAGTCCGGCCGCGCGCGCTGCGCGCACAACACGTGCACCCACCGCGGAGGGTCGCTCGGCGACGGCAAGGTGGTCGGCAACTGCATTCAGTGCCCCTATCACGGCTGGAAGTTCAACGGCGAGGGCGACTGCGAGCGCATCCCCTCGCTCGGCCCGCTCGAGCGCGTTCCGCGCCGCTCGCGCATCGACGCCTACCCCGTGGAGGAGCGCTACGGGCTCGTCTTCGTCTTCCTCGGCGACCTGCCCGAGGCCGAGCGCCCGACCATCATGCCCTGCGCCGAGTATGGCGAGGAGGGCTGGCGCACGCTCACGATGCGCTACCGCTGGAAGTGCAACTACGTGCGCCTCGTGGAGAACCAGTCCGACCCCTCGCACGTCGAGTACGTGCATGCCGGCATGGGCATGGCGGGCCAGGACACCGGCTACAAGGTTCCGAAGATCAACGTCGAGGAGACCGGCCCCTGGGGGGCGGGCGCCATGGTGGTGTTTTACTCCCCGGAGCTGCCCGATGCCGAGATGCGCAAGCTGCAGGCCGACCGGCGCAACGAGTCGGGCTCCGGCTACCACGGCGCAGCCTCGACCTGGACGCGGGTGAACTTCAGCGCCACCGCGAAGATGCACCTTTATCTCTACACCGTGCCGCGGGACGAACTCGACCTGGAGCTCTTCCTGATCATGCAGCGCAATTCCATGCTGGAGGAAAAGTACGACGAGAATTTCCTGCGCCGCATGGGCGTGGCCGTCGAAGAGGATCGCGTGGTTATCGAAAAGCTCGACCCGCCTATTCCGTCGAAGGAGTCGGTGGGCGAATTCATCGTCCCGGCCGACGACATCATCATGCACTACCGCCGGAAGCTCACCGAGTGGCAGCAGCGGGGCTGGCGCATGGATCTCGAGAGCATGGCCCGCAATCGCGGCCGCATCGCCTATTCCATCCCGTCGCCCGCGCGCCGCGCCGACCCCTCGGACTGGGCGGTGACGCCCGTGCCGCTGCTGTCGCGTTGACCGGGAAAATGGGGACATTCCCCTTTTCCAAATGGAAAAGGGGACAGTCACCTTTTCCAGGTTACCACGGCTAAGGACGCTTCTCTCTTGTTCAAGGAAAAGGTGACTGTCCCATTTTCCCATTCAATGCGCGGTCAGTGCCGCATCCTGTCCCTGGCCCGCGTTGCGCGGGGTGCCGGGCTCGGCTTACATTGACGGCACGGCGCGAAAACTGATCAGCGGAGGAGAGCGCATATGTCGGCTGACGTGCGTGACAAGGGCGGTGGCAACGTCGACTGGGAGACGCATAGCCTCAAGTACGTGATCAATGCCATCCAGTCGGCGCAGAAACGCCAGCAGAAACTCTGGAATCAGCTCTTCGCCAGCCGCACCGCCGCGGGCACCATCCCGGTCGACTGGCCGCTCATCGAGGAGTACGTCGAGTCAGTACGCCGCACCCATGCGCTGATGATCGACCTCGAGACGGTCGGCAACGAGTACGAGACGAAGTTCGGCCGAAGCGGCCGCGCGCGCAGCCGCAAGGGCGCGGGCAAGGCGGCCGCCGCGAAGCCGCGCCGCAAGAAGGCGGTTCGCAAGAAATAGGACCGTGGCCCTGGTCCGTTGCCGGAACGGAAAAGGGCGGCGTCCGTCGATCTAGGCAGACTGCGTGGCCCCGGGACGGGAACCGATGCGCCGCGCCACCGGGACGAACAGCACCAGCGCCAGCAGGAAGCAGGTGGCGCCGACTGCGTTGGCTGCGCCGAGCCCCGTGCCGTTGCCGAGAAACAGCCCGACGATCGTCGGCCCGAGGAAGAACCCGCCGATCTGCGCGGTCGGCATGAGCAGGCTCACCCGGCCGGTGCCGTCGCCGAGCGCGATCGCGCCCATCATGTACGGTCCCGTGAGGTTCCAGAACGCCTGGAAGGTCGCCGCGGTGGCCGCGAACTGCGCCCAGCCCATCTCCCCCTGCAGCAACATCACCATCGCGAACTGCATCAGCAGTGCAACCGTCACGGGCAGGATACGTCCGAAGCGGTCGGCGAGGGCCGCCGCGGCCAGCGCGCCCACGACCGCAAGCGCGGTCGACAGCCCCAGCGCCTGTCCTACCGCGATCGCTGCCGCCGCCTTCCCCTGCTCGTCACAGTCCCCGCAGGTGAGCTCCACGCCGATCAGCTTCACGAAGGCCCAGACCGCCCCGAGCCCCGTGCACCAGATGAGCATCACCGCGAGCGCGGCGACCGCGGGGGCCGAGGAGGCGCCGGCCACGGCCGCTCCGCCGTGACCGTGCGCGCCCGGCGCCGGGCGCGGCACCCAGCCGACGGTGGCGAGCGCGACGAGCGCCAGGGCGGCGAGCGGCAGCATCACGCCGGCCACGCCCGCCTCGCGCGGCAGCGGCAATACCAGGAAGAACAGCACGCCGAGCATCACCTGTGCGGCAATCAGGAAGGCGAAGTTGCGGTCCTTGTGCTCGGTGCCGCCGATGATGGCGATGGCGAGCGCAAACGCCGTGCCTTCGCCGAGCAGGCCGACCAGGAAGCGCAGGGCCATCAGCAGCGACGTGTCGGTGAGCATCGTCGATGCGGCGTTGCCGCCGATCACGGCCAGCAGGGCGACGACGGCGGCCAGTCGCCAGGAGACCCGCTGCATCCACGCCATCGCCAGCACCGGTCCGAGCGCCGTGCCGAGCGCCTCCACCGCGGTGATGTTGCCGGCAGCGCTGCCTTCGAGGTTCGCCTTGCTGACCAGCACCTCGACCAGTATCGGTTGCGCCATGATGGCGAAAACGCCGACGCAACCGAGCAGGAGCGCAGCGATGATGGCGTTCGGCTTGTCGGCCATTGAGGGTCTCCCGGGGGACTCCGACGCCGGCGGCGCCGGCGCGTGCGCTACTCTAACCGGAAAAGGCCGGCGTTGCCGAGTTCGCTCAGTCGTGCTGAAGCCACCGACAGCCCGGGCGGCGAGGGCCGGGCGTTCAGGCGGCTGCGGACGGCGCGCCCGAGCGTTCGCGCCAGCGCTGGCGCACCGCGCCGGCGAATTCCCTCGTCGCGGCGAGCAGGCCGCGTGCCGTGCGCGGGTTGCAGGCGAGCAGCCCGACGCGCTCGCGCCGCTCGCTCATCCACGTGCGCTTGTACTCGTCGTCGCCGGTGAGGTAATCGATCTCGACGACGCGGTCCTCTTCGAGGCTGTGGCGGATGAGGTGGGCGGTGAGCACCGTGCCTGCGGAGTACTTCGCGTAGTCCTCATCGTAGGCGAGCTTGAAGATGTACGCGCGCCGGTGCAGCGTGAACCAGAACTGCGCGGCGATCGGCGTTTCGCCCACCCAGGCGAGTCCCATGCGCAGCCAGCCGTTGGCAGCGCAGATCCGCGCCCAGCCGGGAACGAAGTCGGGATAAGGTTCCGGATTCTTCCAGCTGCGGGCGTAAACCCTGCCATAGGCCTCGAGCGCCGCCTCGAGCCGGCCGGGCTCGGTGACGATTTCCAGGCGCGCTCCCTCGGCGCCGCGCTCGAATTTCTTCGCCTTGCGCTTCCAGGTGTTGTACAGGCGCGAATCACGCCCGCTCATGTACTCATCGAACGACAGCGCCTCGCAGGGCAGGTACCAGTTGCCGAAACAGAAGTAGCGGCGCAGGTACCAGCCGCGCCCGGAGATCGAGGCGGCGAGCGCCGCGGTATCGGGCGACTGCGCGTCGAGCGGCGCGAAGCCGAGGGTGGCCGGAGCCGGACGCAATTCGGCCAGCTGCCCGAGCAGGCGGCCGAGCGCGCCCGGGCGGTCGCTCGCGGTGCTCGCCAGCGGCGAGTACAGCGACGCGTAGTAGTTGGTGAGGGCCGAGCAGCGGTAGGGCTGCTGCGGCTCGCGGTAGAGGAGCAGCGTGCTGTGGCCATCGCGGCCGTCCTCGGGCGCGATGATCTGCCAGTCCTCACCGGCAACCTGGGCGATGAAGTGCAGCAGCCAGGCGCTGCCGGCAAAGGGATTCGACTGCCCTGCCGCGTCGAACAGTTCGCGTCGTTCGCGCACGAACGCGAGCGCCTGTGCCTTGTTCAGTACCTGCATGCGGTGGTGGAGTGACGTTCCGTGTCGTGACCCGGCGGCATCCTCCCCGATGCCGCGCCGGCTGGCAACCGATCAGCTCTCATCAGGGCGCGCCGGCCCTTTCAGTTCCACCACGTTGCCCTGCGGGTCGCAGACATAGATCGACGGGCCGCGGCCCTCCGCCCCGTAGCGCACGGCTCTCTCGCCCGCCGCCACGCCGTGCGCGGCGAGGTGGCGGCGCAGGGCGGACTCGTCGAAGGGCTCGATGCGCAGGCAGAAATGATCGAGGTTGCGCCCCTCGCTGCCCGGTGGCGCGCCGCCGGCGCGCCCGAGTTCGCCCGTTACCGGCACGAGGTCGATGAGCGCGGCGCCGGCGCGAAGCTGCACGAGCCCGATGGATTCCACCCGTCGCTCGACGCGGCAGCCGAGCACGTCGCAGTAAAAACGCAGCACTGCCTCGAGGTCCGTGACTCGCAGCACGAGGTGGTCGAGACCCCGGATCGAGAAGGGCGGCGCGGCGGGTCTGTCGGGTGTGTTCACGGTCGGTTCAGCGCTCCTCGCGTTGCGGCGCAGGCCGATGTTGCGCCCGTGCGGGCCCGGGCGGGAATCAGCCTTCGCCGATCAGTACCTTGCCGAGCAGCCCCAGGGCGAATCCGGCGACCGCCCCGAGCGGCGGGAACCAGTGGTTTCTCAACCGCGCCTGCGGTGCGATGTCCTGGAAAGTGAGGTAGAGGATACCTCCGGAGGCGACCAGCATGACTGCCCCGAGGAAATGCGTGTATTCGGACAGGAACAGCCAGCCTGATATCGCCAGCGCCGGTCCGGCCGGGACGAGCAGCAGCATCAGCCACAGCAGCCGCGCGGGGCGCGTGCCCGCAATCGAGCTGAGTTCGCGATACGCGTTGAACCCCTCGGGCAGGTTCTGCAGGCCCACGAGCAGCGCGAGCAGCGGCGCGCCCGGTGTGCCGACCGCGAA
>CAZFWB010000127.1:0-9643 GCA_964522655.1 uncultured Chromatiaceae bacterium | reverse complement strand
GCGGCAGCGCGAAATTTGCCGTCGATGACAAGCAGCCGGTAATCCTCCCCCGCGATCAGCTCCTCGATGATGACCGACCTGGTGAGCCGGCGGGCCCTGCGGTAGGCGGTAATGACCTCACGGCGGTTCGTCATGCCGACGCTGACGGCGGCGCCCATGCTCTCGCTGTTCGGCTTGACGACGACGGGATAGCCGATGCGCCGGGCGGCCGCGGCCGCCTCGCGCGACCTGTAGACGCGCTCGTAACGCGCCATCGGCAGGCCGGCGGCTTCGAGCACGCGATGCGTGTAGGTCTTGTTGGCCGCGAGATGGCTGGCGATGCTGTTGGTGTGTGTGCTGCTGCTCGCACTGACACGTTGCTGGAAACGGCCCTGGCCGAGAGCGAGAAAGCGCCCCACCAGCTGGGTAACCGGTATGTCACGCGCGCGCGCGGCCCGCACCAGCGCGCGATCCTGTACGGGCAGGACGATCTCCAGCGCGAATCCGATGAACTCCTGGATTCGCGCGGTGAAGTCAGGCGCGCCTTCGGCGGAAGCCGGCTCGGGAGCCGCATCGGCGTTGACGCCGAGAAGTTCGACCGCCAGGCGCGCCGCCGCGATCGCGACCTCGCGGTCCTCGTAGGGGACCGCCGCTCCACCGCCGCCAATCGGCACCAGGGCCCGGGCGCGAATGCAGGAAAGCTCGCCCGCCGCCAGGTTCTGCAGCTCGATGCAGATGTGCTCGAAGAGGTGGCCGACGCTGATGTGCTGGCCGGCGACCTGGAAGCAGGCCGGCGCGCCGCATGGCCCGGCGTGCGCGCGCAGGCCCGGCAGGGTCTGGTGGAGAAACGCGATGATGGCCGGCGTCGGCCGCCTGATGCGAACGCCGCGCTGGCCGAGATCGAAGTAGATGACCGGCTGCTGCGAGTACACGCTCGGGCCGGCGAAGGCCGTCGTCGGGGTGATTGTCGTTGACATACCTGTCGGCCTTGGTCGGGAACCGGCCGCGTTGTTGTTCTTTGAGCCGTTGGGCCGTCAGCTGATCCTACCAGAGAGACGGGCTGTTCCATCGCGTTCGCCGTCGCAGGCGCGGCATCCGGCAGGCGACATAAAGCGGCACAGGTTCAGGCCGGACGTCCCCGTGGCTGCATTTTCAGAAGGCCGGGCTGACCCGACTTTCCGTCAGGGCAGGTGTCGCCGCGGCCCGCGGTGCTGCGCGGGCGTGCGCGGCTCGATGTCCGGTTTCAGCCGCCGGTTCGCTCCGTAGTCGGCCAGCGGATGAAAATAGAGCGGGACGTCGTTCTCCAGGCGCCGCAATCTCTCGCGGTAGCCCGCCAGTAGCGCGCCGCGTGCGGCCTCGTCGATGAAGGCCACGGCATGGGCGATGAACGGCACCAGCACGTCGTAGCCGCACACGCCGAAGACCCCGGCGTGGATCGGCCAGAGGATGCGCTCCATGTCGCCATTTTTTCCGTCCGGCAGAAAGGTCTCGGCGGGCGCGCTGGTGGTGAAGGCGAGCATCGCGCGCCGGTGGCGCATCACGCCGTTGTCCCAGGTGCGGCCCGGCCCGTAGAGCGCGCCGAAGGCGAACACGCGGTCGATCCAGCCCTTGAGGATCGCCGGCACCGAGTACCACCACAGCGGAAACTGCAGGATCAGCAGGTCGGCCGCCAGGACCCGGTCGATTTCACGGCGGACATCGGGCGCGAACATGCCCTTCTGCGCCGCATGCAGCTGCTCGAGACCCAGGTTGAACACCTCGGGGTTGGCGCGCTCGGTCACGTCGGCCGGGCCGGCTTCCGCGCGGAAGCCGTCGCGATAGAGATCCGAGACCGTGACCTCGTGCCCCGCCTCCGTCAGTGTCTGTACCGCCACGTCCTTCATCGCCCCGTTGAACGAGCGCGGCTCGGGATGGGCGCCGACGAGCTGGCCTCTCACGGCATGCGAACAGGAACCGCGGTAAGACCGCGCGTCCCCGTGGCTGTTCGCCAATGCGGTCAAGAGTGACCGGGGACACTCGGTCCGACCCCACTTCCCGGGCTATTTCACCGGCGCGGGTTTCTGTTCGCGGGCGTAATGCTCGAGGCTCGAGTGGCTCGGACCGTAGTCCTCGGTCGGCGCCGTCAGCATGTCCGGCTTGTGCTTCTTCGTGTACTCGACCACGTGCTTCGGCAGCTTCTCGATCGAATCGAAGCCGACCATGGTGGCGGCGTACATGCAGTGACCGGGCGCCTGGCCCATCAGCATCCACGGCAGCCAGGGCGTCACGCGGTGCCAGGTGCCGTGATAGGGGACAGCCGTGAGCTTCGGATTCAGCAGGTCGGCCTTCTTCACGAAGTAGCGCATCATCTCGGTTACCTGGGCCTTGGGGCCCGAAGACTCGCGCGGCCACTTGTCCGGCTGCAGCGGGTTCGGGTAGTTCAGGTGCATGTCGGTGGAGAGCACCAGCGTCTCGGCGTCGAGCTCCTGCCAGGGGAAGAGCAGCGGGATCTTCGGGAGTTTCGACTTGTCGCCGGGAAAATCCTCCGGAGCGAGAATCAGGAAGTCACTGATCGTGTAGTTGAACGGGTCGTTCCAGACCTGCACCACTTTCACGGTCTCGTTGGTATAGGGGTTCTTCCACTCCTCAATGATGTCGGCCGGCTGGCCGTTGCGGGTGAGGCTGGTGTAGAAGATCACCTCCTTGTTGATCCGGCGGATGTCGCCGTTCGGCAGCGGCAACAGGCGCGTGGCGAGGAACGTCTGGAAACCGAGCAGGGGCTTCAGCGCCTCGCCGGGCCGCACGCCGAGGATCACGCCGCTGCAGTGGCCGATGCGTTCGTTCGCGGAGTTCATGTCGCCCTGGATGCGCGCCCAGGAGTCGCGGTTCCAGCGCGGGTTGGTGAAATCGATCTTGGTCTCGAAGGGGATGATCGCCATCGCGTTGCTTCCTCTGGGAACTGAAAAGTTGTGGTTATTGCCGGCGGGGGCCGCAGTGTAGCGGAATTCCCCGCCAGCAAGCCCGCGGAATCCTTTAATCTTGCGCCGCGAGCGCCGCAGGCCGGCCAGTGTAGTGGCGGCCCGGCGCCCAGATGCCCGGAGAAACCCGCGATGTCCGCACCACAGACAGGCATGAAAAAACCGCTGCCCTGCGCGGGGGACGTCAACCCGGGCGAGGCCTGGGAGCGCCTGGCGGCAGACCCGCAGGCCGTGCTGGTCGACGTGCGCACCCGGATCGAACTGGCGCTGGTGGGCGGTCCGGATCTCTCCTCGCTGGCGCACGAGCCCGTCTGCGTCGAATGGATGACGCAGCAGGGGCGCAACGCCGCGTTTCTGGAGGAGCTGACCGCGGCGCTGGCCGCGCGCGGCGCCGGGCCGCAGACGCCGATCTTCTTCCTGTGCCGCTCGGGCGGGCGCTCCCGCATGGCGGCCGGCGAGCTCGCCGCCGCCGGATTCGAGCGCTGTTACAACGTCGCCGAGGGGTTCGAGGGCGCGCTCGACGCCGCGGGCCACCGCAGCAGCGTCGACGGCTGGAAGGTGAGGGGCCTGCCGTGGAGGCAGACGTGATGTCAGCCGCGGGACACCGGCCGGGTGGTGCCGGGCAGTGATGCAGTCCAGTGCCATCGGCGTGTTCGACTCCGGCATGGGCGGGCTCACGGTATTGCGCGCCCTGCGGGTCGCACTGCCGGCCGAGGACTTCATCTACCTTGGCGATACCGCGCGCCTTCCCTACGGCACCAAGAGCCCCGGCTCGGTCATGCGCTACGCCGAGCAGGCCGCCGACGTGCTGGTCCGGTCAGGACTCCGCTGTCTGGTCGTCGCCTGCAACACCGCCTCCGCGCTGGCGCTCGAGGCGCTGCGCCGGCGCTACGCGCCGCTGCCCGTGATCGGCGTGGTGGAGCCGGGCGCGCGCGCGGCCTGCACCGCGACTCGGAGCGGGCGGATCGCGGTCCTCGCCACCGAGAGCACGGTGCGCGCCGGCGCCTACGAGCAGGCGATCCGGCGCATCCGGCCCGGCTGCGAAGTGATCTCGAAACCCTGCCAGCTCTTCGTCGCGCTGGCCGAGGAGGGCTGGACGGACGGCGACATCGTCGAATCGGTCGCGCACCGCTATCTCGGCCCGCTGCTCGCCGCCGACGAGCGCCCCGACGTGCTGCTGCTCGGCTGTACGCACTTCCCGGTGCTCGCCCGCGCCATTGCCAAGGTGACCGGGCCGGAGATCGCCATCGTCGACTCCGCGGCGACCACCGCAGCAGCGGTGCGCGAGATGCTCGGCCCCGGGATTCGTGCCGGCACCGGCGGGCGCGTGCAGCTGCTCGCGACCGATGGTGCGGCGCGTTTCGCGCGCATCGGCCCGGCGTTCCTCGGCGAGCCGATCGATCCCGCGCAGGTCGAGATCGTCGATCTCGGGAAATGAAATGGGGACATTCCTGATTTCATCAGAAATCAGGAATGTCCCCGTTAATTAATTTATCGCAGCGCCTCGCCGAGGCGCTCGTGCACTTCGTGGCTCATGATCGCGAGGAAGGCCGCGAGCCCGAGGTACCACACCGCGTAGCGCACGCGCACATCCGTCGGCGTGTCGTAGTAGCCGGCCGGCATGTCGGTCATGGCGCGCCCGCGGATCACGCTCAGTACCTGCGGCGCCGCGAGCAGCGCGATCAGGATCAGCATCGGGCTCGGCCGGATGAAGAACAGCGCCCCGAGCAGTGGAACGCCGAGCAGCCACACTTTCGGCGAGATGATCGCGGTGATGCGCCCGCCGTCGAAGGGACTGAGCGGGATCAGGTTGAAGAGGTTGATCATGAAGCCCGCGTAAGCCAGCGCGAGAAGCAGCGTGCTGTCCTGGGTCACGGCGAGGAAGTAGACCAGAAGGGCGGCGAGCGAGCCGATCAGCGGGCCGGCGATGCCGACGTAGGCCTCCGTCTCGACGTCGTGCGGCAGCTGCTTCAGCTCGATCCAGGCGCCGACGAAAGGGATGAACGTCGGCGCGCCGACGGGAAGGCCACGCTGGCGGGCAGCCATGAAGTGACCCATCTCGTGACAGAAAATCAGCAGCACGAATCCGACCGCGTACCACCAGCCGAAGACGAGCGCATAGGCGCCGACCGACACCAGCATCGTGCCGCCGGTCTTGAGGAGCGGGCCGAGCTTGGCGGCGTTGAGCAGGGCGAAGAGCAGTTTCAGCATCGGGCAGGGGGCGTAGCCATTCCGGGAGAACGTGGGGACAGTTTACTTATTTGCCAAAGCAAATAAGTGAACTGTCCCCGATCTCAGCCCAACGCCGGCAGCAGCCGTTCGCCGATGATGGCGAGCCCCTGCTCGGGCTCGTCGTGCAACCGCAGCGCGACTTCGTCGAGACCCGCGCGGGCGAGCGCGTGCAGGTGGCCTGCGATGCGATCGATGTCGGTAAAGTCCCCCGCCAGAGTCAGGTTGTCGACCAGCTTCTCGACCACCGGTTCCGGGACTCCCTCGATGTGGGGGGACCGGTCGAAAAAGGCCTGCAGAAAGGCGGGCTTTCTCTCCGCAACCATCGCGGCGGTCTTCGCGTCGAGAAAAGTCTCCGTGAACCACGGCAGGAGGAAACCGCGCCAGATGAGTTCCCGCCGCGCCTCGCGCAGCGACTGCGCGCGGTCGCGCTTGACGTGCCAGGCCATGAAGTTGTTGACCCTGAAATCGCTGCGCTTGCGCCCTGCGGCGGCGAGCCCGGCATTCATCCAGGAGACGATCTGCGGCATGCGGCCGAGGGGCGCGTCCGAAAGCATGGTGCCGTCGGCAACCTCGGCCGCCATGCGCAGCATCTGCTCGAACGTGGCCCCGGCGTAGACGCGTGGCGCGCGCTGCGTGGCCCACTCGGCGCGATAATTGCGCAGGCTGTAGAGCTCGCCCTCGTAGTCCAGCACGGCGTCGGCTCTGAGCCCTTTCAGGATGCGGATCGTGTCGCGCACGGCAGTAACCCGGCGTGTCGGTTGCAGGCCGGTGACCCGGCTCACTGAGTGCCCGAGACCGCCGACGAGGATCGCGGCGCGCCCCTCGGAGAGCTCGTTCAGCGTGAGGAGCTGGTCGGCGATGCGCAGCGGGTGCACCTCGTAGGGGCTCACCGGCAGAGTCGCGAGCCCGATTCGACGCGTCGCCCGGCTCGCCAGCGCCAGCGCCGGGATCGGATCACGGCGCGACGGGAAACTCGCGACCCACAGCGTCTGGATCCCGTAGCGCTCGGCCTGCACGGCGAGCGCCTCCACGCGGTCCGCCGGGAGGCCCGCCTCGAGGATGACGTCGACGTTCACGGGGCCGTTGCCTCGAATATGTCGCGTCTTTTCCTGCGGAACGGGGCCGCGAGGATCTTGCCCAGAACCATGTAACGGGGCTGGCGGTTGATCAGCATGCCGTTCCTGCGATTGGCGAGCACCTTGCTGACGATGAAGGGCGCGCTCTCCTCGGGCGTGATCGCCATGATGCTGTATATGCGGCGGATGGCCTCGGGGTTCTCGACCGAGCTGGTGGCGCCCTGGCGCAGCATGTCGGTCATCACCATCCCGGGATTGATCTGTCCCACGATTACGCCCGTGCCCTCCACTTCGCGGGCGAGCGCTTTGCTGAAGTAATCGACGCCGCGCTTGCTGGTGCCGTAGATGGCCATGCCCGGCCGGAAGAGATTGGTGCGACCGAAGCCGGTCATGTTGTAGATCGCACCGTAGCCCTGGCGCAGCATTCCGCGCATCGCGACCCGGCAGCCGTTCATGACGCCGATCAGGTTGGTGCGCACGCCCGCCTCGATGCGATCCGCCGGCTGTTCCCAGAAACGGTGAGTCTCGTGCGCCTGTCCGGCGTTGTTGATCCAGACGTCGACCGCACCGAAGCGCTCATGCGCCTGGTCCCAGAGCCCCTGCACGGCGGCGAGGTCGGCGACGTCGCAGGCCAGCGCGATGATGCGCTCCTGCCCGCCGGCGACGGCGAGCAGCCTGCCGCGTGCCGCTTCCGCCGCCGCGCTGCTCGTGCCGCACAACGCGACCGACTGGCCGCGACGCAGGAACTCCGCCGCCAGGGCGAAGCCGATGCCGCGCGTTCCTCCGGTGATGACGACCGAGCCCATGCCACTCCCCCAGGGTCCCGACTCTAGCAGCTTGCGCGCGCTCCAGGGAAAAGGTGCCGGTACTTCGGTTTCGGAAAGTGTCTGCGCTGTCCCGGTTTCGGTCAGGTAACAATTTCCGAAACCGAAGTACCGGCACCTTTCCAAAGGAAGGGAGCCCGCCTGGCGGCGGGCTCCTGGCCGGGGCTGAATATGGCGGGAGGCGCCTATCCAGCCGCCGACTTCGCGCCGCTCGCCGCCGGGGCGATCAGCGGCACGGCGTCGATCGCCCAGTTGCCGGCAGCGCGCCGTTCCGGACTGGGTATGCAATAGGCGATGCGGCCCTGGTCGCTCTCGACCTGGCGGCTGTCGATGCGCCAGCCGCGGTTCTCCCAGTCCTTGAGGTATTCGCGGTAGGCGGCGATCTGTCCATCGGCCGGCACGAAGACTTCCTTGGTCAGCGTGCTCGGATACACCATCGGGTCGACATACTCGACCACCCTCTTGTCTTCGTCGGCGACGAACAGGTTGCGCTTGTTGAAGGACTCGTCGAACATCGGGTCGGTCACGATGGTGCGCACGCTCACCAGGTGCTTGGCGACGTGAAACTCGTCCTCCGGCGTCTCCCACATGTACTGGCAGACCTCGTCGCGCTCGTTGAACTTCAGCCGCGTGATGGTGCAGTTCGCCCCGTAGAAAGAGCTGATGGCGGTGACTGCGCTTGCTTCCGGCTTGACGTTGGAGATGTCGGCGTTGCCGAGTTGCGGGCGTGAGGGCAACGCGACCGTGCGCAACTGGATCTGCAGCGACGTGCCCCAGCGTTCGCGCCGGACGTCGAATCTGTTCGGCAGCACGTACTCCTCGTCGGTGCCAGCGAACTTCATGCCGCTGTGGACGAATTCCGCGTGGGCCGGGTCGAGGCCGGCCTCGATGGAGCGCTCGAAGTTTGCCTTCCACTTGTATTCGAGGTTGATGCAGCGCCAGCCTGCCTTGCCCCACTCCGGGATCTCCATCAGCGGCGGGCGTTCGCTCTCGGGAAGGTCGCCGAGGAAGGCGAATACCAGGCCGTATTTCTCCTGCGTGGGATAGGCGTCGACCTTGGCGCGCGCCGGCGGCTTGCCTTTCACGCCGAGGGACGGGATCATCGTGCAGGCGCCGGTTCCATCGAACTTCCAGCCGTGGTAGGGGCACTCGACGCTGTCGCCCTTGATCTTGCCGACGGACAGCGACGCACCGCGGTGCACGCAGATGTCGCTCACACAGCGCGCCACGCCCTTCGTGTCCCGGAACAGCACGAAGTTCTGGCCCAGCATCTTCACTTTTTTGGGCTTGTCCGCGCTGACCTCGCTGGCGAGGGCCGCCGCGTACCAGAAATTGATGAACATGGATTTCCCTCCAATAGATGTATTATTAACAATACAAGTGGTACGCTAGGCAGCGGTCGCCACCACTGCGTTGATCCAGGTCAAGACTGCGGAAAGTACTTAACGCACGCCCTGGTCTGGCGTTTCGGGGTCATGAAAGCGAAAGAAAAGGTGCCGGTACTTCGGTTTCGGAAAGTGTTACCTCACCGAAACCGGGACAACGCAGACACTTTCCGAAACCGAAGTACCGGCACCTTTCCCGGCGCAGTCACAAGGGGGAGCAACCATGTCTTTTCCGCAATCAGTCGGCCGCGGTCGCGGCCTTGCCCGCACACGGGCCCGCTCGGTCACGATCGGCGCGCTTGTCGCCGCAGCATTGGCGGCTCGCGTGATGGCGGCCGATGAGGCACCGGTGAACGCTCCGGCGGCGCTCAGCGCCGAGCAGCAGGCATTGGCCGACCGCATGCAGGCCTTCCAGGAGCGGACCGAGGCCTCGATCTTCTCGCGCGTCACGAAGCTCAACGGCGATCTCGCGCTCGAAGAGCGGGTGTTCGACTATGACAACGCCGCGCATACCGTGAAGGTTGCACGCGGCAAGGTCGTCGAGAAGGCCGGCTGGTACGTGAACGTGACGAAAAAAGCCATACCTCCGTTCGTGCCCGAGCCGCTGTGGAGCCGGTACGTGGAGATCAACGTGCATCCGACGACGCCCCACGTGGGGATGCTGCACGCGACCGTGTACGTAACCTACCTCGCCAATGGCAAGAGCGTCCTCGCCGGCTACATGGACTACGTGCCGGGCGTCTGGCACGACGACGACAACGCCCGGCTGAAGGAGTCACTGGACGCGGTGTATGCGAAGCACGGCGCCGATATTACGCGCTTCCGCAAGCAGCTCTGCGAGAGCGAGTTCGGCGCGAAGAAACATCGCGACCGCCTCAAGGCCGCGTGCGTCGGCGCGAGTCTCTACGACCCGCCCTTCATGGAGGTCAACGAGGCCAACTTCGCGCTCGCCACCGAGGCATTCGACGCATTCGTCGGCACCTACTTTGACATCCTCGGCGAGCGCAGGCGCCAGCGCTACACGAGCGCCGATATCGACGAGCGCGACGCCATGCGCAAGCGCTGGCTCGAGGATCAGCTGTTCGCCGACACCATGTCCATGAAGGTCGTGCCTTACGAGGTCTGGTCGCTCGCCAACCAGGCGCCGGCGGTCAAATTCTGAGCGGAAAAGGTGCCGGTACTTCGGTTTC
>CAZFWB010000126.1:0-9841 GCA_964522655.1 uncultured Chromatiaceae bacterium | reverse complement strand
TCTACACCGCCGGCGACGTGGACTACAAGTTCTCGATCCAGTCCGTGTCCAAGCCTTTCACCGCGGCGCTGGTCATGACCCAGCAGGGGCCGAAGGTGCTCGATGAGAAGATCGGCGTGGAGCCGACGGGGCTGCCGTTCAATTCCCGCATGGCGATCGAGCTCTACCCCGACAAGCGCTCGGTGAACCCGCTGGTCAACGCGGGCGCGATCGCCGCGGTGAGTCTCGTGCAGGCCACGTCCGAGCAGGACCGCTGGAACAAGATCGTCGGCAACATCAGCGACTTCGCCGGCAGCCAGCTCACGGTGCTCGAGGACGTGTATGAGTCGGAGTACACGACCGCCTTCGGCAACCGCGCCATCGCCAACCTGCTCTTCAACTACGGGCGGCTCTACAGCGACCCGGAGGAGGCGATGCGCGTCTATACGCGCCAGTGCTCCATCGGCGTCAGCGCCAGGGACCTTGCCATCATGGGCGCGACGCTCGCCAACCAGGGCGTCAACCCCCTCACAAAGAAGCGCGTGATGCCGGCCGGGCACGTGCCGGAGCTGCTCGCGGTGATGGCCACTGCGGGCTTCTACGACGAGTCCGGTGAGTGGATGTACACGGCCGGGTTGCCGGCCAAGACCGGCGTGGGCGGCGGCATCGTCGCCGTGGTGCCCGGGCGCTTCGCGATCGCGGCCTTTTCGCCGCGCCTGAACGAGGCCGGCAACAGCGTGCGTTCGCTGAACGCGATCCGCGACATCGCTGGCGAGCTCGGCGTGGGGGTGTTCGGGCCGAATCCAAACTGAGTGAATTCGGGGACAGTGACCTAATCTTCTGACTTCACGCTGGCAAGAGACCCGGTCTCTCTGCGATGAGATAAGGTCACTGTCCCCAATCTCCGGAAATGAACGACAAGAACACGAACTCAAGGTCCATGCCGATCAGTCAGGGCTTCTCGGTGCCGGACATGCGCCACGACCGCTGGGCGCAGCTTGCCGTGCTCGGACGGGCCTGGGCCGCGGCTGCCGCGCGCGGCGATAAGACCGAACGGCTCATGGTCGATGCCCAAACCGCGCTGACCGAGCTGGAGCCGCTCGACGAGTTCTGCGCCTTCCCCGGGCCACAGCTTCGGCGCGCCCTGCACGACAGCCTGCGCGACGGCGACGCGACGGCATTCGCACACCTCGCCCAGCGCATCAACGCCGCGCTTTCCTCCGGCGCATTCCGTCACGAGGCAGCATTCTGGGAGCCGGGTGAGAGCGCCGAAGTGCAGGTCGCCGATTACCTGCCGCCATCAGCGGAGATCGAGGACCAGCACCGGCCGTATTTCGAGGTGCTCAGCGTCACCGCCACCGACCCGTCTCGCTACGAGCACATGCGCCAGGAGATACGCCGCCTGCGGCGCACGGACGATCCTTTCGTGTACGAACTCGTGCAGGTGGGCTCCTTCGAGGACGCGATCGTGGCGCTGCTCGCCAACCCGGAGCTGCAGGCCATCGTCATCGGCGACGGCTTCGGGTTCCGCTCACAGCGCGACTGGCCCGCGTTGCGCGAGGAACTCGACCGTGCGATTCCCTTCGACCCGGATGCCGCCGACGTGCGCGACTACGGGCTGAAGCTGGGCCGGGTACTGAAGACCTTACGCCCCGAGCTGGACGTCTACATGCTGACGGAGCGCGGGGCCGAGTCTCTCGCAGGCCGGCCGGAGGCCGCCTGGCTGCGGCGCATCTTCTACGGCGTCGAGGAACTCATGGAACTGCACCTGTCGATTCTCGACGGTGTGGGTGAGCGGTTCGAGACGCCATACTTCACCAACCTGAAGCGCTACAGCCAGAAGCCCATCGGCACGTTCCACGCCCTGCCCGTGGCGCGAGGCAAGTCGATATTCCGCTCGCACTGGATCAGGGACATGGGCCATTTCTACGGCACCAACCTGTTCCTGGCCGAGTCCTCGGCCACGACCGGCGGCCTCGACAGCCTGCTGGAGCCCACCGGCAATATCAAGCGTGCCATGGAGATGGCGGCGCGCGCCTTCGGCGCTGATCGCGCCTACTTCGTGACCAACGGCACGTCGACGTCGAACAAGATCGTCCTGCAGGCGCTGCTCGCGCCCGGCGACATCGTGCTGATCGACCGCAATTGCCACAAGTCGCACCACTACGCCATGGTGCTGTCCGGCGCGCAGCCGCTGTATCTCGAGGCTTACCCGATGACGGAGTACTCGATGTACGGAGCAGTGCCGCTTCGCTCGATCAAAAAGGCTTTGCTCGCGCTCAAGGCCGAGGGCAAGCTCGAGCGCGCGAAGCTCGTCGACCTTACAAACTGCACCTTCGACGGGCACATGTACAACCCGCTGCGCGTGATGGAAGAGTGCCTCGCGATCAAGCCGGACCTGGTGTTTCTCTGGGACGAGGCCTGGTTCGGCTTCGCCCGCTTTTCGCCCTTCCATCGCCTGCGCACGGCCATGCACGCTGCCGAGACTCTGGCCGAGCGGCTGCACAGCGAGCCCTTTCGCGAGGAATACCGGGCCTTCCGCGCGCAGGCAGGGGACCTCGATCCGTCTGACCCGAGGCTGCTCGACATGCACCTGCTGCCGGACCCGGACCGCTCGCGCGTGCGCGTGTATGCCACGCAGTCGACGCACAAGTCCATGTCGGCGCTGCGCCAGGGCTCGATGGTCCTGGTGCGGGATGAAGACTTCGGCCTCGTGCACGGTGCGTTCGAGGAAGCGTACTTCACCCATACCTCGACGTCGCCGAACCTGCAGATCATCGCCTCGCTGGACCTGGCGCGGCGGCAGATGGAACTGGAGGGCTACGAGCTGGTGATCCGCGCCACCGACCTTGCCCTGCGCATCCGCCAGCAGGTCAACTCGCACCCGCTCATCTCGAAGTACTTCCGCGTGCTCACCCCGGCCGAGATGGTGCCGGCCGAGTACCGCGAATCAGGCATTGACGACTACAGCCAGGCCGAAGGCATCCGCGCCCGGATCCTCGATGCCTGGCGCCGCGACGAGTTTGCGCTGGACCCGACGCGCCTCACCCTGGTATGCGGCACCGCCGGTTACGACGGCACGGCGTTCAAGGGGATGCTGGCCGAGCGCTACGACATCCAGATCAACAAGACCTCGCGCAACAGCATCCTGGTGCAGACCAACATCAACAACACCCGCAGCGACGTGGCACACATCGTCAAGGTGCTCGCCGACATCGCGCGGCAGATCGACGAGGAGCTGCGGCAGGGCGGGGCGACGGCCCGCGCGGTGTTCGAGGCCCGGGTGAAGGCGCTGATGGAGGACGTGCCGGACCTGCCGAACTTCAGCCGCTTCCATGCCGGCTTCCGCGACGACCCGAAGAGCGCTACGGCCGAGGGTCACATGCGCGAGGCGTTCTTCACGGCGTATCGGCCCGAAGACTGCGAGTTCGTCCCGCTGGCGTCGAAAGAGGTCGACCAGCGCCTGAAGAAAGGGCCGGAGATGGTGGCGGCGGACTTCGTGATTCCCTACCCGCCGGGTTTCCCGATCATGGTGCCCGGCCAGGTGATCACCGCCGACACCATCGAATTCATGCGCAAGCTCGACGTGAAGGAGATTCACGGCTACCACGCGGCGCAGGGCCTGCGGTTGCTGAAGGCGGCGTCACTCGGCAAAGGCAAGCGTCGCCGGACCGGTTAGACCTATCCACCAGGGGGCAGGCGGCATGTGGCAGTGGCTCGTCGATACGCTGAGGACCTACCCGGAACTCGCGATCTTCCTGACGCTCGGGCTCGGATTCTGGCTCGGCAAGTTCAGGATAGGCTCATTCAGCCTCGGTGTGGTCACCAGCACACTGCTCGCCGGGGTGCTGGTCGGGCAGCTCGAGATTGCGATCTCGGGCAACGTGAAGTCCACTTTTTTCCTGATGTTCCTCTTCGCGGTGGGCTACGGCGTCGGGCCGCAGTTCTTTGCCGGCCTGAAGGGTGACGGCATACAACAGGTCCTGTTCGCCGTCGTGCTGTGCGTCACGGTGCTGGCGAGCGCGGTGATGGCCGGCCGGTTTCTCGGCTACGACGCCGGCGGCACCGCGGGATTGCTGTCCGGGGCGAGCACCATCTCCGCCGTGCTGGGGGTGGCCGGCAACAGCATCGAGCAGCTCGGCATCGGCGACGCGGAAAAGCAGGCGATGCTCAACGCCATGCCGGTCGCCTACGCCGTGACCTATCTCTTCGGCACCGCCGGCTCGGCCTGGATCCTGGCCAGCCTTGGGCCGAAGATCCTGCGGGTGGACATCGCCGAGGAATGCCGCAAGTACGAGGCGGAGATGGGCGGTACGCTCGGCGGCAACGACGAGCGGCTGACGCCTGCCACGAAGTTCGTGATGCGCGCGTACCGGCTGAGCGACCCCGCCTGGGTCGGGCGGACGGTGCGGGAATTCGAACAGAGCTTCGGCGCCGCCACGGCCGATGGGCGGCCGGTGCGTGTATTCGTCGAGCGCATGCGCCAGGGCGGCCAGATCATCGAGCCCACGCCCGACACGCGCATCGAGCAGGACGCCGTCCTGGCAGTGGCGGGCCGGCGCGAACTGGTGCTGGAGCGCGCGGCGGCGATCGGCACGGAGGTGGACGACCGCGAATTGCTGGACGTGGAGATCCTGGTTCTCGACGTCGTGGTGACCAACAAGGCGCTGGCCGGGCGCACGCTGCTCGAGCTGGTGCAGAGCGACCTGCGGGAAACGGGGCGCGGCGTGTTCGCCCGCAAGATCGTCCGCACCGGCGTGGAGATGCCGGTGACGGCGGAATTCAGGCTGGAGCGCGGCGATACCATCACGCTGGTCGGCTCGAAGGTCGACGTGGAACGCGCGGCGGCCGCCATCGGCTACCCGGACCGCGTCACCGAGGCGACCGACATGGTGGTCATGGGCGCCGGTATCGTCATCGGCGGGCTGCTCGGGGCGTTGACCTTAACGGTGGGCGGCGTGCCGCTCAGCCTCAGCACCAGCGGCGGGGCGCTGATCGCCGGGCTCGTCTGCGGCTGGCTGCGCTCGGTCAACCGCACCTTCGGCCGCATCCCGGCCCCGGCACTCTGGGTGTTCAACAACATCGGGTTGAACACCTTCATCGCGGTGGTGGGCATCAGCGCCGGGCCGGGGTTCATCGCGGGGCTGAAGGCGCAGGGCCTGTCGCTGTTCATCGCCGGCATCGTGGTCACCACCGTGCCGCTGGTGGTCGGCCTGCTGGCGGGCAAGTACATCTTCAGGATGAAGCCGCCGATCGTGCTCGGCGCCTGCGCCGGCGCCCGGACCACCACGGCGGCGCTCGGCGCCATCGAAGAAGAAGCCAAGAGCAAGGTGCCGGCGCTCGGCTACACCGTGACCTACGCGGTCGGCAACACGCTGCTCACGGTGTGGGGCGTGGTGGTGGTGATCCTCATGACCTGACGGTGCCGGTACTTCGGTTTCGGAAAACATCAGGCTCAACACGCATCACCCACCGCATCAGCAAGTCAACCGGTCGCGGCGTTTCCGAAACCGAAGTACCGGCACTGAGGGAGATCTCATGAGACACAAGCCCGGACTGATGAAGCTCAGCCCATTCGAACTCAAGGACGAGCTGATACGAATCGCCAGGGACCGCACCCAGGTCAAATCGGCCAGCATTCAGTTCCTCAATGCGGGGCGCGGCAATCCCAACTGGACGGCCACCACGCCGCGCGAGGCGTTTTTCCTCCTCGGCCAGTTCGCGCTCACCGAGTGCAAGCGCGACTGGGACGAGCCGGATCTCGGCGGCATGCCCCAGCGCAAGGGCATCGCGCGCCGGCTGGAGCGGTTCCTGAAGGATGCGCCCGACAGCCCGGGCAAGGCGTTGCTGGCGGCGTCCGTGGACTACGGCACGGAAGAACTGGATTTCGACGCCGACGCCTTCGTGCACGAGCTCGCCGATTCGATCATCGGCGACAACTATCCGGTGCCCGGCCGCATGCTGCAGCACTGTGAGCGCATCGCACAGGAATTCGTCGCCAAGGAGATGTGCGACAGCCGGCCACCGCCCGGCAGGTTCGACATCTTCGCCGTGGAGGGCGGCACGGCGGCCATGTGCTACATCTTCAACAGCCTGCGCGTCAACGGGTTGTTGAAACCCGGCGATACCATCGCGCTCGGCACGCCGATCTTCACGCCTTACCTCGAGATGACGCACCTCGAGGGCCTGAGGACGGTGAACATCGAGCAGGCCGGGATGGACAAGGGCGTTCACACCTGGCGCTATACGGAGTCGGAACTCAAGAAACTCGAGAATCCCCGCATCAAGGCGTTCTTCCTCGTCAACCCGAGCAACCCGGCGTCGGTTGCGATCGACCCGAAGACGCTAAAGCGCATCGTATCGCTGGTGAAGAGCAAGCGCCCCGACCTGATGCTGCTCACCGACGACGTATACGGCACCTTCGTGCCGGGCTTCCGCTCGCTGGCCGCGGAGCTGCCGCGCAACACCATCCTCGTGTACTCCTACTCCAAGCACTTCGGCTGCACCGGCATGCGGCTCGGCGTGATCGCCATCCACGAGGACAACGTCTTCGATCCGGCGCTGGCCCGGCTGCCGAAAAAGAAGCGCGACGAGCTGAACTACCGCTACTCGTCGCTGACCCCGCATCCGGAGACGATGAAGTTCATCGATCGCATGGTGGCCGACAGCCGCAACGTGGCGCTCAACCACACCGCGGGACTGTCCCTGCCGATGCAGGTGCAGTTGGCGCTGTTTTCGCTGTTCTCGCTGCTGGACGAGGGCGATGCCTACACCCTGCGTTGCCGGGGTATCGTGCAGGAACGCCTGCAGAGGCTGGTCGACGGCCTCGGCGTAGAGCTGCCCGAGGACCCGAATCGGGCGGCCTATTACGCCGTGCTCGATATCGAGGCCTGGGCGCGGCGCACGCATGGCGATGACTTCATGAAATGGGCGACCAAGGAGCATGTGCCGCTCGACATCGTCTATGGGCTGGCGCGCAACTTCGGCACCGTGCTCCTGAACGGCGACGGCTTCGGCGGGCCGCCGTGGTCGGCGCGGGTTTCGCTGGCCAACCTGCCGACGGAGGCCTACGAGCAGATCGGCCGCAACGTGGCGACTGGCGTGCGCAATGCCGAGAGCCGCTGGCGGGCCTCGCGCGAGAAGCCCGGGAAAGCCACCGGGACTGCGCCGAAGAAGGCTGCGAAGAAATCGGCGACGAAATCCACGCGGAAAAAACCCGCGCGCCGCCAGAAATGAGCCGCCGACCTGCAGGAGCGGCTGTCGGCGCAATAGTGACTGTAGGAGCGACTTCAGTCGCGACAGGTATGTGACAGCTACTCGGGTCGCGGCTAAAGCCGCTCCTACAGCCGCTCCTACAGGCGACACCGGCCAGCTCGTGACATTTATATAGAGGAGAACGACATGAACGAGAACATCACGCACGCAGGAAACGGCCTGCTGACCCGCGCGGTTTGCGCATTCGCGCTGGCGCTGGCTCTCACATCGACGGCGGTCGCCAAGCCCAAGGTCACGATCCTCGCCACCGGCGGCACTATCGCCGGCGCGCAGGCGAGCCAGGCCGAGTATGGCTACAAGGCCGGCGCCTTCAAGGTCGAGGACCTGATCAGCGCGGTGCCGCAGATGAAGGAGCTGGCCGACATCACCGGCGAGCAGGTGGTCAACATCGGCAGCCAGGACATGAACGACGAGGTCTGGCTGAAACTCGGCAAGCGGGTGAACGAGGTGCTGAAGACTGCCGATGCGGTCGTCATCACGCACGGTACCGACACCATGGAGGAGACCTCCTACTTCCTGAACCTGGTGGTCAAGAGCGACAAGCCAGTGGTGCTGGTCGGCTCCATGCGCCCGGCTACCGGCATCAGCGCCGATGGCCCGATGAACCTGTACAACGCCATGGCGGTAGCCGCCGACCCGAACGCGAAAGGGCGCGGCGTGCTGGTGGTGATCAACGACACGGTCCACGCGGCGCGCAACGTCGTAAAGGTCAACACCTCCAACGTCGAGGCCTTCAGGAGCCCGAACCGCGGCCCTGCCGCCATCGTCAACACCGGCAAGATCACCTGGCTCGAAACTCCCAGTGGCCGGCGGGGTGCGAAGAGCGAGTTCTCCATAGACGGCGTGACCTCGCTGCCGCGGGTCGACATCATCTATGCCCACGCCAACATGAGTACGGACCTGATCGATGCGGCCGTCGCCAACGGCGCCAGGGGCATCGTGCTGGCCGGTGTGGGTGACGGCAACGCCACTTCCCAGGCCATCGAAAAACTGGCCGCGGTGGCGAAGCAGGGGGTCGTCGTGGTGCGCAGCACGCGCCTGCCGAGCGGGCTCACGTACCGCAACAACGAGGTCAACGACGACAAGCTCGGCTTCGTGGCGTCGCTGGAACTCAACCCGGCGAAGTCACGCGTCCTGCTGCAGCAGGCGCTGCGCGTTACGAAAGATCCGCTGGCGATCCAGAAGATGTTCGCGGAGTATTGATGCGTTGGGTCGGCACGTCGTGTAGGGGGGGCTTCAGTCCCGACAAGACAAACAGTTCTCGTTGAGGTGCATGCTAAAGGTCGGTACCCGATGACCGCCGGGGTTCTCGTCGGGAGTCGCAGGGGTACCGGGAGGGACTTTAGTCCCGACACCGTGGCGGCACTGAAGTGCCTCCTACACGAGGTAGGCGCCTGGTAGGAATCTTTAGCTAATAAATAAGGAGTCGAAGTTATGTTGAATCGCGCAATTGGAGTGTTGGCTGTCTTTGCCTGCGTATCGCTGCTCGCCGCCTGTGGGACATCGGAGTACATCATCAGTACCACCGACGGCACCATGATCACCACGCAGGGCAAGCCCGATCTCGACGAAGACACCGGCATGTACACCTACGAGGACGCCGAGGGCAGGGAGGCCACGATCCGGAAGGAAGACGTCAAGCAGATCATGCAGCGTTAGAATCACCGCTCGCGCGGCCCCGGCAAGGGTGGCCATTGCAGCCAACGCCGGGGGCCTGGACGAGGGAGAGCCTCATGAACGAATTGCGCGCCGACCTGGCCCGGACCACGCTCGGCGTGCTGTTCATCGGGGGCCTGACGCTCGCGTCTTTCTGGGTCCTGCGCCCGTTTCTCGGCGCATTCATCTGGGCCACGATGATCGTGGTGGCGACCTGGCCGATCCTGCGGGGCCTGCAGGGTCGTTTGCGCGGCCGGCGCGGCCCGGCAGTCGTCGTCATGACCGTTGCCATGTTGCTGCTTTTCGTGTTGCCGTTCGTTACTGCCATCGGGATGATTGCCGAGCGCGCAGACGACGCGGCCGCCTGGGCCGCAAGGCTGAGCCAGCATTCGCTGCCGGCGCCGCCGGCCTGGGTCGCAGAGCTGCCCCTGGTCGGCGCACGGATCGCCGATGCCTGGGAGCAGCTGGCGGCCAGCGGCGCACCCGAAATTGCCGCGAAAATGCAGCCGTACGCCCGTGACGTTACGAAATGGGTCGTGGCGGAGGCGGGCACCCTCGGCCTGGTCTTCGTGCAGGGGCTGCTGATCGTGATTCTTTCGGCGGTGCTTTACTCCGGTGGGGAGTCCTGGGGCGGCTGGATGGTCGCCTTCGGCCGCCGCCTCGCCGGTGACCGTGGCGAGCAGGCAGTGGTGCTGGCGGGCCGCGCGATCCGCGGCGTCGCACTGGGTGTGGTACTCACCGCCCTGATCCAGTCGGCTCTCGGCGGGATCGGCCTGGCGTTGTCGGGCGTGCCGTTCCCCGGCGTGCTCACCGCGATCATGTTCGTGCTCTGCATCGCGCAGCTGGGACCTCTGCTGGTCATGGCCGGCGGCACCGCGTGGCTGTTCGCGAACGACGCCACCGGTTGGGGTTCCGTCATGGTCGTCTGGAC
>CAZFWB010000125.1:0-9847 GCA_964522655.1 uncultured Chromatiaceae bacterium | reverse complement strand
TTCCCTCGGACTCGAGCAGGCTGCGGAAATGGGCCACGAGCAGCGAGTTCGGCGAGCTGAAGACCACCCGTTCGTCCGTGTTCCGGGTCATTTCTGACCGGCCGATCGTGCGCGAATCAGTTTTCGATCCGCGCGACTTGCAGGCACTGTGCCTGGCGTGCCCGATATCGCGCGGCCGCCAGCGGATCGCGCGCCAGCCCGAGTTCACCCGCCTCGTAGGCCTGTGCCAGTCGCGCGATGGCGAGCCGGTGGCCGGCGTTCGCCGCGCGCTGGTACCAGCCGAGTGCGATCGCCGCGTCGTCGGGCAGCAGCGGCCCGGCCTCGTACTGCCAGGCGAGCCAGTACTGTGCCTCCGCGACGCCGCGGCCCGCCGCATCGAGGATTTTCGGGATTGCCGTCTCGGGGTCCCAGCGGCCGCCGAGGCCGAGATCAAAAAGGCCGAGCTGATACAGCGCGTCGGCGTCGCCGGCGTCCGCCTGCGCCTGGCATAGCGCCCGGACCGCGGCCAGCGCATCGGCCGGCGGCTCGGCGCTCGCCAGCAGCGGGCGCAGTCCGGCCCGGCAGTCGCCGGCGACGGCGAGGCCCGGGAGTGTGGCGGCGAGCAGCAGGATCACGAGGCGCATCAGGGTTCGGCCGGGTCGCTGAGACCGGCCAGACACTCTACCAGCGTCTCGGGCATGGACAGAAACGGCGAGTGGCCGGCCGGCAGACTGCGCACCGCCTGGCACGGCTGGGCGGCGTGCATCAGGCGCTGCCGGCCGAGGGGCAGGGCGCGGTCCTGCAGGCACTCGACGTAGCAGCGCGGCACGGCGCCGAAGCGCGCCGGGGTCAACCGCACGGGTTCGCCGAGCGGCCTGAGCGGCTCGGGTCGCAGCAGCCGGCGCGCGAGGGCCAGGTCCTCTGCGGCGCAGCCCGCGTACAGGGCGCGGCGCAGGCCCTCGTCGGTCAGGGCCACGGCTGCGCCGTCCCCGCTCGGCACGGAGTTCGGCGTGAGCAGGTTCTCGGTGTCGCCCCGCGCCAGATCGGCGAGCGACTGGCCGTCGCCGGGCAGGAACGCGGCAAGGTAAATCAGCCGCCGGACGCGCGCGGGCCGCCACTCGGCCGCCTGGCTGATCACCATGCCGCCGAGGCTGTGGCCGACCAGCACCGCGGGCCCGGGCAGGGCATCGAGCGCCGCTACGACGCGCTCGGCATAGCCACGCAGCGACAGCGAGGGAAGCGGCGTGCAGTCGCTACCGTGTCCGGGCAGATCGGGCGCCACGACCTCGTGACCGGCTCTCTCGAGCAGCGGCACCAGCCGGTGCCAGCACCAGGCGCCCTGCCAGCCGCCGTGGACGAGCAGGTAACAGCCCACGCTACCGGAGGCTCTCGTGACAGAGGTAAGCCGCGAAGCGGCCGGCACCGGTCACGGCCGTCGCCCCTCGCTGACGCGTGGCCTTCCGGCGAGATCCGTGCTGGTGGCGACCGCGCGCAAGCCGGCGCGCGTGAACAGCTCATGGACGGCCTCGGACTGGCCGGCGCCGTGCTCGACGATGAGCCAGCCACCGGGGACGAGATGGGCGGGCGCGGCGGCGGCGATGACCCGCAGGTGCGCGAGACCGTCGACGCCGCCGTCGAGCGCGGCGCGCGGCTCGAAGGCGAGCTCCGGGTCGGCCACGGCCCACTCGTCGTCGGCGATGTAAGGCGGGTTGGACACGATCAGGTCGAAGCGCTCGTTACCTGTTGCACCGAACCAGTCGCCTGCGGCGAAACGCAGGTTGGCGCAACCGAGCGCCGCGGCATTGCCTTGCGCCACGCTTAGCGCCGCGGCGCTGAGGTCGGTGGCGACGACCGTGCAGTCGTGGCGCTCGGTCGCGATCGCCAGCGCCACGGCGCCGCTGCCGGTACCCAGATCGAGCACCCGCGGCGTACCCGCCTGCGGTAACAACGCGAGCGCGCGCTCGACCAGCAGTTCGGTTTCGGGCCGCGGGATGAGCACGTCGGGCGTGACCGACAGCTCCAGTGACCAGAACTCGCGCCGGCCGGTGAGCTGCGCGATCGGCCGGCCTTCGCGCCTGGCGGCTATCAGGTTCAGGTAGCGCTCGGCCGTCGCGGCGTCCAGCGCTTCGGCGCGCCGGACAAACAACTGCGCGCGCCCGCAGCCGAGCGCGTGGGCCAGCAGGAGCTCCGCATCGAGGCGTGGCGACCCGCTCGCAGTGGCGAGCAGCCGCACGCCGGCGCGAAGCAACGCCTCGACGGAAGCAGGCGGCGATTGTGTTTCTGCGCGCATGCGGGAATCATTGTCCCATGCGCAAGAACACCCGCAAACCGAGCATCGCGACCCTCTGTATCCATGCCGGCGACACGCAGGACCCGGCGACCGGCGCGGTCATGCCGCCAATCCACACCAGCGTGACCTATGCCCAGGAGGAGCTCGGCCGGCACCACGGCTATGTCTACACGCGGGCGGGTAACCCGACGCGCGACGCGCTCGAGCGCTGCCTCGCCGAACTCGAGGGCGGCGCTCGCTCTCTCGCCTTTGCCTCGGGCATGGCGGCGACCGCCACGGCGCTCGAGCTGCTCGACGCCGGCGCGCACGTCGTGGCGCCGTTCGACGGCTATGGCGGCACCTTCCGCATCATGAGCGAGGTGCGCCCGCGCAGCGCCGGCCTCAAGGTGTCGTTCGTGGACTGCTGCGACCTCGGCGCGATCGAACAGGCGATTCGGCCCGACACGAAGATGCTGTGGCTGGAGACACCCACCAACCCGCTGTTGCGCATCCAGGATCTAGCCGCGGCCGCCTCGCTCGCGCGCCGCCACGGGATCCTGACCGTGGTGGACAATACTTTCGCGACGCCGGTGCTGCAGCGCCCGCTGGAACTCGGCTGCGACATCGTCATGCACTCGGCGACCAAGTACCTCGGCGGGCACTCGGACGTCCTCGGCGGCTTTCTCGTCACGGCGTCCGCGGAACTCGGCGCGCGGCTGCACGCCCTGCGCAACGTGGCCGGTGGCGTGGCCGCGCCGTTCGACAGCTACCTCATCCTGCGCGGCATCAAGACACTGGCTCTGCGCATGGAGCGGCATTCGGCCAACGCCGCCGCGGTGGCCGGCTACCTCGCGGGCCACCCGCGGGTGCGGCGCGTCTATTTCCCGGGCCTCGCATCGCATCCCCAGCATGAACTGGCGAAGCGGCAGATGCGCGGGTTCGGCGGCATGGTCTCGTTCGAGATCGACGGCGGCGCCGATGCGGCGCGCGCGTTTCTGAACCGGCTCGAGGTATTCACGCTGGCCGAGAGCCTCGGCGGCGTGGAAAGCCTCGCGGGGTACCCGGCCACCATGAGCCATAGCGCGATGCCGGCCGCGCAGCGCCGCGCCGCCGGTATCGGCGAGGACCTGGTGCGCCTCTCGGTGGGCATCGAGGATGCCGCCGATCTGGTGGCGGACCTGGAGCAGGCACTCGGCTGAGGACGCGCCACGAGGGCCGCAATAGTCCCGCCAGCTCCCGGTAGCGCGAGCATCGCGCCTGCCAGACGGTGCCTGGCCTCGATCACAGCGGCGTGACCGGCACTCACGGGCTGACCCGTGGCGGCGATTTGCCGCACTGGCGAAGAAGCGTTCGCCACCGTTGGCCATGCCCCGCCGCCGAAGCCCTGGCGGCGCTTTGCGTTGTGCCGCGTGGATGACTACATTTAGCAGGCAAGCCGCGTCCGCGCCCGGGGGGGTTGCTATCTTGCGCACGCCGCAGAGGCGGGCGGGCTGCCAGTCAATAACAAAAAGCTGTCAGGAGACCGTCAATGGCGCAATTCCGTAGCGGCGTGTCGCTCGCTGTAGTCCTGGCGTTGTTTGTCACTCCGGCCCTGTTCTTGCTGCCGACGCCGGGTTGGGCACAGATCGCGGAGATCGTGGTCACGACCCGCAAGCGCGAGGAGAACCTGCAGGAGGTCCCGATCGCCATCTCCGCCATCAGCGCCGATGAGCTGGAGCGCAAGGCGTTCGCCAGTATTTCGGACCTTGGCGGGCTCGATTCGTCCATCGAGTTCGACGAAGGAGCCTCGCGCAGCGACACGCGTATTTCGGTGCGGGGCCTGTCCCCGACCCGCGGTCGCCAGAACGTTGCGGTGCTCGTCGACGGCATCGACGTCTCGACCGAAGCCATCAGCAACTCGGGCGGCGGCGTGTTGGTCAACACCCGGCTCGTGGACATCGAGCGCATCGAGGTCGTCAAGGGCCCGCAGGAAGTGCTGTACGGCCGCTCCGCCTTCGCCGGCGCGATCCAGTATGTGACCAAGGACCCGTCGGAGATCTTCGAGTCCAACATCTCGGTGGACGCCAACGCGGAAGACCAGTACAGCGGCACATTGAGCCTGAGCGGCCCGATTTTCGGGGAGAAGCTGGGCCTGCGCTTCAACGCGGCCGCCTGGGACGAGCCCGGCTTCTACGAGAACACCATCACCGGCGACACGCTCGGCGACGACGAGGGCTATGGCCTGGCGTTGACGGCCAAGTCGCAGCTGACCGACGACATCAGCTTGAAGTTCCGCGCCGAGTACCAGGACCAGCAGACCGGACCTGCGCCCACGGCGTTTCTCAGGTTCAACGATGAAGTGCTCGTCCCCGAAGAGGCGCGGACGGCGCAGACCATAGACGGCGAAAGCTACCCGGCCATCTTCCGCTGTTTCGAGCAACTCTCCAGCTTCACTTACCAGCGCGATCTGGATGCCGACGGCGTCTCGGATCTCGATGCGCGAAATGGGCGCATCTACGACCCGTCCTACACGCCGACCGGCCCGTCAGGGGCGGCGTTCCCGAACGTGCTCTACTCGAGCCCCTATTGCGAGACGGGTGTGGCGACCTTCTCGGGTGCGCCGAAGGATTTCAGGGAAAGCGACATCGCGGTCAGCCCGAACCCCTTCACCGATCGCGATTACGAGGGCGTGGACCGGCAGCTGATCCGCCTGTCGCTGGTTGCGGACTGGACCGTGGACAAGGGCACGATCACCTCCCGAACGGGATATATCCATGAGGACGCGGACGAGGAGGCGGATAACGGCAAGTTCGCCTTCCGACCCGATCCGGCCAGCTTCTCGCCCCTGACCGGGGCGCCGTACTCCAACGGCGGCGTGAACGCCTTCCTGCTGACCACCGACAAGCTGACCCGCCAGTTCAGCCAGGAACTCCTGTTTCGGACGAACTACGACGGGCCCGTTCAGGGCACTCTCGGCGCGCTGTACTGGGAGGAGGACGTCGGCAACTCCAGCGACTCGCTCACCATCCAGGCCTCGGGCAGCCACTGTGCCTGGTCCAGCCTGACGGGCCTGACCTTCGAGGAACTCTTCGGTCTGGAGGCCGGCACCGGCTGCTACGGCTACACCGAGCGGGCCGTCGCACCGCTGATTCGCGGCGGCTTCAACTTCGGCGACGGCACGTTCTACGACGGCATCGCCCAGTACAAGGACTTGAGCCCCGCCGACCGCAACACCGAGCACAAGTCGTTGTTCGGCATGCTGGAGTTCGAAGTCACCGCGTCCGTCAAGCTGACCCTGGAAGGGCGCCTGAACCAGGAAGAAGTCGAAATCGTCGGTCCGCGCTTCCTCGACCCGACCGCCTCCGGCGGCCCGGGCAGCTGGAACCCCTGCGGCTTCTTCTTCCGGCCCTGCACGGACGAATGGATGTTCGGGCCGACCGGACCGTTTTTCAGCCAGGCGAATTTCGAGTCCTTCTATGATTCCTACGATCCCAACGCGCTATTGGATGACGATGATGACGCTGACCCGAACGGCCCGCGCTATCGCGACATCATCCCGGAGGTCTGCCGCAACGACCCGTCGGTGCAGGCGAGGCTCGCCAATGTCGACGCCGGCAACCCGGATCCATTCGACCTGTTCAATCCCTACTGTGTGGAGACCATTTCCCGGGACGACAACTGGTTCGCGCCCAAGATCACGCTGGACTGGCAGGTCAACGACGACATCAAGACCTACGCCTCCTGGGCCAAGGCTGAGAAGCCCGGCGGCTTCTCGACGCTCGGCATTGGCTCCAGCGGCATCAACCGCGAGCTGCTCGAATTCGAACCCGAGAAGCTGAACGTCTACGAGGTCGGCGCCAAGACGGCCTGGCTCGATCGCACCCTGATCGTGAATGGGTCCGCGTTCTACCAGGATTTCACCGATAAGCAGACGCTGGTGTCCGTGCTGAACGCCGCCGGCGACCGCATCGTCAACCGCCTCGAGAACGTGGATGGTGCCGAGGTCTGGGGCGTGGAACTGGACGCAGTATGGGGCCCGGCGACGCCGTTCCTGGGCGGCAACTGGGTGTTCAAGGGCGCCTATACGTGGCTGGACGCCGAGTACGTGGACGCCGTGACCCCCAACACGTCGTTCACCTTCATCTCCGGTGCCGGCAACTGCACGCCGACCGTGGTTACGGCGCTCAGCGGCAACCAGTCGCTGGTCTGCAACGTGAGCCTCGACGGCAAGAAGCTCGAGGACGCTCCGGAGGGGAAATTCATCGGCGAGATTCAGTACACCATGCCTCTGGAAAACGGCATGGATCTGTTCGCTCAGCTCGATTTCACCTGGACCGATGAGCGCTTCATCGAGGCGACCAACGAGAACTACGTCGAGGCGGACACGAACCTGAACCTGCTGCTCGGCATGCGCGGCGAGCGCTGGGAGGTGCAGGGCTACGTCACCAACCTGCTCGACGACGACACCATCTACTCGGTGCTGGGCGGCCCGAGCCTGTCGTGCTGTTTCATCCTGGGGAGCGGCATCGACCTGGCAGACCGCCAACCGCCTGCCGCGAATCCCGACGCGAACGAGCCGGGCAAGACGGTTACCGTGGAGCTGCCCGCGTTCCGCGCCGCCTTCGCGCCGGACCCGCGCGTGGTCGGGCTGCGCCTGAAGTACAGCTTCGGCGGCCTGGAATAGCGGCCGGTTGCATCCCGCTTGTGCGCGACGCGGCGGGAGTCGCGTTGTACGGCGCCCGAGGCCGCGTTATATTTCGAAAAATATAGCGGGCCCCGGCCGTGCCCGGGAAGCCATACGCCAGGGATTCCAGCATGCCGGGATTTTCCGTCACCGGCCCGATCGGGCTGCGAAAGCTCGCTCTCGCCGTCACGGCGTTTGCGCTTGCGGTACCCTTGCAGGCCGCCACGCAGATCACCATTGCCGCGGCGTCCGACCTGAAATTCGCGATGGACGAACTCGTCGAGGAATTTCGCGCCGCGCATCCCGACGACCGCGTCGAGGTGGTATACGGCTCGTCCGGCAAGTTCCACACCCAGATCCGCCAGGGTGCGCCCTTCGACCTGTTTTTTTCGGCCGACATCGCCTTCCCGCGCGAGCTGGCGGCGCTGGGCCTGGCGGCGTCGGGGGTGCACCCGTATGCGGTGGGACGAATCGTGATCTGGAGCGCGTCAGTAGACGCGACGGCACTGTCGCTCGAAGACCTGGCCTTGCCGCGCTTCCGGCGCGTGGCCATCGCCAACCCCGAGCACGCACCGTACGGCAGGCGGGCGGTGGAGGCGCTGCGCGCCGCCGGCGTGTGGGACGCGGTGCAGCCGAAACTGGTCTATGGCGAGAACATCGCGCAGGCGGCCCAGTTCGTCCAGAGCGGCAACGCGCCGGTCGGCATCATCGCGCTCTCGCTCGCACTCAACCCGGAACTCGCATCCCGCGGCGGTTACGCGTTGATCCCCGGTACCCTGCATCAGCCGCTCGAGCAGGGTTTCGTCATCACCAGGCGCGCTGCGGACAACGCGCTGGCGGCAGCCTTCGCGCGCTACATGGACTCACCGGCAGCGCGCGATGTCATGAACCGCTACGGCTTCGTGTCGCCGGAACCCGCGGCGGATTGACGTCACCATCATGCTCACCGATGCCGACCTG
Source organism: uncultured Chromatiaceae bacterium (assembly GCA_964522655.1). Classification (GTDB taxonomy): domain Bacteria; phylum Pseudomonadota; class Gammaproteobacteria; order Steroidobacterales; genus QUBU01. The sequence goes on along the minus strand of CAZFWB010000125.1, from coordinate 1,976 downwards.
ACCGCGCTCGGTCTGACCATACGGCTCGCTGCGACCGTCACGCTGCTGCTGCTTTTGTTCGGCACGCCGCTTGCCTGGTGGCTGGCCCGCACGCGCTCGTGGTGGAAACGGCCGGTGACCGCCGTGGTGGCGCTGCCGCTGGTGCTGCCGCCGACGGTGCTCGGCTTTTACCTCCTCGTCGCGTTCGGGCCCTTCGGGCCACTTGGCCGCCTCATGCAATCGCTCGGGCTGGAGCTGCTGCCGTTCACATTTTCGGGTCTCGTCGTTGCCTCGATGATTTATTCGCTGCCGTTCGTGGTCCAGCCGCTGCAGAACGCATTCGAGGCGATCGGCGAGCGCCCGCTCGAGGCGGCCGCCACCCTGGGTGCCGGGCCCCTCGACCGGTTCTTCTCCGTGGCGTTGCCGCTCGCCCGGCCAGGCTTCGTCACCGGCGGGGTGCTCGGCTTCGCGCACACGATCGGCGAGTTCGGCGTGGTGCTGATGATCGGCGGCAACATTCCCGGCGCGACGCGGGTGGTGTCGGTGCAGATCTACGACTACGTTGAGGCGTTCCAGTACGGACAGGCCCACGGGCTGGCGATCGTGCTGCTGGTGTTTTCCTTCCTCGTGTTGCTGGCCCTGTACAGCATCAATCCGCGGCTGCGCGGTTTCTGAAGATGGCCGGCGGCATCGAGGCACGCTTCGCGTTTCGGCGCGCCGGTTTCGCGCTCGACGCGAATCTGAGCCTGCCTGAACGGGGCGTGACTGCGCTGTTCGGTCCTTCGGGTGCCGGCAAGACGAGCTGCCTGCGGGCAATCGCCGGCCTCGACCGCATCGCCGGCGGCTATCTCTCGGTCAACGGCGAGCTGTGGCAGGACGAGGCCCGGCGGCATTTTCTGCCAGCGCACCGCCGCGCCGTCGGCTACGTCTTTCAGGAGCCGAGCCTGTTTCCCCACCTCTCGGTGCGAGGCAATCTCGATTATGGCGGGCGCCGGACCCGGGGCGGGGCCGCGGCGGACCGGCGCTCGCTCGTGCAACTCATGGGCATCGGTGCGCTGCTGGACCGTGCCACCGATCGCCTGTCGGGCGGCGAGCGCCAGCGCGTTGCCATCGCCAGGGCGCTGTTGCGCTGGCCGCGGCTGCTGCTGCTCGACGAGCCGATGGCGGCGCTCGATGCAGCGCGCAAGGCCGAGATCATTCCGTTCCTGGAGCGGTTGCACCGGGAACTGGAGATCCCGGCGATCTACGTCAGCCACAGCGTCGATGAAGTATTCCGGCTCGCCGATTTCCTGGTGGTGCTGGGCGAGGGCCGCGTGCTGGCGAGCGGCCCGGTCCAGGTTCTCGCCGCGCGGCTGGATCTCTCGGGCAGGTTCGCCGAGGAGGCCGGGGTCGTCATCGAGACCGTCGTGGCCGCCCATGAGCCGGTCGATCACCTCACCCGGCTCGTGTTCGCGGGGGGCGCGGTGCTGGTTCCCCGCCGCCCGGAGCCGCCGGGCAGCCGGGTGCGCTGCCGTATCCAGGCCCGCGACGTCAGCATTGCGCTCCGGCAGCCTGCCGAGGTCAGCATTCTCAACACGCTACTCGCGACGATCACCGACATGGCCGATACGGCGGACCCGGCGCAGGTGCTGGTGCGCCTGGAAACCGGCGGCACACCGCTGCTGGCGCGGATCACGCGCAGGTCGTGGCGAGCGCTCGGGCTCGCGCCGGGCCGCGAGGTGTGGGCGCAGGTGAAGGCCGTGGCCGTCCTCGGCTGAGCCGGCAGCGATCCCCCGCTCAGCGCTTCGCGGAGGAACGGCGTGACCGACGCCGGCCCGCTGCCTCGCGAACCGGTTGGATGGCCCGCCGGCCGGTAGGCGGGGCGCGCGGCGTCTGCGCCGAGCTTGCCAGCCGACCCCAGCGGCGCGCGGCCAGCGCGGCGATCTCGGCGTCGAATTCCCGGTAATGCCGGATCAGCTCACGGCCGAAGGGTGTCAATGCCACGCCACCGCCGCCGC
>CAZFWB010000124.1:0-9880 GCA_964522655.1 uncultured Chromatiaceae bacterium | reverse complement strand
GAGCTCGATCATGGGCTCGATCAACATCATCGTCACGATCCTGAACATGCGCGCACCGGGCATGACGCTGCTGAAGATGCCGCTGTTCGTCTGGGCATGGCTCATCACCGCCTATCTGCTCATCGGCGCGATGCCGGTGCTGGCGGGCGGAGTCACGATGCTGCTGACCGACCAGTTCTTCGGCACCAGCTTTTTCCAGGCGGCGGGCGGTGGCGACCCGGTGCTCTTCCAGCATATCTTCTGGTTCTTCGGCCACCCCGAGGTCTACATCATCATCCTGCCGGCGTTCGGCATCATCTCGCACATCATCCCGACCTTCTCGCGCAAGCCGCTGTTCGGGCATGAGTCCATGGTGTTTGCCACCGCCAGCATCGGCTTTCTGTCCTACATCGTCTGGGCGCATCACATGTTCACCGTGGGCATGCCGCTCGCCGGGGAGCTGTTCTTCATGATGTCGACCATGCTGATCGCGGTGCCGACGGGCGTGAAGATCTTCAACTGGATTTCCACGATGTGGCGGGGCTCGATCACCTTCGAGACGCCGATGCTGTTCGCGGTAGGGTTCCTCTTCATGTTCACCATCGGTGGCTTCTCGGGCCTGATGATGGCGCTCGCCCCGGTGGACTTTCAGTACCACGACACTTATTTCATCGTCGCGCACTTCCACTACGTGCTGGTGCCCGGCGCTCTGTTCGCGGCACTCGGCGGCGCCTACTACTGGCTGCCGAAGTGGACCGGACACATGTACGACGAGACGCTCGGCAGGTGGCACTTCTGGCTGTCGACCATCTTCGTGAACCTGCTGTTCTTCCCGCAGCATTTCCTCGGCCTGGCAGGCATGCCGCGCCGAATTCCCGATTACGCGACGCAGTTCGCCGACTGGAACCTCTGGTCGAGCGTGGGCGCCTTCGGCTTCGGGTTCTCGCAGCTGCTTTTCGTCTACGTGGTGGTGAAGTGTGTGCGCTCCGGGGAAAAGGCCAGCGCGAAGGTGTGGGACCGGCCGTTCGGGCTGGAGTGGACGGTGCCCTCGCCGGCACCCTACCACACCTTCGAAGAGGCGCCTGAGATCAAATGAACGGGCAGGACCGCTTGCAACGCCGCATCCGGCGCAACGCCGCGCTGCTCGCGCTGCTGGCGCTCGCTTTCTATGTCGCCTATTACCTCGTGCAGGCCCTGCGCCTGGCCGCCTGACCCGTGACGACGCCGGGCTCAATCCGCCGCAGCAATCGCAGCCTCACGCTGCGCCTGGCAGCGCTCGCCGCGGCGATGTTCGGGTTCGGCTTCCTGCTGGTCCCCTTCTACGACCTGCTGTGCGAGATCACCGGCATCGGCGGACGCACGGCGGAGACCGCCGCGCCGATGCCGGCAGCGGCCGACGAAAACAGGCTGGTGACCATCGAGTTCGTGGCGGGCGTCAACGAATATGCGCCGTGGGAGTTTCGCCCCGCGGTGGGCAAGCTCGAAGCGCAGCCGGGCAAGTTGTATATGGCAAAATTCATCGCCCGCAATCTGACCGATCGTGCCCTCACCGGACAGGCGATACCGAGCGTGGCGCCGGGCCAGGGCGCGAAATACCTGAAGAAGACCGACTGCTTCTGCTTCCGCTCGCAGGACTTCGCCCCGGCGGAAAGCCGCGAACTCATCGTTCAGTTCTATCTCGACCCGGCCCTGCCCGAGTACGTGGACCGGTTGACCCTGTCGTACACGATGTTCGTGATGCCAGCCACGGCTGCCTCGTCGGCGAGCGCGGCCGCGGCGGCGGATCGCACCTGAAGGAAAGACTGTTATGGCCGTTCATGCCCAGGACAAGTACTACATCCCGCACGGCACCCGCTGGCCGATCCTGGGATCCATCGCGCTGTTCTTCCTGCTCGGCGGCTTCTCGGCCTGGCTGAACGAGGCGGCAATCGGCCAGTGGGCGATGATCGGCGGCGTCCTGCTGCTGATCTACATGATGTTCCGCTGGTTCGGCCAGGTCATCGACGAGAGCGAAAGCGGCTACTACAACCTGCAGGTGGACCGTTCATTCCGCATGGGAATGGGCTGGTTCATCTTCTCCGAGGTGATGTTCTTTGCAGTGTTCTTCAGCGCGCTGTTCTACGCCCGCGTGTTTTCGCTGCCCTGGCTCGGCGGCCAGGGCTCGGACATCTGGACGAACCTGCTGCTTTGGCCGGACTTCGAGAACGAGTGGCCGTCCAATGGCCCGGCCGATGTCGGCGGCAGCTTCGCGTCGATGCCCGCCTGGGGCATCCCGGCACTGAACACCGCCATCCTGCTCACCAGCGGCGTGACCATCACCATCGCACACCACGCCCTGCGGGCCGGCGAGCGCGGCAAGCTGTCGCTGTTTCTGCTGCAGACCTACCTGCTCGGTTTCATCTTCATCGGACTGCAGGCGTACGAGTACATCCACGCCTTCAATGAACTCAACCTCACCCTGCAGAGCGGCATCTACGGCACCACATTCTTCATGCTGACCGGCTTTCACGGCCTGCACGTCACCATCGGCGCCATCATGCTGCTGGTAATATGGCTGCGCTGCCTGCGCGGCCACTTCACTCCGGACCGGCATTTCGCCTTCGAGGCGGTGGCCTGGTACTGGCATTTCGTGGACGTGGTCTGGCTCGGCCTGTTCATTTTCGTGTACTGGCTGTAGGCGGGCACCGCCAGCAGCCCGTGCCGCGAAATCCCTGCCGCCGACGCTCGCGTGCCTCTCCGATCGGCGAGAACGGCGCCACGGATCGGCAGGACCTCGAGCCCGGGTCTGCGGGAGGCGAGCCTGATGCGGTACGCTCGCTGCGGCCATCCCAGCCCTTCGCGAGTTCGGGTTCCGCTTTGCTTCGCTCCTGCTGCGCTCACTTCACACGACCGCCCCAGGCTCGCCTCCGGCAGTTCGATCCCCGCCGAAAGTCCTTGCTGAAGCTGGTGGCTGCCCGAGCGGGAGAACAATGCCCCTAACTGTGAGCGCATCGGCGCTGAATCGGGCCGCGCAGCGGCTACCATTGCGGGCTGATGTGCGGTGAATCGGAGCGGATTGGACGGATGACGGCAGTGACGGAGGACTTGCAGTCGCAGACGGAGAGTGGGCCCGAGCTCGGCGCCCTCAACGACTCGCAGTTCTTCGCCGTCGAGCGCGACGGCGCGCGATTCGTCACCCGCGGATCGCCCCAGGTGTTCATCGGCCATCGCCTGGCCTCCCCCGGAGACCGTCGACCCGACGGCGCCTGGGTCGAGTGGCGCTGGGACGGACACCGCCTGTTCGTGCGCAATGATCGCTACGGGCTGGTGCCCACGTACTACGTCCTGCGCAACGGCGGCTTTGCAATTTCCACGTCGATCGAGCGGCTGATCGGGGATGGCGCCCCGACCGAGCTCGACGAGGACGCGCTGGCAGTGTTTCTCCGGCTCGGCACGTTTGTCGGCGACGATACGCCCTTCAGGGCAATCCGCGCGCTGCCGCCGGCCACCGACTACGTCTGGAGCGGGACGCAGGACGCGCCGCGTGGCGAGATGCCGCTCGGGAACGTCGCGCACGACCTCGGCCACGACGAGGCCTGTCGCCGCTACGGCGAGCTGTTCCGGCGAGCCATCGCGCTCCGACTCGAGCTGGCCGGTGACGCTGCCGTCGCACTGTCAGGCGGCATGGACTCCCGGCACATTCTGCTCGAGCTCTGTCGCGCCGGCAGCAAGCCACGGGTCGCCGTCACGGCGCGGGTTTTCCCCAGCGCGCCCAGTCACGACGTCGATCTCGCCGCCGACGTCTGCAGGAGTGCGGGCGTGGCCCACGTCGTCCTCGACCAGGACGAGCGCTGGCTCGAGCGCGAGCAGCTGAAAAACCGGCTGACCGGCCTTTGTACCCTGGAGCACGGCTGGGGCCTTCCCGTCGGTGATTACCTGCGCGACATGGCCCGGGTGATTTTCGACGGACTGGCCGGCGACGTCTTCACCGACTGCCGCGGCATCACCACGCGCGAGCGGCACGAGGCGTTCAGGGACGGGCGTTTCACCGAGCTGGCGGAAGATTTCCTCGGGCCGCCTTCCGAGCGATTCGCCTTCCTGGCGGCCGATCTCAGGCGAAGGCTGTCGCGGGAGAGGGCGATCCGGCATTTCACACGGGAGTGCGCGCGTTTCGCTGCGGCACCGAACCCGACGGCCGCCTTCTGGTTCTGGAACCGGACGCGGCGAACCGTGGCGCTTCTGCCGTACGGGGTCTGGCATCGCCGCGCGCAGGTCGTGGCGCCTTTCCTCGATCACGATCTGTTCGACTTCATGATCAGCCTGCCGGCCGCGCTCGTCGGAAACTACACCCTGCACGCAGCAACCATCCGCACCGAGTTTCCCGACTACGCCCACATTCCGTTTTTCTCCCAGCCAAACCTGCCACCCGCTGACGCCTGGCGTGGCCTGCGGCGGGAAGCGCGCGCGACCCTTTGGTGGTTTCTGGCGCACGGTTCATCCCGCAGCCTGTCACGCGCCTTCGTGTTGAGCCGGCTGGCCCGGGCGCAGGTAGACCGCCGCTATTGCCAGTCGATCGGCTGGCTGCCGCCCCAGGTGCTCTACCTGGCGCAGCTCGGCCAGATGACGCACGGGCATCCGTCGCCGGGCCGCACCCTCGCGCACTGGCTCGGCCCCGAAGCGCTGTGCGCCGGGCTGAACCTCCCGGCACTCGGCTCATCGCTGATGTTGTGACCGCTCGGCGCCGCGACATCCGGCCCGGTCGTCCGGCCGCGATCGGTTAACGCGGCGTGGCGTTCGGCTCGATCAGGCCGGCGTACCAGGCCGCCATCAGCACCAGGAACAGGATGACGGAAAGCGAGATGCGGATGGTCAGCGCGCGTAACAGCCGCGGCGAACCCTCCTTGTCGCGCACGAGATAAAACAACGCCGACCCGAGGCTCAGCAGGATGCCGAGCAGCACCAGCACGATGAGGAGTTTCATCGCCGGCATTCTGCCTGATCACATCGGTCTTGCGGCACAATGCGCCCTCGACGAGACGTTGCGAGGACGAGGTGGCCAGCCGCTCGAGCCGAATCCGCCCCCCCTGGTGGGCCACCCTGGGCGCGGGGCTGCTCGGCGCGCTGTTCATTGCCGCGGGGTTCTGGCAGCTCACGCGTGCCGCGGAGAAACGCGCGCTGCTGCAGGCGTTCGACAACGCTGCCGCGGCGCATCCGCTGCCCGCGCCGCCGGACGACGGGGCGGCCGCCGCGCTGCGCTACCGCTGGATCCGCGCCACCGGCCGTTACGACGCGAGCCACCAGGTGCTGCTCGACGCACGCATCCGCGACGGCCGGGCGGGCTATGAGGTACTCACGCCGCTGCTGACCGGGACGGATGCCATCCTCGTCAACCGGGGCTGGGTCGCCGCCAGTCCGGACCGCGACCGCCTGCCCGAGATCGGAATCGGCGCCGGCGAGATCACGGTGCAGGGACTGCTCGACGAACTGCCGCGCCCGGCGCTCGTCCTCGAGCAGGCGAGCGACCCGCAGAACGCGTCATGGCCGCGCCGCATGCTGTATCCGACCGCGCGGGACATCGGCGCGGCGCTCGGCTACCCGGTGCGCGATTACCAGCTGCTGCTCGACCCGGACGCGGCCGGCGGTTTTCACCGCGAGTGGCGGCCGGCGCTGCTCACGCCGCGGCAGCACCTGGGCTACGCGGTACAGTGGTTCGCGCTGGCGGCGACGGTGGTCGTAATCTATGCGGTCCTTGGATTTCGCAGGGCGGCTCCTGCGGAGCACAGATGACCGATCAGGCGCAACGTGGACGGCGCACCCTGGTGCTGCTCGCCATCGTCTTTCTCGGCCCGATGGCGGTGGCCATGGCGCTGTACTTCAGCGGCTTTCAGTGGCGCCCGCAGGGCACGACGGAGCACGGGGTGCTGTACCAGCCGGCGCGGCCCGTGCCGGTGCTTGCCGCGGCCGAACGCCCGGGCGAGGCCGTGCGCCGCGGCAAGTGGGCACTCATTTATATCGGGCCGGGTGAGTGCGCCGCCGAGTGCCGGCAGGCACTGCTGGCCATGCGCCAGGTGCGCCGCGCGCTCGGCCGCGATCTCGACCGCGTCGAGCGCCTGTACGTGGTAACCGACGGCGCACCCGACACCGGGTTTCTCGAGGCCGAGCACCCCGGCATCGAGGTGATTACCGATGGCCAGGTGGCGGCGGAAATCGTCACAATCGCCGGCGGGATCCGTGAGGGCGACATTCTCCTTGCCGATCCGCTGGGCAATCTCGTGATGCGCTACCCGGCCGGCACCCCGATGAAGGGTATCCACACGGACCTGCAGCGCCTGCTGAAGGTCTCGATGATTGGCTGATCGGCACCAACGCGACCCAGGACAGACCCGGGAAAGAACTCATATGTACGACTGGTACCGCAGACTGCTCTATCTGGCCGCCACGCTTGCGCTGATCGTCGTCGTGCTCGGCGCCTGGGTGCGGCTTACGGACGCCGGCCTCGGCTGCCCCGACTGGCCCGGCTGCTACGGGCAGCTCACGGTGCCCGACGAGGCGCACGAGCATGCCGCGGCCGAGGCTGCGTTCCCGGACCGGCCGCTCGACCCGACCAAGGCCCGCAACGAGATGATCCACCGCTACGTCGCCACCACGCTGGGGCTGGCGATCGTCGGCATCGCCGGCCTTGCTGTCGCCAACCGGCGCGACCCGCGCCAGCCGCTCGTGCTGCCGCTCGTGCTGCTGGCGACCGTGGTCTTCCAGGGGCTGCTCGGCATGTGGACGGTGACGTTGCTGGTCAAGCCGCTGATCGTGGTGGCACACCTGCTCGGCGGACTCACCACGCTCGGGCTCGCCTTCTGGCTGATCCTGGAGGCCGCCCGAGAGAGGCCGGGCTCCGCGCGGGGAGCCAGCCGGGCGGCTTTTGCGCCCGCCGTCCTCGCTCTCGGAGTGCTCGTCGCCCAGATCGCGCTCGGCGGCTGGACCAGCTCGAACTACGCCGCGCTCGCCTGCCCGGACCTGCCCAGGTGCACCGGCGAATGGTGGCCGGACGCTGCGGACTTCAGCGAGGCGTTCGTGCTCTGGCGCGGTCTCGGCGTGAACTACGAGGGCGGCGTGCTCGACGCCGCCGCGCGGGTCGCCATTCACCTCACCCACCGGCTCGGCGCGCTCGTGACGCTGATCGTGCTCATCATCGTCGGGGGACGCGCGACGCGCCGGCACATCGATCCCGGCCCGGTGGTCGCCGCCGGCTGGCTGGTCCTCGCGGCGGTCAGCCTGCAGATGATCCTCGGCATCAGCGTGGTGTGGTTCGGTCTGCCGCTGTGGGTCGCGACCGCGCACAACGGCGGCGCGGCACTGCTGTTGCTCGCCGTGATCAACCTGAACCACGCCGCATCATTCCGGGGGAGGCGGAACGCCTGAACGTCCCTGGCGAGCCGAGGCAATCCGCACGAGCATGGTTAATCGACCGCGAAGCGGTAGCCGATCCCGGCTTCCGTCAGCAGGAGACGCGGACGGGCGGGGTCTTTCTCGATCTTGTGGCGCAGCTGGGCCATATAGACGCGCAGGTAGTGATTTCGCTCGACGTAAGCGGGCCCCCAGACTTCGCGGAGCAGCTGCCGGTGCGTGAGGACCTTGCCGGCGTTGCGGATCAGGACCGACAGCAGCCGGTACTCGATCGGCGTCAGGTGCAGGCGGCGGTTGCCGACTGTGACCACTCGATTCCTGAGATCCACGCGCAGATCGCCCGCCTCGAATGCATCGCCCCGTTCCCCCGCAGTGGCCGTTGTCCGGCGTTGTGCCGCGCGGATTCGCGCGAGCAACTCACCAAAGCCGAAGGGCTTGGTCAGATAGTCATCCGCACCGGCGTCCAGCGCCGCCACCTTGTCGGTCTCCATGCTGCGCGCCGAGAGCACGATCACGGGCAGCTGCGTCCACTCGCGCAGGCGGCGCACGACCTCGACGCCGTCCATGTCGGGAAGGCCCAGGTCGAGGATCACGAGATCGGGCCGGCGGGTGCCGGCCTCCAGCAGCCCCTGCCGGGCCGTGTCGGCCTCCACGACGCGGAAGCCGTGCGCGCCGAGACCCGTGCGCAGGAACCGCCGCATCTGCGGGTCGTCTTCGATACAGAGCACCACGGCGCCGTGTTCCGTCACGGCAGCTCCGGCCCGGTCCGTTCCACCGGCTCCGGGCCGATCGCGGGCGGGGGCTCGTCGAGCGGCAGGGTGAACGCAAATACGGCGCCTCCGCCCGCCCGGTTCTCTGCCCGGATCGTGCCACCGTGGGCGGCGACGATCGCCCTGCATATGGTGAGCCCCAGACCGACGCCGCTCTGCGCGCTTTCTCGCTGGCCTCTCGCCCTGTAGAACTTCTCGAAGAGGTGCTCCGATTCACCCGGCGGAAAGCCCGGACCGCGGTCGGCCACGCTCACTTCGATGGGACCGCCATCGGCCAGCTCGCGCGCCGCGATGTCGATCGGCGTTCCCGGCGGCGTGTACTTGAGCGCGTTCTCCAGCAGGTTGACGAAGACCTGCTCGAGCAGCGCCCCGTCAACGCGGAGCAGCGGCAGGTCGGCCGGCAGCCGCACGTGCACCTGGCGTCGCTCGAGCCGGCGTTGCAGCCGGTTCAGCGCCGCACCGACGATCTCTTCGAGCGGCTGCCACTGGCGGTTGAGACTGACCGCACCCGACTCCAGGCGGGCCATGTCGAGGATGTTGCTGGTGAGCCCGGCCATGCGCTGCGCCTCTTCGTAGACGGCGCGGATGAGCTCGCGCCGCGCCTCGAGCGTCACGTCGCCGCGATGCTCCTCCAGGCTGCTCGCGGAGCTGACGATCGCGGCGAGCGGCGTGCGCAGGTCGTGCGAGATGGCGGATAGCAGCGCGTTGCGCAGCGTCTCGGCCTCAATGCGCACCTCGGTGGTCTTGGCTTTTTCCGCGAGGCGCACGCGCTCGACCGCCTGCGCCGTCTGCGCGAGAAAAGTCTCGAGCAGCCGCTGCTGCTCCGGCAGGAAGATGCGACGCAGGTTGACGGCGCGGATCGCGAGGACGCCGAGCGTGCCGCTCGGCCCGTTGATCGGAAAGTAAGTGGCGCTCGCTCCCGGCAGCGTATCCGTGCCCTGACCGGCCACCTCGTCATGGTCGAACACCCATTGGGCGACGCTGAGATCGGCGCCGCGTAGCGCGGTGTCGGTCGCCGGGCCGGGCGGATGGCGGATACGGCCCTCGGCGTCCGGCAGCAGGATCACGCTCGGGCTCTGGAACTCCTCGGCGATGCGCCGCACGGCCGTGCTCACGATCTCGCGCTCATCATGGCTCGCCACCAGCGTGCGACTCAGATCGTACAGGGCCGCGGCGCGGCGTTCACGGTAGCCGGCCACGCGCGCCTGTGAGCGTACGCCCGTCGTCAGGCTGCTGATCACCAGGCTCACCAGCAACATCACCGCGAAGGTGATCAGATACTGGGTATCTGAAACGGCGAAGGTGTAGTAGGGCGGCACGAAGAAGAAATCGAACATTACTACGCTCAGCACCGAGACCATGATCGAGGGCGCGCGCCCGTGGCGTACCGCAACGTATACCACCCCGACCAGGTAGACCATGATGAGGTTGGCGAGCTCGAAGGCATCCCGCATCAGCCAGGCGACCGCGGTGCAGGCGAGCGTGACCGCGCCGCCCCAGAGAAAGCCGTCGAGCCGTTTCTTCCGGTCGCGAAGATCCGCGGAATCGGCGTCGAGCGCGCGCGCCAGGCGCGGCGAATCCCCCGGACCGGACTCCATGCCGCCGACCAGGTAGAGGTCGAAGTCGCGGCCACCGCCTGCCACCGCATCCACCACCGAGCCGAACAGCCAGCGCCGCCAGCCGCGACGCGAGGGCTGGCCCATCACCACCTTGGTGACGTTGCGATGGTGGACGAGGTCGAGGAGTTCCTC
>CAZFWB010000123.1:0-9905 GCA_964522655.1 uncultured Chromatiaceae bacterium | reverse complement strand
AGTCGGCGGCGATGTAGTAGATGTTGAGCTCGAGCGCGTCGGCGCCCGCTTCCTGGATCGCGCGGGCATGGCGCACCCAGCCGCCTCGCGTCGTCCCGTTCAGGCTGGCGATGATCGGGATGTCGAGGGCCTCCTTGAGCCGGCGCAGCTGGTTCAGGTATTCCTCGCGCCTGCCGGGATACTCCGTGTGCATCGGCAGGTAGCTGGAAGCCTCCGTGTGCCCGATGTCCTGGTATTGGCTGAGCTGCAGGGCGAGCCGCTCGTCCGCCTCGATCTCCTCCTCGAAGAGAGAAAACATGACGATCGCCGCGGCGCCCGCGTCCTCGAGCTGGCGGGCGCTGTCGAGCCGCTTGGAAAGCGGCGAGGAGGAGGGGACGAACGGGTTCTTCAGACGCAGCCCGAGGTACGTGGTGCTGAGGTCCATGGGTTCAGGTTCCTCCTGTGCTGCTGCCACGTGTCGGCGTTATCGCCGGGCCAGGCGTGTCGGCCCCGGTCTCCGGCTCCGTGGAATAGTCCAGGTCGGCCAGCTGCTCATAGTGGCGGTAACGATCGTGGACTTCCCGCTGTGCCTCGTCGAGCAGCTTCTTCGCCAGTTCCGGATGGGTTCGCATCAGGATCCCGAAGCGCATCTCGGTCTGCGCAAACTCACGGTACGGAACCTTGGGCGCGCGCGAATCGAGCACCAGCGGGTTCTCGCCGGTCTCGCGCAGCCGCGGGTCATAGCGCAACAGGTTCCAGTGACCACTCTTCACGGCGAGGTCCTGTTGATGGAGATTGCGGTGCAGGTCGACTCCGTGCGCGATGCAGGGGCTGTAGGCGATGATAAGCGACGGTCCGTCCCAGGATTCTGCCTCGCGAAACGCCCTCAGGGTCTGCACGTCCTTTGCGCCTGACGCCACCTTGGCGACGTATACGTGCTCGTAGGCCATCGCGATCATCGCCAGGTCCTTCTTTGGCACCGACTTACCGCTGGCGGCGAACTTGGCCACTGCGGCGCGGGGCGTGGCCTTCGACATCTGTCCACCGGTGTTCGAATACACCTCGGTATCCAGCACCAGTATGTTCACGTTGCGGCCGGACGCGAGCACGTGATCGAGCCCGGAAAAACCGATGTCGTAGGCCCAGCCGTCGCCGCCGATGATCCACACGCTCTTGCGGGTGAGCACGTCGGCTATGCTGAGCAGGTTGCGCGCCGCCGGCGAATCGAGGCGCTCGAGCCGCGACTTGAGTTCCTCGACACGCCTACGCTGCTGATAAAGGCCGGTGTCCTCTCTCTGGTCGGCCTCCAGCAGGCCGGACACCAGGTCGGCGCCGAGTTCCGCGCGCAGGCTCTCCAGGAGCTGGCGGGCATGGTCGAGCTGCTCGTCGAGCGTGATGCGGATGCCAAGCCCGAACTCGGCGTTATCCTCGAACAGTGAATTGCACCAGGCGGGACCACGGCCGGCCGCATCCGTGGTGTAGGGCGCCGTGGGCAGGTTGCCCCCGTAGATGGAGGAGCAGCCGGTCGCGTTGGCGATGATCATGCGGTCGCCGAACAGCTGTGTCGCGAGCCGGATGTAGGGGGTCTCCCCGCAACCAACGCAGGCGCTGGAGAACTCGAACAGGGGTTGTGCGACCACCGCGCTTTTCAGCGTATCCCAGCGCACCTTGCGCCGATCGTATTCGGGCAGTGACAGGAAGAAATTCCACTTGGCGCGCTCGCGCTCCAGGATCGGTTCAGCAGGATGCAGGTTCAGCGCCTTGCGGCTGCGGTTGGTCTTGTCGCGACCCGGGCAGACGTCGACGCACAATGTGCAACCGGTGCAGTCCTCCGGGGCCACCTGGTAGGTGATGGCGAGGCCCTTGTCGAATTCCGGTCCGACGACGGTGGCGTGACGGAAGTCCTCCGGGGCGTCCTTGAGCCGGGCCGGGTCGAAGACCTTGGCGCGAATCGCGCTGTGAGGACAGACGAACGCACATTTCCCGCACTGGATGCATATGTCGGGCTCGAGGACCGGCAGCTCGAGCGCGAGCCGCCGCTTCTCGTAGGCCGCGGTGCCGAGTGGCCAGGTGCCGTCGGCGGGCACGCGACTGACCGGCACGCTGTCACCGCGTCCGGCAATGAGTTCGGCGGTAACCTCCCGCACGAACGACGGCGCGCTTCCCGGCACCGGCACGCGCCTGCCATGCGTCGCGGTGACGCGGTCCGGTACCGGCAGTTCATACAGGTGCGCGAGGGCCTGGTCGATGGCTGCAAAGTTGGCGTCCAGCATCGTGCCGCCCTTGGAGCGGTAGCTTCGCTTCACCGAAGCCTTGATGCGTTCGATGGCCTCCTGTGCCGGCAGCAGTCCGGACAGGGCGAAGTGACAGGTCTGCATGATCGTGTTGATGCGGCGGCCGAGACCCGCCTGTCTCGCCACCGCGTAGGCGTCGATGACGTGGACCTTTAGCCGCTTCTCGACGATGTACGCCTGGATGTGGCGCGGCAGACGGTCCCAGGCCTGCTCCGGCTTCCAGGGCGCATTCAGGAGGAAGGTCGCGCCGGGCTTGGCCTTGTCCAGCAGTTCGCAGGTCTCGAGAAAGGTGGTCTGATGGCAGGCGACGAACCCAGCCTGGCCGGCGCCGATCTCGTAGGTGGCGCGAATCGGCGAGTTGCCGAACCGCAGGTGCGAGACGGTGACCGCGCCGGCCTTTTTCGAGTCGAAGACGAAATGCCCTTGTGCGTGGAAATCGGTTTCCTCGCCGAGGATCCGGATCGTATTGCGATTGGCACTGACGGTGCCGTCACTGCCGAGCCCGTAGAAGACCGCTGCGTGAGTCGTGCGATCTGCCGCGGTCTCGAAACGCGGATCCCACGGCAGGCTCGCGTTGCTGACATCGTCGTGGATGCCGACCGTGAAGTGGTTTCTCGGCCGCTCCGTCGCGAGGTGGTCGAACACCGCCTTGATCATGCCGGGCGTAAATTCCTTGGACGACAGTCCGTAACGACCGCCGACGATGATGGGCATCGAGCTGAAGCGCGCGGCCTCGGTCCCGAGGTGCTCGGCGAAGGCCGTGACGACGTCCTGGTAGAGAGGTTCGCCGGCGGACCCGGGTTCCTTGGTCCGGTCCAGCACCGCGATGCGCCGCACCGTCGGCGGCATCGCTGAGAGCAGGCGCTCACCGGAAAACGGGCGGAACAGCCGCACCTTGAGCAGTCCGAGCTTTGCGCCGCCCGCGTTCAGGTACTCGACGGTGTCGTGCGCGGCTTCGGCCCCCGAGCCCATGATCACCAGCACGCGATCAGCGTCCGGTGCGCCAACGTAGTCGAACGGCTGGTAGCGGCGCCCCGTGAGCCGGGCGAAGCGCTCCATGTGGCGAGTCAGCACCTCTGGCAGCCGCGCATAGAACGGGTTCACCGCCTCGCGTGACTGGAAGTACACGTCCGGGTTCTGCGCCGTGCCCCGCATCACCGGGCGATCCGGTGACAATGCCCGGGAGCGGTGCGCGTGCACCCATTCGTCCATGATCATGTGCCGTATCTGCTCGTCGCTCAACGGCTCGATCTTTGAGACCTCGTGGGAGGTGCGGAAGCCGTCGAAGAAATGCAGCATGGGTACCCGTGACTCCAGCGCTGCCGCGTGGCTCAGTAGAGCGAAATCGTGCGCTTCCTGCACTGAGCCGGCGCACAGCATGGCGAAGCCGGTGCCGCGGCAGGCCATGACGTCGCTGTGATCGCCGAATATGGACAGCGCGTGGGTGGCCACGCTGCGCGCGGCCACGTGGAACACGGCGGGCAGCAGTTCTCCCGCGATCTTGTACATGTTCGGGATCATCAGCAGCAGGCCCTGCGACGACGTGAAAGTGGTGGCCAACCCGCCCCGCTGCAGGGACCCGTGCACCGTCCCGGCGGCGCCCGCCTCGCTCTGCATCTCGATCACGCGCGGAACCGCGCCCCAGAGATTCGTCCGCGCATTGGCTGACCAGCTGTCGGCCTGCTCGCCCATCGGCGAGGAGGGCGTGATCGGGTAGATGGCGATGACCTCGCTGAGCTTGTAGGCGACCGTCGCGCAGCCGTCGTTTCCATCGACCGTGATCATGTGATTCCACGCGGTTGCTGACGACGCCGCAAATTACCACGCGTCGCAGGTGGCTGGTGGCGAATTCCGGACGCCCCGGATGGGACCGATGAAACCGTGGCGGGACCGCCGCAGGCGAACTCTGTATCGCCGGGCCTGCTGCGGGCTGACTCGCGCGTGGCCTGTGCCGGCAGCCTCGCGTAGCGAAAGGCGGCAGCCGGCTCTGGCGGATCGCAGAAAGCGGCCTCGCAGTCCGCTTCCCGGGCGAGTGCGAAGAGGCGAGGGCGCTGTAATCGAAACCTGTCCATGTATGATTAGCCGCACTCAGTGGCCCGGCCCGCGCTTTCCGGCGCTGTGGCGTCGTGTCGCGAAAAGGAGCAGGCGTGCCATTCGTCGTTACCGGTAATTGCATCAACTGCAAGCACACCGAATGTGCCGTCGTCTGTCCCGCCGATTGCTTTCATGAAGGTCCCAATTTCCTGGTCATCGATCCTGACGCCTGCATCGACTGCGTCTTCTGCGTGCCAGCCTGCCCGGTCGGCGCCATAATGGAAATAAGGGATGTACCGAAGGATCAGAGGGTATTTGTACGGTTGAACGCAGAGCTGGCAGCCGTCTGGCCCACCATCAAGACCCGCAAGCCGCCACCACCCGATGCCGAGGAGTGGGACGGCGTGCCCGACAAGCTCAGGTTCCTCGAGCGGTAGCGCACTGCCGCCCGCTGGGGCTGGCGCCTGCGCCGTTGCCGGCCGCCGTGCAGATTCCGGGGCCGTGGTCCCGGGCTGCAGCCGCGCAGCGGTGGCGGTTCCGGTCAGGGCTGACGTCTGGAAAAGATCGCCCGTGACATCATCAGGCCGAGAAAGGCGCCGAGGGTCGCGGCGACGGCGACGATGAGAAGCGTTCCCACGGCGAGCGCCACGCCGACTATCGTCGGCACCGTGAGATCCTCCAGTCCCATCACGTTCGCTATCGTGCCGCCCGGACGTTGGCCCATGTAACCGGCGAAGATCACGCCGGCAAATACGGCGGGCGCCAGCGCCAACGTGCCGAGCACTCCGCCGACGAGCCTGATCCAGCGGCGTTGCTCTTCGCCCGCCGTCATCCGCTTTGCGAGCATCCTCAGCAGCCGGCGCGTCAGGAAAAAGGTGGCCGGTACGCCGATCAGGTAGCCGAGTATGATGGACAGCAACATGGCCTGATTGTGCACCTACCATCAGCGCCGCAGTGGTGGCTCAGACCTCCATTTCGTAACGGCGGGTGGCGGCGGGTCTGCTCGACAGTCTCACGACCCGGTCCTCGGGCGCTTGCTCCGGGTGAGCACTCTCATGGCGGCCACACCGGCCACGCCGAGCAGATAGACCGATCCCATGAAGCCGGCCCATATCGCGAGGAAGGTGAGTCCTTTCTTCAGGCCCGCACCAAAACGGTAGCGGTCGTATTCGCTCTCGGAGCGAATGACGGTCCGCTCGTGATACAGAAACGAGCGCAGCGCGTAGCACGGCTCGCCGGGACCCGGCTGAAACGCCGGTAAGTCGGCTTCCCCGATTACGGTCCAGGCGCGGCACTCGGGCGAGCCGAGGTCGGAAACGACAGCGGGGTCGCGGCGCGGCCACGCAGTCGCGATCAGGGCCAGGGTAGACGCGAAAAACACCACCGCGAAAAGGCCCCAGAACTTCTGCCAGGCATTGAGTTTTTTGAGCATGAGCACTTATCCCACCGACCGTCGGCGTTGCGGCCACGTGCGATTGACGAGTCAATAAATGGTGACTGTAGCTGCCGCACGGCACCATCCGCAAATCTGCGGAGATCACCGCGGGGCTGCGTTCCCCGGCATCACGGCCTGGCTGAGTGCGACTGTCTCCGCCGCCTTCAGTCCGGAAAGACCCGTTGCGCCTGCAGCTGACCCTGTTCGTCGAAGATCTCCCACAGCCCGTGTCGCGTGCGGTTCCTGAAGTGACCGCGTTTTCGCAGCTGGCCGCTCGGGTAGAAATATTCCCAGAATCCGTCTGGCCTGCCTTCCCGATAGCTGCCGCGCTCGCTCAACCGGCCGTTTTCGAAGTATTTCTCGTAGGGCCCGTCGAGTTCACCGTCGCGATAGGTCAGGCGCTCCCAGACACGGCCGGTCTCGAAATAGCGCTCGAACGCACCTTCCGGTCTGCCCTCGCGCGAATTGCCCTTCAGCTTCAGCCGGCCACTGTCGTAGTACAGCTCCCAGGGGCCGTCGCGTTCTCCGTTCCTGAAATTGCCGCGGAACTCCAGGCGGCCATTTTCGTGGAAGAACTCCCACAGGCCGTCCTGTTTGCCATTCCGGTAGCTTCCGCGGAATTCCGGCTGGCCGTTCTGGTAAAAGCACTCGGTCGGCCCTTCAGGGCGGCTGAAGCGCGATATGAGCCCGGCCTTCCGCAACATCGTGAAGAAGAGCTTGAGCATGTCCGTCACCCAGGCCTGCTATTGAAGCACCCCGTCGCGGTAGGTGCCTTTCTCCGTTACGCTGCCGTTGTCATCGTACAGTTCGTACTCGCCGTCGAGGACTCCGTTCCGGAACGTGCCCCGCGCCTTGAGTCTGCCGTCCGGCGTGAATGACTCGAACGGACCGTTTTTTTCGCCGTCGACGTAGGTTTCCTTCGACTTCAGCTGGCCGTTGCTGTGAAAGGACTGCAACACGCCGTCAGGGCCGTCGTTGCGGAACACGCCTTTTTCCGCCAGCTGCCCGGTGCTGTGAAAGCGCTCCCAGGGGCCTTCCTTTTTTCCGGCGCTGAAGCTGCCCCTCGCTTCCACCTGGCCGTTCTCGTGGAAGGCCACATACTGGCCGTCGCGCCTGTCGTTGCTGTGCGTGCCCTCTGATCGAAGCTGGCCGTTCGGAAAGATTGCCTGGAACGGGCCATTGCGTTCACCGGTGACATAGGACCCCTTCGAGCGCAACTGGCCGTTCTCGTGGAACAGCTCCCAGGGGCCGTCCTTCTTGCCGTCCCTGTACGCCTGCCGTTCCCGCACCTGGCCGTTACGGTGAAACCACTCCTGTGGGCCATCGAGTTGGCCGTCCCGGTATTGCCCCTTGAATTCAGTCTGACCGCCCTCGTAGTAGGACTCATACGCGCCGTCGAGCTGTCCGTTCAGGTAGGTGCCTCTGCAACGCACCTCGCCGCCGTCACCATGCATCTCGAAGGGTCCGTCGGCGGGAATTTCATCCGTGTCCGACCTGAACCAGGAAAGTATTGTCTTCTTCATGCCGTTCGTGCGTAACCAGCACCCGCCCGCCAGAGCCTCAGCTAAAGATAAGTACTATCCGCATCGCTGTCACGGTCAACTTTGGTCTGAATGGGTGTAAAAAAAAATCCGCAATGACCGTCGGTGGTCGCGACAGCGGCAAGCAGGTCTGCCGCACACAGACGGAACGGAACAGAGAAGCGAGACAGATTTTACGTATAACTACCTACAGGTGATTGATCCAGGTCATTTACTCGACGGCTGAAACTATCAAGCTTAGCCTCGACGATGGTTCAAATCGGATGATGGCGGGACGTTAAGGAGCTTTGACCATGACTACCAAAACAGTCGCAAGTCCAGGTGATAGCAACCTGGCGCTGTGGTTGCTGAACAAGAAGAACTGGTTCACGCATTTCATGATCGTGGCGCTGATCAGCGTGGTTGGCCTGGTGTACCTGGGCCAGCAGACGTATTCGGGCGCGCCGCCACTGGTCGATTACGTGACCCCGAGCGGGGAAACGTACATCACCCAGGCGCAGATCGAGCGTGGCAAGGAGATCTTCCATCTCAGGGGACTCATGGGTTATGGCTCTTTCTGGGGTGACGGCGCCGACCGCGGCCCGGACTTCAGCGCCGACGCGCTGCACCGGACCGTGGTGGCCATGCGTCAGTACTACGCCGAGGAGATGAAGGCACGCAATGGCGTGAGCGAACTCACTCCCTTCGAGCAGGACGCGATCTCGCAGCGGGTCATCAGGGAGCTGCACAACAACACCTACGACGAGAACGCACAGCACATCGTGCTGACCGATGGGCAGGTGTACGCGTTCGAAGAGCTGGTCAAGCACTACACCCTGATGTTCACCGACCCGACCTACCCGGAGCGCATGGATCCGGTGAATCAGGTTTCCGGGGCGGACAACCTGCGTGCGCTCAGCGCGTTCTTCTTCTGGGGCGGCTGGGTTGCTGCGGCCAACCGTCCGGGCGAGGAGTACAGCTATACGCACAACTGGCCCTATGATCCTGACGCGGGCAACTATGCCACTACCGCGACGTTCATCTGGACCTTCGTGTCCATATTCGCCCTTTGGGTGGGTATCAGCATTGTGCTGTACGTCTACGGCCAGATGAAGATGCAGCCGGTCGACCTGTTCGAGGCGCAGAACGGCGGCAATGGCCACTGGCTGACGACGACGGACCTGGAGAACGGCTACGTCCGGCCGACCCAGCGCTCGACCTACAAGTTCTTCGCGCTGGCCATCATCGTCTTCGGCCTGCAGGTGCTCGCGGGCATCATCAGCGCGACGGACTTCGTTCGTCCGTTTGGAATCAATCTGAACGAGCTCATTCCGTTCACGGTCTCGCGCAGCTATCACACGCTGCTGCAGATCTTCTGGTTCTTCATGGCCTGGGTGGGCTATACGATCTTCTTCCTGCCCAGACTGGCCAAGGTGCCGAAGGGCCAGAAGTTCCTGATCAACCTGTTGTTCGGCATCGCCGTGGTCGTGGCGATCGGGGCGCTGGGCGGCATCTACACCGGCCAGAGAGGCTGGATAAGCGACGAAATGGCGTACTGGTTCGGCAGCCAGGGCTGGGAGTTCATCGAGCTCGGGCGTTTCTTCCAGTTGCTGTTGCTCGGCGGCTTCACGCTGTGGATCTACATCATCTACCGCGGAGTCAAGCCCTGGATCAGCATGAAGAATGTCTGGTCCGTGCCGGCGTGGCTGCTGTGGGGTAGCGGCGTGATGGTGCTGTTTCTGTTCTTCAGCGTCCTCATGACGCCGAGTTCGAACTTCGCCATCTCCGACTACTGGCGCTGGATGACCGTCCACATGTGGGTCGAGGTCACCTTCGAGGTGTTCACGACCGTCATCGTCGCCTACCTGCTGGTCCAGATGGGCCTGGTGACCAGGCTGATGGCAGAGCGTGTCATCTTCCTGGCCGTGATGCTGTTCTTCGTCACTGCGCTGAACGGCATCTCGCACAACTTCTACTGGATCGCCAAGCCTACCGGCATCATCGCGGTCGGAAGCGTGTTCTCGACCCTGCAGGTGCTGCCGCTGCTGCTCCTGACACTCGATGCGTGGCAGATGCGGCAGGAAGGGGTCAAGGCGAACCAGTTCCGTGTCCAGGGCAAGCAGACGTTCGTGATGGAGGGTGTCTGGCTGTTCATCCTCGCGGTGAACTTCTGGAACATCTTCGGCGCCGGCGTCTTCGGATCGCTGATCACACTGCCGCTGGTGAACTACTACGAGCATGCCACTTACATGACCGGTAACCATGCTCACGCGGCAATGTTCGGCGTCAAGGGCAACGTTGCGCTGGCGGGCCTCCTGTTCTGCTGCCAGCACCTGTTCCAGAAATCCGCCTGGAGCGAGAAGCTGGTGCGCACGTCCTTCTGGTCGCTGCAGATCGGGCTCGCGCTCATGATGTTCCTCGACCTGTTCCCGGTCGGCCTGTACCAGATCTACCTGGTCCTGACGGACGGGTTCTGGTACGCGCGGACGGCGGAGGTCATCAAGGGCCCGGTGTTCGTGACGCTGACCTACCTGCGCATGATCGGCGGAGCGGTCTTCGTCCTCGGCGGGCTGCTGCCACTGATGTGGTTCGTGCTCTCCAGGGGCCTGCGCCTCCAGCGGGAGACCGATGTCGAAACCGACG
>CAZFWB010000122.1:8457-10081 GCA_964522655.1 uncultured Chromatiaceae bacterium | reverse complement strand
AGCGCTTCAGCCTGGGCTACCTGCCGCTCGAGCAGCTGGCCGCCGTGCAACGGCTTTACTGGACGGTATGCGCCGAACTGCTGCCGCGGCTGCGCGCCGCGGAGCTCGACCCGGTGCCCGATGAGCTCGCCGAGCTCGAGGAGCGGCTGACCGACCTCTACTTGTGCGATTTCTCCGTGTTCCAGTCGATGCTCGATCACTGGGCCATCGGCCAGGGTTTCCCGATCATGCCGATCGATCGGCTCGAGGAGAACCCGAACCGCCGGGGGGTGATCGTCGATCTCACCTGCGATTCCGACGGCAAGGTGACGCACTACATATCGGCGCTGGACGACAAGAGCTTCCTGCCCGTGCATTCGCTGCAGGCGGAGCAGCCGTACTACATCGGCGTCTTCCTGGTCGGCGCCTACCAGGACATCATGGGCGACACCCATAACCTGTTCGGGCGCGTGCCCGAGGTGCATGTCTACGCGGACGCCGAGGAACCGGGTAACTTCTGGATCGAGAAGGTAATCCCGGGCATGACGGTGCACGAGATGCTGGCGCAGGTGCAGTACTTCCCCAATGACCTCAATCGCCGCATGAGCGAGCTGGTCCGCCGCAAGATCGACGCAGGACAGGTGCGCCCGGGTGTGGCGATGCAGATCCTCGACCAGTACACCGCGTGCTTCAACGAGAGCACGTACTGCACGGCAGGCTGAGCGCGGTGAGCGCGCCGGGCGGCAAGCTCAAAGTTGCCCTGGTCCAGATGCGGATGGGCGAGGATCCGGCGGCGAACCTGCAGCGCGCGCTCGACTTCACCCGCCAGGGGATCGAGGCGGGGGCGCGGCTGATCTGCCTGCCGGAGCTGTTCCGTTCGCGCTACTTCTGTCAGTCCGAGGACGCGGCGCGATTCGCCCTGGCCGAGCCGGTGCCGGGCCCGACGACGGAGGCCTTCCAGACGCTGGCGGCGGCGCACGGAGTGACGGTGGTCCTGTCGCTGTTCGAGCGGCGCGCGGCCGGCCTCTACCACAACACCGCCGCCGTCCTCGACGGCGGCAAGGGCGTGGTCGGCAAGTACCGCAAGATGCACATCCCCGACGACCCTCGCTATTACGAGAAGTTCTATTTCACGCCGGGCGACCTCGGCTTCCGCGCCTTTCCGACCGCTGCCGGCAACCTCGGCGTGCTCGTGTGCTGGGACCAGTGGTACCCGGAGGGCGCCCGGCTCACGGCGCTCGCCGGCGCCGAGATTCTCGTCTACCCGACCGCGATCGGCTGGCACCCCGAAGAGAAGGCGCAGCTCGGCGAGCGGCAGCACGCGGCGTGGGAGACGATCCAGCGAGCGCACGCGATCGCCAACGGCTGTTTCGTCGTCGCCGTCAACCGCACCGGCTTCGAGCCGGATCCGGGCGGGGCAGGCGGCATCGAGTTCTGGGGGCAGAGTTTCGTCGCGGCGCCCGACGGCCGCATCCTCATCAAGGGGCCGCCGGATCGCGAGGCGCTGCTGCTCACGGAACTGGATCGCGGCGAGATCGAGCGCCAGCGCCAGGGCTGGCCGTTTCTGCGCGACCGCCGGATCGACGCCTACGCGGGCATCACGCGGCGGTTCCTGGACGAGTAAGCGCCCGCTCAGGAGCGGTAG
>CAZFWB010000122.1:0-8357 GCA_964522655.1 uncultured Chromatiaceae bacterium | reverse complement strand
CCACGCCAGCGCCCACCGGGCACAATGACGTCCTCGCGTCCCTCGAAGCTGCTGAGGAGCAGGCGCGCTTCAGTCATGGCGGCTTCGTCTGCCGCCAGCGCAGTCAGCCATCCGGGGGCGGAAGACAGAGCCGCCAGGGCCAGCAGTGTCCGTCGTCGCCGTTGCATTGATTTTCTCCATGGCGCAGCCTGATCCTAGCATGGCGCATCCCGGCCCGGCGGCGGGACGGATTGAGCACGCAGGCGTGGTCGGCCCGTTTTGATCGCGAACATAGAAGGAGTGACGCATGCGAAGGTATCTTGCGATCCTCGCGACCCTGGCCGTGATCGCGGTCAACGCAGCCGCCAACATCGTTCCGATCAACGGCGTCAGCACCGGCGAGGTGAGCGCGCGTTACCCGACGGGCTTTACGCCCGCCGGCTGGGTGTTCTCCATCTGGAGCATCATCTACCTCGGTCTCATGGCGTTTGGCGTCTTCGCGGCGCGCGTCCCTGCAGGCCGGGCCGCCCGGGTGCGCGGCATCGAGCCGGCCTACCTCGTGAGTTGCCTCGCGAACGCCACGTGGATCTTCATGTGGCACTACGAGCAGATCGCCGCGAGCCTGGTCCTCATGTTCATACTCCTCGGGAGCCTGCTCTTCATCTACGTGCGCCTTCGGTCCGGGCCGGCGTCCTCGATTGGCGAGCGCCTCTGCGTGGACACGCCGTTCAGCCTGTACCTCGCCTGGATCAACACCGCGACACTCGCGAACCTGGCGGCCTGGTTCTACGATCTCGGCGTCTACCCGTTTGCATTGCCGATGCAGGACTGGGCGATCCTCACGGTCGTCACGGCAACCGCCATCTACACGGCCATAGGCGTTCGGACCGGGGATCCCGTCTACACGGCGGTGTTCGCCTGGGCCTCGCTCGGCATCGTGATGCAATCGCTGGAGACGGCCCGCGCGGTCCGGCTGGCGGCAGCAGCCGGCTGTGTCGTGATGGTGGTCGTCTCCCTGGTGTCGGTGGTCCGGATCCGCTCGTCCGGCCGCGGCGGCAACGCTTGAAATTGCGGGGTTATTGACCGCCGGCGCTCGCCGACGGATGCTGGGGCCGCCAGCCGCCACACAACAGGAGAAAAACAATGAGCGGTGCCAAGACCATAGAAGTCACCGCCGGCTCGAAGAAGAGCGTCGACGATGGCCGGCGCAACGGGTGGAAGACGGCCGGCAAGACTCTCAAGCACATCACGGGGGCCTGGATCCGCGACCAGGAAGTGGTGGTCAGCGCGAACAAGGTCACCGAGTATCGGGTGCGGATGCGGGTGACGTTCGTCCTGGAGGGTTAGGTTCCGTATCGGGGAGCGCGAGCCCCTCGACGCGCCCCTGCTCCAGAATGGTGCGGTAGCGGCCGACGGCGTCGCGCACGGGCGTGGCCAGCGCGCATTCGGGGTCGTGCGTGAAAAAGAGCCGCAGCCTGCGCGCGATCCACTCGTCGAGAAGCCCGCGCTTCTCGTCGATCAGCCGCTCGGGGTAGCGGTCGAAGCCCATGGTGACCGGCAGGTGCACCCACGGCCTGGCGGGGATGAGGTCGGAGCAGAAGACCACGCCGCCGTCGCCGCCGATTTCGGCGAGCATCAGCCCCGGCGTGTGGCCTTCGCTGAAGCGAAACCGGACCGTCGCGCCGAGCAGAGCCGAGCGCTCGTTCTCGAGGAGCTCGAGCCGGCCGGTTTTCTTCAGCAGCTCCGGCATCTCCCTGATGAAGGAGGCGTGATCGCGAGGGTGCGGGTTCGCGGCGCGCTCGAAAGCCGCCGCGCTGACCAGGAAGCGCGCGCGCGGAAACAGCAGCCGCCGTGGCCGGCCCTCCTGCCACGCCGCCAGCAGGCCGCCGGCGTGATCGAAGTGCAAATGGCTCAGGACGACCACGTCGATGTCCTCGTCGCTGAGGCCGCGGGCGGCGAGCGAGGCGAGCAGCCGGTGCTCGCTTTCGAGTACCCCGTAGCGTTCCTTGAGGCGCGGTTCGAAGAACGCGCCGATGCCGGTCTCGAACAGCACCCGGCGCCCGTTCAGGTCTTCGACCAGCAGCCCGCGACAGGCGAGCGTGACGCGATGCTGCTCGTCGGCGGAAAGCCACGTCTGCCAGAGTGTGCGGGGCGCGTTACCGAACATCGCGCCGCCATCGAGGCGCTGGCGGTTGCCTTCCAGCGACCACAGGCGCATGGCGCTCAAGATGGCGACCCCCGGCGCGCGGAGCGCACGCTCGCCCAACCCGCGAGCTGGCCCGTGACCACGGCGGCGGTGACGAGCACGAGCGCGGCCACCAGCCAGGCGCTGCGCGACTCGATCAGCTGGAAAGCGACGCTGTGT
The DNA here is from genome assembly GCA_964522655.1 of uncultured Chromatiaceae bacterium. Lineage (GTDB taxonomy): Bacteria > Pseudomonadota > Gammaproteobacteria > Steroidobacterales > QUBU01. Next base: position 6,013 of record CAZFWB010000122.1, on the reverse strand, counting down.
GCGACGGTAAGCGCAAAGGCCACGTAGCTCGAACGCTGCAGGCGTTTCCAGGTGACCGGTCCGAGGCCGCGCAGCGCCAGGTTGTTCGACAGCACGAGCAGCAACCCGAACAGTGCGGCGACGATCAGGCTGCCGATCACCGCCCATTGATAGATCTCACGGCGGCCTTCCGGGCCCGGCCAGCCGCTCGCGCCGTCCACGTAGAGCTGGATGTAGGCCGGTGTCATCGAGATCTCGAAGGCCAGCACGAGATGCGCCAGGCCGGTCAGCGCGCTCCAGATCCCGAGGTCGCGCCGCAGAAGGCTGTTGGTCAGGAGGCGGCCGGTGCGCAGCGTGTGCGCCGGCCCTACCAGCAGTGCCGAGGCCAACAGCAGGAGGCACAGCCACGACAGCGTCAGGCTGACGCGGTCGAGGGCCGCGCCGGGCGGCGCGGCCGCTGCCGCTGCGAGTGGCCCGGCGAAGCTGGCCGCGGCGAGCACGATGTGGCGGGTGATGCGTTGCATGCGGATCGCTCGGCGGCGGCCGGATATCATCCGCGCGAGCCGGCCGGGCGGCAAGCGCGCTATGATGCGCGGGCGGAGGAGGCGAGCGGCGATGGCGGACAAGGTCCGGGTCGAAATCGAGTACTGCACGGGCTGCAAATGGTTGTTGCGCGCCGCCTGGCTGGCCCAGGAGCTGCTCAGCACCTTCGAGGCCGAGATCGGCGAGGTGGCGCTCATCCCCGGAAGCACCGGCGGCATATTCGAGATCCGCGTGGATTCGCGCACCGTGTGGTCGCGCAAGGAGCGGGGACATTTCCCGGAGGCGAAGGAACTGAAGCAGATGGTGCGCGATATCGTCGCGCCGGATCGGGATCTCGGGCACGTCGATCATTAGCGGGAAGATTGCATGGCAGAAGGCATCCTCATTTTCGGCGCCAGCCGCGAGACCGGGCTGGAGGTGGCGAAGATACTCTGCGGCCGGGGGGAGACCGTGGCCGCGTTCGCGCGGCCCGAGTCCGACCTCACGGAGCTGAAGAAACTGCCGTTGCAGCAGATCGTGTACGGCGACGCGCTCGACCCGGTCGCGGTCGGCAAGGCGTTCGCCGCGGGACGGTTCCGCGCCGTGGTGTGCACGATCGGCGGCAAGCGGGGCCAGCTGCCGCGGCCGGACTTCGAAGGCGTGAAGCAGATCGTCGATGCGGCGAGGAATCTGACCATCAGCATTCCGCGCATCCTGCTCGTGACCGTCATCGGCGCCGGCGACAGCCGTGGTGCGGTGGCGCCGAAAGTGCTCGAGGTGCTTGGCGAGGTGATTCGCCTGAAGACGCTCGCCGAGAATTATCTGATCGAGAGCGGACTGAAATACACCATCCTCCGGCCGGGCGGCATGACCGACGAGCCGGCGAGCGGCACTGCCATCCGCACCGAGGACCATTCCGTCATGGGTGTCATAAGCCGCGCGGACCTGGCGCGACTCGTGGTGGACTGCCTGGACGACGAGTCCACGGTCGGCAAGATCTATCACACGGTGGATCCGGCAATTAAGTGGCAGCCGCCGCTGCAGCGGGGCGAGGACCTGCCGAAGCGCTGACACCGGGCGGCTGCGACGGTCGCGCACAATGCCGGCGGTGGCCGCCGGCAGCCTGAATCCGGAGCACGGCCTGCGGCGAATGGTCTGCTGTCGAAAGACGGGGAGATTCGCCGATGAATTCCGGTGCCGACGGTCCGCGCCGGCCGGGGTTTCGCCGCCGGCGCGGCCTGCCTGGTGTAAACTCCAGCGCCGTCATGAGCGCTGTTGCCGCCCACGCCTTTCCCGCCCAGCTGCTGGAGCGCGGCGCCGCCGGTTATGCGGGCTACGCGGCCGCGGCCCTGCTCGAGGCCCGGCCTGCGCTCGCCGAGCTGTTCGGGCCCGAAGCGCTGACCGGCTGGAAGCATCACCTGACCCAGCGGGTGCTCGAGCTGTCGGCGGCGCTCGTCACCGCCGAGCCGCAGTTGTTCGTCTCGCGGGTACTCTGGACCGCGAAGGCCTTTCGCGCCCGTCACCAGGACACGGACTCCGTCCGCGCCAGCATCGAGGCGCTGCGCGCGGTTCTCGCCGAGCGGCTCCCTGAATCGGCCCGCGCGGTCACGCTCGATTATCTCGATCAGGCGCTGCGCGCGCTCGAGAGCGCACCGGCGGCCACCGGACCGGAACTCGACCCGGCGCGGCCCGCGGACAACCTCGCGCTGCGCTATTTGCAGAAGGTCCTGGAGGGCGACATTGCCGGCGCGGTGGAAGAGGTGCTCGGCGCCACGCGCGCGGGCCTCGACGTACGCTCGGCGTACCTCGACGTGCTGCTGCCGGCCCAGCGCGAAGTTGGCCGGCTATGGCACCTCGGCGAGGTCAGCGTCGCCGAGGAGCACATGGTCACGTCCACCACGCAGCGCGCAATGGCGGTGCTCGTGACGGGTGCGCAAAGCGCGCCGCCCAACGGCAAATGCGCGATCGTGGCGGCGGTGGCCTCCAACGCCCACGACATCGGGTTGCGGGCGGTGGCCGACCTCTATCAGCTGGCCGGCTGGCGCACCATCTTTCTCGGAGCGGACGTGCCGGTCGACGACCTGCCGGCAGTAATCGGCTACTTCCAGGCGGACCTGCTGCTGCTCGGCGCGACCCTGACGACTCAGTTGCCGCGTGTACAGCAGGCGATCGCCAGCATCCACAGCCGCTGCGAGCGGCCGGTGAAAATCATCGTCGGGGGTGCCGCCTTCGACGAGGCTGAGAACGTGTGGCGGAAGGTCGGCGCAGACGGGTACGCGGCGCGCGTCGACGAAGCGGTCGCGCTCGGCGCCCGCCTCGTGGGCATCAAGTAATCGGAAGCGGCGCAAGCCGCGCGCCGATCACCGCGGCTTGGCTTCGAAGTAAAGCTGCTCGGTACGCCGCTTCAGGTTCATGCCCCAGCGGCGGGCAAGCCTGCGGACCTCCTGGCCGGCGCCGACCTTGTTCGCCCGCACTGCGCCGAAATCCGCGATGCTGCCCGCGGGCTCTGCTGCGCGGCGGTCGGCGGCGGTGGCCAGCGTGCGGCCGGTGGCCGCATCGATGAAATCGACCACCAGGGTCGCCTCGCCGACGGTGTCGACATAGACGTATGAACGTCCGACCGGCTCTTCCGGCGGCACCCTTGAAACGATGTCGCGCAGCGCCGGCCGGATCAGCAGTACCCCGGCGGCGGGTTCCTCGACCAGCGTGAAGTTCGTGCTTTCGGCGAGCTCCTCGCGGAAAATCCGTTCAAACGTCTCGGCGAGCTGCCGCTGATCGTCCTCGGCCACGGGAAACTCCGTCCGGTCGCCGGTGTATCCCGTCGGGCCGGCCATGGGCTCGACCGGCCGGAACTGCAACTCGAACGGCGCCAGCATGACCTTGTCGAACGGCGGCAGGCGCGCATCCGCGCTCAGCCACTGCACCTTGAGTTCCGGATTGCGGACCTGGAGGGACGGATCGGCCTGCTGCGCCGCGCCGGCGGTGACGCCGGCGAGCAGCAGCGCGGCAACGCAGATTCTCGTGTTCATGAGGGCACACCTCCACGGCTGTCGGCGGGTTGCGGCTGCTGGTTAAGACTGCGGGAACTCCAGCCCGGTTCCCCGCCGCGGCGCTCAGGAAGGCTCGCCCGGCTTGTCGAGCACCAGCTGCACGTCGCTGATGGCGCGCGCGAGGAAGCCGCCCTCGCAGTAGGCCAGGTAGTACTCCCACATGCGGATGAATTCCTCGGAGAAGCCGAGCTCGCGCAGCGCGGCCGCCTGCGCGAGGAAGCGCCGGCGCCATTCACGCAGCGTGCGCGCGTAGTCCTCACCGATGTCCTGCAGGTGCACGAGCCGCAGATCTGTGGCGCGCCGCACAACGGCCTGGATCGCGCCGAGCGAGGGCAGGGCGCCGCCCGGGAATATGTACTTCTGGATGAAGTCGACCGAACGGCGCGCCTGGTCGAAGATGTGGTCGGCGATGACGATGCCCTGCAGGAGCATGCGGCCATGCGGTTTCAGGCGCGCCGCGCAGACCCGGAAGTACTGCTCGAGGTATCCGAGGCCGACCGCCTCGATCATCTCCACGGACACCAGCTTGTCATACTCACCCGTGAGCTGCCGGTAATCCTCGTCGAGCACGGTGATGCGCTCGTCGAGTCCCGCCTCGCGCACGCGCGACAGGGCGTACTCGCGCTGGCGTGCCGATATGGTCGTGGTCGTCACGCGGCAGCCGAAGCGCTGCGCCGCGTGCACTGCGAGGCTGCCCCAGCCGGTGCCGATCTCGAGCAGGTGGTCCCGTGGCCCGAGTTCGAGCTTGCGGCAGATGACGTCGAGCTTGTGCACGGCGGCCTCCTCGAGTGTGCTGTCGGCTCGCGGGTAGATGCCGGCGGAGTAGCTCATCGTGCGATCGAGGAACAGCCGGTAGAACTCGTTGCCGAGATCGTAATGCGCGCCGATGTTGCGCCGTGACTGGCGCGGCGTATTACGCCGCAGCCAGTGCGAGAGCCGCAGTAACGGCGCCGCAAGTGCCGCAAGCCCTCCCTCGATGTCGTTCATCACCTCGCGGTTGGCCGCGAAGATCCGCACCATCGCGGGCAGGTCCGCGGCACTCCACTTGCCCTGCATGTAGGCTTCGGCGGCGCCGATGGTGCCGCCGGTGGCGATGTCCACGTAGGCCGACGGGTCGTGGATGCGGACCACCACTTCTGCTTCGCCCGGCGGGCCGAAGGCCGCCTCTCCCAGCGCGTCGCGGACGACCAGCCGGCCGTGCCGCAGCCGCGACAGTTGCCGCCAGAATTGCCGGCGCAGGGCGCGGGTCGCCGGGCCGGTTTGCGCCGTCGCCTGCCGCGCCCGCTCCGGGACGGTGATTCCTTGCCGGGGTTCCGTCACGGCGTCGCCGAGCCGCCCGCCTGCGCGGCGCGGTCTCGCCGGTGGTAGGGCGCGCGCTTTGCCCACAGCTTCAGCGCCTGCCACATGATGAGCGCAATCACTCGCACCGTGACGAGCGGGTCGGTGAGGAGCTGCCGTGCGAGCGCCGCGTGGGTGATCGGCTCGCGCTTCAGCGCGAGGTGCGCGTCGAATACGCGCCCGCCCTCGCGCCAGTTCTCGATGCCGACAAAGAGCTGCTCGCCCGGCGGGGTCAGGCGGCTCCTGTAGTGCATGTCCATCGGCAGGAACGGCGAGACGTGAAACGCCTTGTCGAAGTCGAACCGCATGGCCTGGCCACCGTCGCCCCTTCGCGGCAGCACGTAGCAGTGCCGCTCGCCCCACGGCGTGTTGTTGACTTCCATCACGATGTCGCGGACCGCGCCGTCGGGGTCGAAGCAGTAGTAGAAGCTCACCGGGTTGAAGCAGTAGCCGAAATACCGCAGGTGCGTGAGCAGCCGTATCGGTCCTTCGGGCCTGCGGCCGGTTTCGCGCGCGACCAGTTCGCGGATCGACTCGGCGAGCGGCCGGCCGGGATCACCGTAGTGATCGGCGCGGCGGAACCATGCGGGCGCGGGCCGCCGCGCGGACCAGAGCCAGAAGCCGTCGAAGAGCTGATCGAGTTCGTCGAGGTCGAGGTACAGCATGAACATGCGGTACCGGAACTCGTTCGCGACGGGCGTGAACCGGCGGTGCCTAACTGACCCGGCGTAAATGCAGCTGTGCATTGACCACCTGCCCGTTTATCGCGTTGGCGACGGCGAAGCCGCTGCGTACGCCGTCCTCGTGAAAGCCGTAGCCCCACCAGGCGCCGCAGAAGTAGCTGCGGCTCGCGCCGTTGATTTCCCCCCAGCGAGCCTGCGCCGCCATGCTGGCGCGATTGTACACAGGGTGATCGTAGCTCAACCGGGCGAGCACCTGCGCCGGATCGATCGCCTCGGGAGCGTTCAGGGTCAGCAGAACGCGCCGGGGGCTCGCCAGCTGCTGCAGCCGGGTGAGGTCGTAGGTCACGGTTGCCGAGCCGCTGGCACTGCCGCGCAGGCGGTGGTAATTCCAAGCCGCGCGCGCGAGCCGGCGGCGCGGCAGCAGCCGCTCGTCGGTGTGCA
>CAZFWB010000121.1:0-10122 GCA_964522655.1 uncultured Chromatiaceae bacterium | reverse complement strand
AACCGGCGCCGGGCGTTCTGCCGGCCGCGGCTGCGGTGACGGTTCCTCGTACACCGGTGCGGTACAGGCGGCGAGCATTGCGCCGAGCGCGAACGTAAGACAGCAGCGTCTCGCAAGCGTGGTCATGCAGAAAGCATAACGTGGCGCCGTCGACGTCGCGACCGGCGGCCCGATCAACGCACGAGATCGCGCAGCCACCGCAGCGCCGGCTCGACGACCCCGCCCGGTGCGGCGGCGCAGCCGGGCAGTGGCGGCACGTCGGTGCCCTGCGGCAGCGGCAGCCACACGACGTCGCCACAGGAGGCATCGGCCGCGAGCCCGCTTGCGTAGTCGATGCTGCGCATCTCGAAGCCTGCCGGCGGCGCAGCCTCGAAGCCCGCCGTCGCGACCCGGCTCATCAGCTCGCTCCACACCGACATCGCGCCGCTCGCACCGGTGAGCCCGGTGGGCCGATTGTCGTCGTGGCCGATCCAGACCACGGCGAGCAGGTCCTGGCCGAAACCGGCGAACCAGCTGTCGCGCAGATCATTGGAGGTGCCGGTCTTGCCGGCGACCACCAGCGCGGGCGGCAGGCGGCTGCGCGCACCCCGCCCGGTGCCCCGTTGCATCACCTGCACCAGCGCCTGGTCGAGCTGGTACACGGAGGCGGCGTCGGCCGCCTGCTCGGTCTCGAGCGGGAATTGCGTGAGCGGCTCGCCGTCGGGTCCCTGCACCGAGCGCACCGCGCGCAGCGGTGTGCGGAAGCCGCCGCTGGCGAGCGTGCTGTAGAGCTGCGCCACCTCGATCGGCGCGAGATCGAGCGCGCCGAGCAGCAGCGAGGGATTGGGCGGGGGATTCGCCTCCACGCCGAGCCGCCGCAGCAGCTTTACCACCTTCGGCACGCCGACCTCGAGCCCAAGCCGGACGGTCGCCATGTTCATGGATTCGGCCAGCGCCCGCACCAGCGGCACCTGGCCGTGCGCCTCGCCGTCGTAGTTCTGCGGGATCCAGGTCTTGCCGCGCGCAAGCTCCACCACGATGGGCGCGTCGTCGATGCGCGTGGCGAGCGTGCGTCCCTGTTCGAGCGCGGCGAGATACACGACCGGCTTGATGAGCGAACCGACCGGCCGCTTCGCATCCAGCGCGCGGTTGTAGCCCTCGAAGCCCGGCCGCCGCCCACCCACCACCGCGAGCACTTCGGCGGTCTGGGGATTCACCGCGACCACTGCTCCCTCCGGCTCCGGCTGCCCGGCGCGGCGCAGCCGCGCCACACCGCCAGCGAGTGCTTCCTCGGCCCGCGCCTGCACCATCGGATCGAGGCTGGTGAAGATCTTCAGGCCTTCGGTGGTGAGGTCGTCGTCGCGGTAGTGCGCGGCAAGCTCGCGGTGCACCAGCGACATGAAGCCGGGGAAGTAGGTCGCGCCGGCGCCCCGGTCGAGCGCCACGCCGAGTTTTCGCGCCGCCGCCTTGCGCGCCTCTTCCTCGTCGATCACCTGCTCGGCGGCGAGCAGGCGCAGCACGAGATCGCGCCGTTCGAGCACGCGCTCCGGGTGGCGGCGCGGGTCGTACCAGGACGGGCCGCGCACGACCGCCACGAGGGTGGCGACCTCGTGCAGCTCGAGTTCCGCGAGCGGCTTGCTGAAGTAGAACTGGCTCGCCAGCCCGAAGCCGTGAATGGCGCGGCTGCCGTCCTGGCCGAGATAGATCTCGTTGATATAGGCGTTGAGGATGTCCTCCTTCGAGTAGTGCGCCTCGAGCAGCAACGCCATCAGCGCCTCGCGCAGCTTGCGCGCCAGCGTTCGCTCGTTCGACAGGAAGTAGCTGCGCACCAGCTGCTGGGTGAGCGTGCTCGCGCCCTGGCGCAGCTCGCCCGAGGTGAGGTTGACGAAGATCGCGCGCAGGATGCCGATCGCGTCCACACCCGGGTGCTCGTCGAAACGCCGGTCCTCCACCACCTTGAGCGCCGCGGGAATGAGCGGCGGCACCTCGTCCGGCGCGAGGATGATGCGATCCTCCCCGTCGGTGGGAAAGACGCTGCCGATCAGCAGCGGGTCGAGCCGCAGCAGCGGCAGCTCGGCGCCCTGCGGCGTGCGCAGCGCCCCGACGCCCGCGCCGACGAACGTCACTACTGCCCGCCGGGATTGCTGGTCCCCGTCCCAGAAACGAAATGGCCGCGTCACCAGCTCGATGCGGGCGCCGGACCGCCGCCAGGTGCCGGGCCGGTCCGGTGCGCCGACGCTGCGGTAACCGAGCCGGCGCAGTTCCGCGCCGAGGCCCTCGGCGTCGAGCGGCAGGCCCGCGTAGAGCTCGAGCGGGCGCGCATAGACATGCGCGGGCAGGGTCCAGCGCCGCCCGTCGAAGCGGCTGGTGACCAGTCGGTCGAGGTAGGCGACGTACCCGGCCAGGCCGAGGGCGAGTGCGAGCAGCGCGAACTGCACGACGCGCAGGCGCAGCAGCCACCACAGGCCCGCGAAAAAACCTCCGACGAGCGAGCGCCGCTTTTTCTTCTTAGCCATGCCGCAGGGCGTGCCGCCGTTCCGCGTAGGCGATGTCTTCCACCCACAACCGCGCGGCCGCGCGCTCTATCAGCGGCCGAATCAGCCGCGCCGTGCGCAGCGCGAGGAAGAACCCGACCCGGTCCGAGGTGGCGAGCGTGGTCTCGACCACCGCGCTTCGCCCCGGCGTCATCGGGGTGGCGTGCGTTTCCACCACCGAGCCCTTGCCGTCGCCCTCCACGATGGTCATGACAATGGTGCGCGGGTCCGGGCAGTGGAAGCGCGCGTCCACCTCCACGCTGAACGGGCCGAGCACGCCGAAGGCGACGCGCACGGTGATCTCATCGTCCCGCTGCTCCATCACCCGCAGGCGCCGAAACGAATGCGGGTGAAAGTGCACGCCATGCCAGGGATCGAGCCGGTTGGCGATGACGTCCTCGGGTTCGCAGGCCGCCTCCATCCTGATGGTGCCCTCGATGAAGCGCGCCGGCCGCGCGGTGATCACCGGCTGCGGCGCCGGCGCCTCGCGCGAGTCCTCCACCCGCACCCAGGCGAGCACCCCGTCCTCGAACACCGGCAGCGGGCGCCAGGCACCGTGCGGCTCGGCGCCGAGCGCGAGCCCGTGCCACGGGCAGACGACGCGACCCGCGCGCACGCAGCCGTCCGCGAGCGAGGCGCCCATGTGCGGACAGGCGTCCGGCGCGGCGGCGAGTTGGCCGTCGGCGAGGCGCCAGAACACCAGGTCGCGGCCGGCCACCATGTAGCGACGCGGCCGCTCGCCGAAGCGCCGGCACGCATCCACCACGAACCAGGCGCCGCCGGGGCGCGCGAGCGCGTGCCCGAGCGCCCGGGCGATCCAGGCCGGATTCGACTGCTGCCAGTCCGCCTCGGTGGACACCGCCGGTCGCGGCGGTAACACCCGGCCGAAGTTGATGACGCGTTTCATTCCGTATTTGTAGGAGCGGCTTCAGCCGCGACCCGGTGCGGGCGCAATAGCGTTGTCAAGCCAGAACGCCCCGCGGAGCCACCGACCAGAGCGGCTCGGGGCGCACATCATAGCTGTTCAGCAGCGTGCTCGCCGCGAGCACGCCCGCGGCCGCCGCCCGCTCCATCAGCGCCGAGGGCAGCGGCAGGCGCACGAAATCCCCGGCGAGCACGAGACCCGGCCAGGGCGTGGCCACCGTCGGCCGGCGCGCGTAGCTGCCCGGGAAGAACGACGGGCAGTCGTTGCGCAGCAGAAAGCGTTCCTCGAGTAACCGCGCGCCACGGAACTCCGGATAGATCGCCTCCAGTCCCGCACGCAGGTCGCGCCGCAGCTCGCCTTCTTCGGTCACGTCCCGCAGCGCGTAGGCGTGCAGCTCCACCACCGCTCCGCCGCTCGTGCGCGCCCACTCGCGGCTCTCGTCCTCGAAGAGGTGATAGAGCGAGATGTTGTCGAGACGGCCCACGCCCGCCGTGCCGGCAAACGGCACGCGCCCCGGCCGCGCCGGCCGGTCGAGCCACAGCCGCCAGACCGCAAACGGGTTGGTCGCACGCAACGACCCGACGGAGGCGCGCCAGTCGGGATCATCGAGCCCGGCGGAACGCCCGACGATGGCCTTGACCGCCTCGGCGTGCGCGGCGAGCACCACGACGTCCGCCTCGATCTCGCCGACATCGCCCTGCACCGTCCAGCGTTCGCCGCGCCGCGCGAGCGCGTGCACCGTCACGCCCCTGCGGATCACCACGCCGAGCCCGGCGAGGTAGCGCTCCAGCGGGGCGAACACGCACTGCGAGAACGGCCGGCTCGCGATGTCGAAGATCAACCCGTCGCGGCTGCCGGTGAAATAGAAGTGGAACATCTGCAGCAACTCGGCGGCCGACATGTCCTCCTGCGGGTTGAAGCAGGAGTGCGCGAACACGTGCAGCAGGCGCTCGCGCGCGATCGCGGGAAACTGCAGTGAATCGAGGTAGGCTTTCGAGCTCGTCGAGTCGAAACGCTCGAAGGTGCGCCGGGGGTGAAAGCGCAGCATCTCGAGCGCTGCACGCTTGTTCACGCGCAGCAGGTCGGCAATCCGCAGCGTCTTCGTCCGCAGCGTGAGCCAGGCGACGTTCAGCGGCGGCGTGGCTGGCAGCCCCGCGAAGCTCTCGAAGGCGCCATCGCCGGTGAGAATGGGGTAGTCGGGCGCCGGCTGCAGGAACGACAGCGCCGGGTCCACGCGGGCGAACAGCGCGCGCAGGTTGTAGTACTGGCGGAAGAAGGCGTGAAAGCCGCGCTCCATCTGGAACGGCGTGCCGTCGGCCAGCCGCTCGTCCCAGGCGCCGAGCCGCCCGCCGAGGTAGCGCTCGCGCTCGAGCAGCGTCACCCGCATGCCGCGCTCGGCGAGCACCACTGCGGCGGCGATGCCGGCAAGCCCGGCGCCGATCACCACGGCGTTGCGAGGCGCGGTGAGACGCTCGGAGGTGCCGGTCAGCTCCGGGAGGGAGACGGAAACAGCGTGTGGCGGAACGGCGCTATTCGACGACACGGCGCCAGTATAGAGATGCTGATCTAATCCGCCCGGAGCGCCGCGAGTTGCGCGCGCCAGCTGCCCGGGGGCTCGGCGGCCTCGCTGGTGATCTCGAATGTCGCGTTGCGCGCGCCGGGGTTGCGCAAGGACTCGATCAGCACCTGCGCGAGATCGGCCCGTGAGATGGTCTTGCGCAGATGCGCGCGCCAGTCATCACCCTGCCAGAGCCTCACGCCTTTGACCCCGCCCGGCTCGTCGGTGAGCCCGGCGGGCCGCACGATGGTGTACGGGATGCCGCTCGCGCGCAAATGCTGCTCGCCCCTGTAGCGCCACTCGAGCGCACCCTTGAAAATCCGGTTGGCGGCGGATTCCTTGTCCGTGGTGCCGATCGCGCTGAGCAGCACGAAGTGTCGTACGCCGGACGCCGCCGCGGCGTCGACGAGATTGCGCACGCCCTCGTAGTCGACGAACTGCGCGCTGTTGGGCCCGGCCATTTCGCGCGAGCCGACGACGCAAATGACGTAGGCCGCGCCCTCGAGCGCGCGCGCGGCCTCATCCGGTTCGCGCAGATCCGCCTCCACCCACTCGACACCCTCGGCATCCGGGCCGAGGCGGACCAGCGCCTGCGCCTCGTTGCGCGTGGTGGCGCGAAACCGCAGCCCCTGGGCCTCGAGTTCGCGCAGCACGTAGCGCCCTGCTCGGCCCGAGCCACCCGCGACGACGATGGTTTCCCCGGCGGGCACGTCGCTCGCGCCGCGCCGGGACGCCTCGCCGGCGCAGGCGCCGAGCGCGAGCGATGCGACGGCGAGCAGCACGACGCTGAATGCCTGCAGTTTCGGGACCATGCGCAAACTCCGGGGAAATTCGCGCTGCAGTATAAGCCGGCCGCAGGCCGGTTCGGTCAGGACCGCGACCTGCGTCGCGCACCCCCGGGGCCGTAAACGTATAGCATTGGCTTTCCCCGCAACGGGGGAGCTCATGGACGGAGCCGGCCGCAATCCGATCGGGCTCGGCGCGGCGCCATTTGCGATGGCGCTGCTGCTGGCGTTTGCCTGCGCAACGGCGCCGGCGCAGGAGCCGGCTGCACCCGAATTGACGGGACCACCGGCGCCGGCGGAGGAGTCGGCCAGCGAATCACCCGAGGAGTACCAGTGCGACCAGCCGGGCTCCGACGGCCAGGCGTTCGTGGACAAGATGCAGCGCGGTGTCTATGCCACGGTCTGCGGCACCGCGCGCTGGTTCGACGGGCTGTTCGGCACCCGCCGCTACGATCAGGACTCGGATGCGACTTTCGGCCGCATGAGCCTGTTCGAGTCGTGGGACGACCGCGACGGACTCGACACCCGGCTGCGGCTGCGCGCACGCTTCGCGCTGCCGACCATGCAGGATCGCCTGAAACTGCTGTTCGGCCGAGTGGACGATCGCGACATCATCGAGGAATCGCGCAATGCCTCCCTGCCGAGCAGCTTCGAGCGGGTGGATGACGAGGCCTGGCTGCTCGGCCTGGGCTACTCCAAGCAGGAAGGTTTCGAGAACGGCTTCGACTTCGGCGCCGGCGTGCGCATCCGCACGCCGCCCGACCCCTACCTGAAAGCCACCTACCGGCACAACATCGTCTTCGATGAGAACACCGCGCTGCGTGCCCGCCAGACGGTGTTCTGGCGCGACAGCCGCGGCTACGGCGAGACCACCGAACTCGACTTCGACCACCTGCTCACGCCGACGCTGCTGCTGCGCTGGGACAACAGCGCGACGCTCGCCGAGGACGTCGAGCGCATCGAATGGTATTCGGCGGTGATCGCCTTCCAGAGCCTGAGCGCCCGCCGCGCGGTCTCCTACACAACCTTCGTCCGCGGCGTCATGAATACCGACGTGCCGGTGCGCGATTTCGGCGTCGAGCTGCGCTTCCGGCGCCAGACCTTCCGCAAGTGGCTGTTCCTCGAGCTGCGCTCGAGCCTGACCTGGCCGCGGGAGACGCTCGAGGAAGATCGCGAGATCAACCCCGGCGTCGGAATCGGCTTCGAGATGTACTTCGGGCCGGTGCCGGACGAACAGCTGCGCTGACGCCGCCTACCGGGTAGCGTTTGCCGCCGAAGCGGGCGAAGCCGGCGGCAGCACCGAGTCCAGCGCCTCGACGAAGGCGGCGACGATCGGCTCGTTGTAGCGGCCGACCGGCACGCCGTTGTAGATGACGCGCGTGCCATCCACCACGTATTCGCGCGTGAACGGCACCGTCCAGTCGGGGTAGTCCACCTGCTCGTAGCGGTCGAAGTCCGGGATGTGCTCGAAGTTGAACATGGCATGCGAGAACAGCGTGTCGGTGTTCTCCGCGAAGAACTCGATCGGCACGTTGATCACGTAGTCGAATTTGTCGCGAATGCCGTCCAGGAAGGCCTTGTTGGTGGACAGGTACTTTCCATCGGGGTCGTTGATCGGGTCGGCGAAATGGTCCTGGGCCAGCACGATCTCGGTGCGCGCAAAACCGTAGGACTCGAGCAGCGCCTTGAGGTCCGCGACCGTGGTGTCCCGATAGGCCGGCGCGAGCTCGAGCCACGCCTCGTGCGGAGTCCGGTCCCATGCCATGCCGTGAATGGACACCGCGACCTTCACCGCGGCGCTCTTCGGCAGCGTGTCGAGGCGGTCACGCAGCATCGCCACCCAGGCCTGGCGGATCACCGCGAAGTCGCCCAGTTGCGGCTGGATGATCACCTTGACGGGTTTGCCGTCGTGCTCCTCCTGCCACTCGTGAATGTAGTGCATGGCGTGGCGGATGCTGCCGTTGAACTCCTCGTGGTGCGAGTAGATCGCCGCCGGCGCGGCGAGGATGACGGTATCGACACCCTCGTCGAGCAGGCTGAACATGGCCGCGCGCGCGAGACCGAAGTTATCGGCGGTCACCCAGCGCCAGGGCAGTGGCCCGTGCCGCGCCTCGACCTGCCGCATCGCGGACTCGACGATCGCGCGCATGCCCGCCTCGTGCGGGATCTTGCCGCCCTTGATGCCGATGCCGTGGTAGTACGTGCGCGCCTTGGTGGCGAGCTTCGCCGACACCGTTGGCATGCCGCCGGTGCGCTCCTTCAGCAGGTAGTAGCCGTGATCGAGGTGCAGCATCGGGCTCGGCGGTACCCAGGTGAGTTCGCCGCGGTGGAACTTCACCGTGTAGGACACGCCGTCGAGGTCGGTGTCCCGCCCGTTGGCATCCACCAGCCGCGTCGGCGTGAAGGGCTCGAACTCGTAGGGACGCACCGCATCGAGCAGCAGCACGCCGCGATCGTCGTCCCAGGCGAGCTTGATGGGCCAGGGAATGTATTGCTTTGCCTTGAGCGCCAGCAGGTAGAAGTCCTCCTGACGGTAGTCCTCCGGCATGATGAGGCTGGAAATGAAGACGCCCACCCGGCCTTCCGGTACGCGGTCGTGCGTCTTGTAGTACTCGAAGTAGTTCGGCGCCACGAGCTGCGCCGGCGTGCGGTTCATGTAGAGGTAGGTGCCGTAGCCGCCGGCGGCGACCAGCACGGCCAGGACGGCCAGAGACAGCAGCGTTTTTTTCAGGATCTTCATCGGCGCGGCACCACGTCGAAAGCAATGCTGAGGCGACGTTCACTCGAGGCGAACGGCAGCGTACGGTGATAGAAACAGGAGGGGAATAATACGAGGCGGCCGGGTCGCGGCGCCACCGACCTCGCCGCCGGCGGCCGCTTGACCATCAGGCGCTCAGGGGGCGCGCCGAATTCGATGGCGCCCGCTTGCGCGCCGGCCGCGCCCAGGTCCGCGGGCACCTGCACGTAGTAGACGCCGGAGAGCCAGCCGAGCGGATGGATGTGCGGCGCCTGGCGCCCGCCCGTTTCGAGCACCGTGCCCCACACGCGCAGCGTCCAGTCGGGCGCGGCGCAGGCCGTCAGGGGATGCGTGGCGAGCCCGGCGGCCTCGAACGCCGCCAATGCCTCCCGCACCTCTTGCTCGATCAGCCGCCCGAGAGCGGCGAGCGCCGGGTCGCCGGCCAGGTCGAACTCGCCGGTCTGGAACCCGCCGCGGGTCGCCTTGCCGGGCGGCCCCGGGATGAGCGAGGGATCGGCCTCGATCAAGCGGCGCAGGCGCCCGTTGAACTCCGCGCTGTCCGCAAAACCGGCTGGCGGCGCCGGCTCGACGATGCGGATGAAGCGCTCGAAATCGAGCAGCCCGGCGGCCTCGGCCTCCCGCCCCGCATCGCGCAGCGCGTAAGCCTGCACGGCGAGCACGTGGCGCTCGCCGGGATGCGCCGCGAGGTACTCCGCCGCGAGCCTGAGCGCCTCAGCGGTACGGCCGGTGCCGGCGAGCAGATTGACGAGGTCGGCAGTCGCGCGGCCGCCGTCGGGATTCGCACGCCGAGCCGCGTGCAACGCCTCGATGGCGCGCCAGTGTTCGCCGAGACGCGCGCGCGCACAGGCGAGATTCACCCACGCCATGTCGTCGTCGGGGTAACGCACCACGGCGCTCTCGAGGGCGCTCGCCGCAGCGGCAAAATCGCCGCGGTCGAGGTGGACCGCTCCGCTCGCGGCGAGCAGCAGCGGGTGGCCCGGGGCCGCGGTGAGCCCGGTCTCGCACACGCCGAGCGCCTCGTCCGCGCGGCCTGACTCGGCGAGCGCTCTCGCCAGGTTGCAACGCACCTCGACGTCCGCCGGCGCGAGCGCGAGCGCGCGCTCGTGGCAGCCGATCGCCTCGGCGAGCCGGCCGCGGTACTGCAGCAGTGCGCCGAGATTCGCCAGCGATTTTTCGTGCTCCGGGGCGAGGCCGAGCGCTTCGCGGAGCGCGCGTTCGGCGCCACCGAGATCACCCGCCGCCATGCGGGTTACCGCGAGTTCCGCGAGCGGCTCCGGGTCGGCGGGCGCAAGCTCCACCGCGCGCGAGAGGTAGCGCGCCGATGCCGTGGCCCGGCCCTGCTCGCGGGCGAGAATGCCGCGCAGGCGCGCGGCGCGCGCGTCGCGCGGGTCCGCCTCGCTCGCACGTCGGTACAGGGCGTCGGCTTCGGCCAGGCGGCCGGCGCGGTGCGCCCGCATCGCCGCATCGAGGAAGCCCCGGGTGCCGCCGCCCGCCGGCATCTCAGTAAAAGGCCTGTATGCCGGTCTGCGCGCGCCCGAGGATCAGCGCGTGCACGTCGTGCGTGCCCTCGTAGGTGTTGACCG
>CAZFWB010000120.1:0-10180 GCA_964522655.1 uncultured Chromatiaceae bacterium | reverse complement strand
CAATAGCCGTGTCATAGGCTCGACTATACGCGCCCGGACCAGGCCGGAGGCCAGCCACTCGAGCTGTGCCGGATACAGGCGCCCCATAGTAAACAAATCTGCCTGAGCGACATCGCGTGCATACAGTCCTGCGGCGTATGAATAAGCGACGAGCAGAGCACCTTCATTGACATTGAAGCGTTTCAGCCACGCGTGGTCCAATACCTCCAGAACCGCAAAGGGTGAGGTACGCACATCAATGCCGAAGTCCGCGAGCAGCGCCGCGACATCGCCATTGAACTTTTTGCGCCGGTTAAAGAACATGGTACCGATTCATGTTGCCGACTGCTGGACATGCTGATGCGCACATGGCAGGGTCCACGCGGTTTGTTTGGGCAAGACCTGAGAAGAAGCCAGCATGTGGCCGCTGACGGGCTCTATCGCCCGCTTCATGTCCTTCGCCAACGTTCCGAGCCGGGCACGCGGAGGATGCTTTCGCCCGCGAAGCAGACCGAGTGCCGTAGCAGAGCATTTTCTTGAGCGTACTTAGCGACTGGCGATCAGACCGGCAGCACGTAACTCACTGGTGACCCGTTTGACGGTGGCCTTCTGAAATGCCGAGTCGGTGACATTCAGCATTCCCTGGCCAGAGACGGAGTATTCGGCTACCCAAGCATTCTGACCTGTCGCAACGTCGACGAGAACCAGGGAACCCGCTGCTGCGCGGACCGGTACGTACATTGGCGTAGCCATTCCGGTTGTATGCGACTGCCCGTAGGCATTTGCAGTCGTCGTGTTGCCGTAGGTATTCGCCGAGGCATAGGCGTTTAAGGTCGTGGTGCTGCTCATGTTGGTCCCGATGTAATTCGACGCTGATCGATCCCCGCTCTTGTTGAGGATCAGTACCGCGTCTGCTGAGACGTCCATGACGCGCTGTTGGTACTCTTCGGGAGAGTAGGTACGGGTGGGCGGCGCAATCGTTGACATCCCAACGCATCGCGTTGGATGCAGCGCATCGCAAATCGCTTTCTCTAAAGCCAGACGATCCTCCAGGGTCGTGCTGCCCATGGCCACGACGATGGATTCGTATGACTTGTTTGCCAGAGCTGGATCACGAAAGCCCGTCAATTTGGCCGATGCACCGCATCCGGTTGTAGCCAGTATCACCAGAATGCTCAGCGCACGACCAAGGAACTGATTAAACATGAGTTTCTCCTGGCGAGTCCCGGCTGATCCGCAACAGGACCGCGGACTGACCGATAATGGCTGTACCTAAGGGATCGGCACGGGTGACGCCTGAGTTGAGCCACGAAAGGCTGGGCTGTGACGGGGTAGACAAAACCCACTCCGGAGTCGGTTTACGGAAAGAGCCCGCACCGCAAGTGCCCTGAGTCTCGATTTTCGGATCCGTACTAAATCGGGGTTTACGTCACTCGATCTAAAGAGGCGTGCCTAGTACAGGTCGGTTAAGTTTTTGAACAATACGGCAAGTTCTTAGTTGCCGGGAGACTTACACGGTGTGGGTCATTAACGTGCGGCAACAATAATTCCGCGGACAGGACCCGTACGCGCCGGATGATCATCCGGTAAATTAATTGCAGAATGAATCGCGCACTCCGCACCGGCCGCGAGTGGAACGGTAAGGAGCAACTCAATAAGCCGTCCAGCGTCCTCACGATCGGAGCAAGGTCGGGTGAAAAGCTCAAACAAGATCCCATGAATTGGTCGATTTGCTAAGTTTCGGAGATGAACTACCAGTTCAGGTTTCGATTCGATGGTTGAGTTCAGCCACCATGTTTTTCCGATTTCAAGATGACGGACGGTTTCTTTGTCAATGTCGCCGTAGGATTCACGAATATTCGTACCATATGCGTCTCTGGCAGTTACTCTTTGTGGTTGAATCAAGCCATCAGCAATTCGACCTCGCAGCACGTTCACTTTTAGGGAGTAGTCAAAGCCAGTTGCGCGCGCCTGGCGGGCTGGTCTTGAAGGTTCGAGAGGCCCAAGCGATTTTCCATGGTTAGGGATTATGGTTGGTTTGAGGTCAGGGGTGTTTGGTAAATTCCTTGGCTCGGAAGTCGGGAACGCAATTTCTTCTTGAACTGCAGCCGGTGACAACCTGTTATCGGATGGGCGGGACGTCTTCTTGAAAACCCAGAAAAGCGCGCCACCGAGTAGGACCCCACGCACTATGCCAATAAGTCCGGCGTCCGCCGCGGAAAGGCCCCACTTATGGTCAAGTTCGCGCCAGACCATCCACAGTACCAATATTGCTAGCGTGCACATGGCGCGTATGGTCAATCTGAAAGCGGAAACTGCTATCGACTGATTTCTGCTATTTTGCGCGGTCATGATGGAATTCGTGGGCTATTCAAGTGGTAACGTGAATCGGCTGGGACTAGGACTAGCCGGGGGAGACAGGGAGCGTACATCTGCATCGCAACTTTGGAAGAAGAGCGCCTCGGATAGAGCCTTCACGCTTCCTGGTGCTCCATGCCGCGGAATCGGTGATCTCTCTGCTGGCTCACGCCATCGACCCTTGGGCGGCTCTATACGTTGGGCCTTACGGATCGGCAATCGACAGATTGCCGAAATGTGACTTCGATCGCGGTTCTCACTGTCTGCGGCAACTTTGACGCTGGCGTGGCAGGTCTGTGCCGATTACAGGCAATGGGATAGGTGGCGGATGGCTTCACTGTGTCGACCACTGTCAGGACGACTCCCGCCGCCTGGAGTTCCTCGACCGTGGGATACCACATCTCGGTGGCCGGCACGGCGAGTCCTCGTCGAATAAATTGGGATTCCACGCCTCGTGACTCGAAATAGGAGATCCACCGCTCGATCTCGTCTGCGGCATGCCAACCAACAAAACGAGCGACATGAAATCCCAAGCGCCCGGTTGCGGTGATTGTGCGATCGTCTGCGGCGACAAACGCAAGGGTGCAGGCGCTTTCGCAATCTCCCCGGACGATCGTTGATAGATTATTCGTTCTGATTAGTGTGGCAATGGCCCAGCCTTCCTCGATCAAACCACCGCCGCGAATAGGACCTTCAAAGCCCATGTTGCCGGCAGTGTAGCCGCCCGGCGCGATGCCGACGACCCGCGGCAGCGACAGCCGAGCGAAGCAGCGCTCTGTTGCGCCGCGGGAATTGTCTGCATAAGGACGGGATTCTCGCGCTGCAGGAGGCCGAGGGCACAGCCGCCCGCGCCGCGCCCGCGGACCCGGCGCGTAGAACCACTGTCAGTTCAGATCGAGCACGCCCTGCCGCGGCGGGCCGCGGGGGCGCTGGGCCGCAGTGAGGTCGGCCGCCGAACCGCTCGCCTGCCCGGCCTGCCCCAGGTGCGTCAGAATCTTCCCCGTGACTTGCCGATCCTCAATGCTGGCGATGATGCGCACCTTCCCCCCGCAGCGTTCGCAGCGCTCGATATCGATGCGGAACACGCGCTTGCGCCGCTTGGCCCAGCTCATCGCCCGATGCCGCTCGGCCGGGCTGCGCTCGGTCACATTGATACTCTTCCCCCGCCCCGCCGGGGTGACCTGAGCGCGCAGCGCACTGTGCGGCGCCAGGACACCGTGATACCGGGTCAAATGCACCCGCGGTCTCGGCACCAGCGCGGCGAGCCGCGCGATAAAGTCCAGCGGCTCGACAAAATCGCCGGGAGCGATTTTGGACAGCCGAAGGCTGGCCCGAAGGGCGGAGGGCAGGATGCCCGAAGCAACATGACGTGCGTGGTGCCGTCGCGGTAGGGGGTCTTCAGCGTATAGCGCACCAGCCCCTGGGCGGTGAGCGCGAGCCTGCCGGTGGCCACCGCGGGGCGCGCGATGTAGCGGCACAGCCGCTCGAGCTTCTCGCGCTGGTGAGCGGCGGCGGCTACCCCGGCATGGAGTGAGAAGCCGGAGTGTCTCGCCAGCCGTTCATCCCCGGCAGGCGCCGTCAGCGCCGCTGCCAGCGTCTGCAGCGTGAACGCCTTGCGCCCTTCGTTCGGCCCCACCGCGATGCGGTAGGTGATGGAGTGGCCGACCAGCGCTGCCAGGCCATCCTCCTCTCCCGGTTCGGCGCTGAGGTAATCGTTCTCCGCATCGCGCACCAGCAGCCCCCGGCGCTCCAGGTGCCGGGCGATGCGCCTGACGATGGTCCCGAGCAGCGCCTCCAGCTCCGCCGTTGTCGGCGGCACCACGCGCCGGAAGCGCGGCCCGGCCGCGGTCAGCTCGTAGACTCCGTCGAGCACCAGCAGGTGGAAATGGATGTTCAGGTTCAGCGCGCTGCCGAAGCGCTGGATCAGCGTCACCGCACCCGTCCGTGCCTGCCCCTGCCGGAGCCCGGCCTTCCTCGCCAGGTGCGCGGCAATGGCCCGGTACGCGATGCCGAGCACCGCGCCCATGGCCACCGGGTCCGTGGCAAAGAGATACCGCAGCGGGAAGGGCACCGAGAGCACCCACTGGCGCACCGGCTCGCGCGGCAGCACCTCATCGACCAGCAGCGCCGCGCTCTCCGTCATGCGCCGCGCCGCGCAGCTCGGGCAGAACCCGCGTCGCTTGCAGCTAAAGGCGACCAGTCGCTCGGCGTGAGCCGAAATCCCGAAACGCCCCGAGTCGGCACCGTGCGTTCAAATGGCGACAGCCAGGACCGGCGCCATCAAGCAGGCGAATCTAATCCGAACTTGCACCGGAAGGACCAGGCGGCTTGCCGAACATACCCCTGAACAAGGCCAAATCTGTGAAATTGATGACGCCCCCGCTACCGTCGAAATCGGCGTTCGGGTAGTCCGTACCGAAGACGCTCCTGAAGAGCGCCAGATCGACATAGTTCACGATGCCGCCACTATTGTTCAGGTCGGCATCGCAGCGATTGCCGTAGCCATCATTATCAGTGTCGAGCTGGTCGGCGTTGGTCACCAGCGTGCAGTTGTCGCAGGCGTCCCCGATGGCGTCCATGTCGCTGTTGACTTGGTCACTGTTGGCGGTTGCAGGGCAATTGTCGAAACTGTCTACCACATCATCGGCATCAACATCCCCGCCGCTTTGCGACTCGTCTTCCTGGAGGGAGGTCACCGGGTTTCCTTCGATGTCGGTGAACATGTCAACCGCAGGCACCAGGGAATTGTAAAAACTAACCGAACCCTTTCCTTGCGAACCCGCAAAAGATGCAGCCGTTGACTGCGCCGATACATCAAAAATGATTGTGATGTTGCCGCCGGGCGCAACAGTGATGAAGCCAGTTGCAAGCTCAATGAGCATCGGCTCATTGACGACGAATGGATCGGAATGCAGATTGTCTCTTGAGTGCATGTATACGGTGTCGGCACCTTTGAGCGAAGACCCGAAACGCGGACTCAGTGAAAACTCATAATCCTCGCTGAATTCCAATGCGTTCCCGTCGAGCAGAAACTCCTGAATCGACTTGCCGCTCGCCTGAAGCTTGCGCGCAAGGCCCAGGGTGTCGACAACGTAAATCGCAGCCGTAGCGACGAGCTTCCCTGTCGGCAAACCGAACGGCGACTCATCGAACCGCCCATCGAGCACGGCATTGACACGAAACCGAACCTCCTCTGTGCTTGAGTTATGAAAGGTCCGAAAGGCGACGCCACGCCCCGAATCGTGAGTGTCTGGACTGCCGCCGGCAAAAGCACCCGCCTCCAGCATAGTCGGGCCGGACGCGGGCACCTCGCCACGCGCGTTTCTCCGTGAGACATTCAGAACACCCAGTCCGCCGACCAGACGGTCAACGTCATCTTCGGACGTGGAGCCGAGCCAGAGGGCCTCGATCATTTCCCTTCCGGCAACCCCCTTGAAGAAAGGAGTAGGCGGTGAACCGCGCTCGATGTTAGCCAGGAACGCTTCCGTCTGCCCTGCCGGATTGATGCCGTAGCCCGCAACCCAGTGGCCATTAGCGGATACGGCGTGCGCGCTCTGAAATGTCCATCCGGTCAGGCCCGTCGCACCGCCCGCCACGAGCACATCCGTCAGTGACTGCATGCCGCCTGCCTGCGTCCAGACGAAGGCCTCCTGGGCATTCGTGGTGCTGTCGACGTGCCGGCCCACGATGACATCGCCATCGGCAGAAACGTCGTACGCGTAGCTGTACTTCCCTGGGACATCTCCCAGGCCGACCATGCCGCTTTCGCTGGTCCAGCGAAAAACCTCTAGCCCGCAGCCCGCCTCGCCAACGATTACGGCGCCATCTGCGGAAACCGCATGGGCTGACCCACCGGAGCATGGCCCGGGAAGTGACCCAAGGCTTGTCATACCTGTTTCGCTTGTCCAGCGATATGCGTCGTTGTAGGCGACACCGCTCTGGCTGTATCCCACGACGACACTTCCGTCACTGGAGACGTCGAGCGCGACACTCCCGAAACCCCCGCCGGGGAGATCGCCCAGGCCGACGATCCCGCCCGCAGCTGTCCAGCGGAAAGCCTCTTGGCCAGATGCGCTTCTGCCATACCCGACGACCACGGCGCCATCGGCCGAGCTTGCGTAGGCCTCGCTCTGGTAAATGCCACCGGCGAGATCCCCTACGCTGGCCAGACCACCGCTGCTGGTCCACCGGAAGGCGTCGTAGGCGCCAGCCGTGCTGCTGCTGGACCCCACGACAGTGCTGCCGTCGGCGGATACGTTGCGGGCAACGCTGAAGAATATTCCGCCGGCAAGATCACCCAATCCGACCATACCGTCGTTGATGGTCCAGCGAAAAGCCTCCACAACACCGGATGTGCTTCCAGACGTAGTGCGTCCGTAACCCACGACGGTTCCACCGTCAGCCGAGATACCCAGCGCCTGGCTCTCAAAGCTCGCACCGGGAAGATCACCAAGCGGGACAAGACTGGCGGCCAGCGTATGCAAGGGGACAACCGCAACGGTGACTATCGCAGCCCAGCGAACCCAGCGACGGAAACAGTCGATCCGGCTCATCACGGCTGATATCACTGTGCCGAATGCAGAGCACAAAAACGCTGACACGGCGACGTGGCTGGTGATCATGGATGGCCCTTTGTATCGACGGACAGATTGAAAGCCGGAGACGGCATGGAGCGCGGCGCCAATCTAGCCCGTCGTCGCGGATGCGCATATCCCCTAAAAAGGGGGAGGTATGCGGCTTACTCTGTCTGCCACCAGCCGTTTCACTGATTTGGGTGAGGCGAGCTGCCGCAGCTCACAAAACACATGCCTGTGGCAGAGGGTGCCGGTACTTCGGTTTCGGAAACTGAAACGACCGTTCGCCTCCTGTTGTCAGGACTCCCGGGACCGGTGTTTCCGAAACCGAAGTACCGGCACCCTTACCCCCGCGGCGCCACCGCATTGGTTTGGCACGGCAGGTGTCCTGCCGGAAAGACCGGCGACAGGCGTGATCGGGAATTCCGGGGACAGTTCACCTATTTCCGAAAACAGTTTCCCGCTGGCACACCCGAAATCATGGAAATAGGTGAACTGTCCCCGGAAACAAACCGGCTCCTTCAAGTCAGCCCCATCAGATCAACGATAGCGGTCCGGGAACGGCAGGCTCTCGTCCACCGCATGCCACACATGGCCGAAGCAGCCATCATCGGCGAGACAGCGCACCGTGAGTTGCGCGAGATCCGCGCGGGTCACGCTGCGCATGAGCGTGTGATCATCGCTCAACACCGCCTTGCCGGTCGCCGGGGTGCCGGCAGGCATGAGAATGCCGTTGCGGATGATCGCCCAGGTAAGTCCGCTCTCCTGCAGGATCCACTCCGCCTCCCCCTTGGCCTTGAGCGTCGACGCCATGCGCCCGAACGGCGCCTGCGGAAAGAGCTTCATGTTGTCGCCCGCCCCGACCGAGCCGTGGAGTATGACCCGCGGTGAACCGGCGGCTTTCGCCGCGGCCACGATGTGGCGCATGACCTGCGGGTAGAAGTCGTCGCCGGCGAATAGGACGTTCAAAGCCCACGTTGCCGGCAGTGTAGCCGCCCGGCGCGATGCCGACGACCCGCGGCAGCGACAGCCGAGCGAAGCAGCGCTCTGTTGCGCCGCGGGAATTGTCTGCATAAGGACGGGATTCTCGCGCTGCAGGAGGCCGAGGGCACAGCCGCCCGCGCCGCGCCCGCGGACCCGGCGCGTAGAACCACTGTCAGTTCAGATCGAGCACGCCCTGCCGCGGCGGGCCGCGGGGGCGCTGGGCCGCAGTGAGGTCGGCCGCCGAACCGCTCGCCTGCCCGGCCTGCCCCAGGTGCGTCAGAATCTTCCCCGTGACTTGCCGATCCTCAATGCTGGCGATGATGCGCACCTTCCCCCCGCAGCGTTCGCAGCGCTCGATATCGATGCGGAACACGCGCTTGCGCCGCTTGGCCCAGCTCATCGCCCGATGCCGCTCGGCCGGGCTGCGCTCGGTCACATTGATACTCTTCCCCCGCCCCGCCGGGGTGACCTGAGCGCGCAGCGCACTGTGCGGCGCCAGGACACCGTGATACCGGGTCAAATGCACCCGCGGTCTCGGCACCAGCGCGGCGAGCCGCGCGATAAAGTCCAGCGGCTCGACAAAATCGCCGGGAGCGATTTTGGACAGCCGAAGGCTGGCCCGAAGGGCGGAGGGCAGGATGCCCGAAGCAACATGACGTGCGTGGTGCCGTCGCGGTAGGGGGTCTTCAGCGTATAGCGCACCAGCCCCTGGGCGGTGAGCGCGAGCCTGCCGGTGGCCACCGCGGGGCGCGCGATGTAGCGGCACAGCCGCTCGAGCTTCTCGCGCTGGTGAGCGGCGGCGGCTACCCCGGCATGGAGTGAGAAGCCGGAGTGTCTCGCCAGCCGTTCATCCCCGGCAGGCGCC
Organism: uncultured Chromatiaceae bacterium; assembly: GCA_964522655.1. Taxonomy (GTDB): domain Bacteria; phylum Pseudomonadota; class Gammaproteobacteria; order Steroidobacterales; genus QUBU01. Next base: position 1,420 of record CAZFWB010000120.1, on the reverse strand, counting down.
GTCAGCGCCGCTGCCAGCGTCTGCAGCGTGAACGCCTTGCGCCCTTCGTTCGGCCCCACCGCGATGCGGTAGGTGATGGAGTGGCCGACCAGCGCTGCCAGGCCATCCTCCTCTCCCGGTTCGGCGCTGAGGTAATCGTTCTCCGCATCGCGCACCAGCAGCCCCCGGCGCTCCAGGTGCCGGGCGATGCGCCTGACGATGGTCCCGAGCAGCGCCTCCAGCTCCGCCGTTGTCGGCGGCACCACGCGCCGGAAGCGCGGCCCGGCCGCGGTCAGCTCGTAGACTCCGTCGAGCACCAGCAGGTGGAAATGGATGTTCAGGTTCAGCGCGCTGCCGAAGCGCTGGATCAGCGTCACCGCACCCGTCCGTGCCTGCCCCTGCCGGAGCCCGGCCTTCCTCGCCAGGTGCGCGGCAATGGCCCGGTACGCGATGCCGAGCACCGCGCCCATGGCCACCGGGTCCGTGGCAAAGAGATACCGCAGCGGGAAGGGCACCGAGAGCACCCACTGGCGCACCGGCTCGCGCGGCAGCACCTCATCGACCAGCAGCGCCGCGCTCTCCGTCATGCGCCGCGCCGCGCAGCTCGGGCAGAACCCGCGTCGCTTGCAGCTAAAGGCGACCAGTCGCTCGGCGTGACATGCGGTACAGCGCACCCGAAGGAAGCCGTGCTCGAGGCGCCCGCACTTCAGGTAGGCCGCGAACTCCCCGTGCACATAGGCGGGCAGGTGGCGGCCCTGTGCGGCCAGCGCCGCGACGAACGCCGGGTAGTGGCGCTCGACCAACTGATACAGCAGCGTCGCCTCCGGTCGGTGGCGCTCGTAGCGCGGCGCATCGGGGCGGCGCTCAACATGGGCGGCTTCCATGTCCGCAGACTCGCCATCGGCGGGAAGCTGTGGCCAGCTGCCTTTATGTGCTCAGCGACGTGAAAGACGCAGGGTTGGCAAATCGGCCGCAATCCGGCCAATTCGCAGCATCTCGACTGGCGGTGCTGTGCCCTATTGCCGCCCCGGCGGGGTCGACCCGCGCAGCGCCTGGCGCAGCAGCTCCAGCACGGCACGATCCTTGTCGCGGCCCGCCTCCTCCTTGGTCCGTATCAGGGCGGCAAGCCCGAGCACGTGGACCGTGAGGCCACCCAGATCGACGGCGGCCGCCTCGGGGAGCAAGTCGTCGTAACTCCGGCCGCGGCCGATCGCGCCAAGAAGATCCACCGGGCCACAGCGGGTCAGCAGCAGGTGATGGCCGGTGCCGGCAAGAGCACGCGTGTCCGGTCGCAGCAGTCGGCCCGCCGGATGGCGGTAGCGGGCGTCGAGCTCATCCAGTGCCGCCTGCAGACGAGCGAGGTTCGCAGCATTGCGGGCGTGGACGACATCGAGATCGAAGGTCGCGAGTTCCTCATCATCGACACCGCCGGAGTGCAGCG
>CAZFWB010000119.1:0-10300 GCA_964522655.1 uncultured Chromatiaceae bacterium | reverse complement strand
GGCGGGCGTCTGTTGTTCATGGAGCACGGGCGGGCTCCCGACGCGGACGTGTGCCAGTTGCAGGACCGCCTCGCGCCGCTAATGGAAAAACTGGCCGGCTGTAATCCGGCGCGCCCGATGAAACAGCTCATATCCCAAGCTGGCTTCTGCATCAGCGCCATCGAAGCCGCATACCTCGAGGGACCACGTTTCATCGCCTATCACTACATCGGCGAGGCCAGGCCGGCCTGACCGCGATCGTGGCCGAAAATTCGACTTGGGAGGCGTTTCGACGTCGGCTAGACTGATTTGCCAGGCACATCGCACGAGCGCGATTGTGGTCGCTTCCGCCAGAGGGAGGGCGGTACCGGACCGCCAGGCGCCTTGCAGGACAAAGTCGAACAAACATGAGCCAAGAACCATCCCCTCGCCCGCTGGACGGATTCCGGGTACTCGAACTGGGGCAGTTGCTCGCGGGTCCCTTTACGACCAGCATCCTCGCGTACTTCGGCGCTGAGGTCATCAAGATCGAACCGCCCGGCAGCGGTGACCCGATCCGCACCTGGCGTGTCATGAAGGACGGTGTCTCGCTCTGGTGGCACAGCCTGGGGCGCAACAAGAAGTGCATCACCATCAATCTGCGTGACGAAAAAGGCCGTGACATCGTCCGCCAACTCGCCGCAAAGGCCGACATCCTGGTGGAAAACTTCCGGCCGGGAACCATGGAGAAGTGGGCCCTCGGACCGGACGACCTTCGCCGGACGCACCCCGAGCTGATTTACGCGAGGATCTCGGGATATGGACAGACCGGCCCTTATGCTTCGAGGCCGGGCTTTGCGTCCGTCTGCGAGGGGGTGGGTGGCTTTCGCTACGTCAACGGCTTCCCCGGCGAGACCCCGGTGCGCCCCAACCTGAGCCTCGGCGACACGCTGGCGGCGATTCACTCCGTCATAGGCATCCTGATGGCCTGCGTCCACCGGCTGAAGGGGCGCGGCAATCCCGGACAGGTCATTGACACCGCAATCTACGAGGCGGTGTTCAACATGATGGAAGGAGTCATCCCGGAGTATTCCGGGGCAGGCGTCGTGCGCGAACCATCGGGTTCGACGCTGACGGGCATCGTCCCGACCAACACCTACCGTTGCAGGGACGGCAAATTCGTCATCATCGGCGGAAACGGTGACTCGATCTACAAGCGCCTGATGAACGCCATGGGACGACATGACCTCGCTGATGATCCCCGGATGGCGAATAACGCGGGGCGGGTGCAACACGAGAAGGAACTCGATGCGGCCATTGCGGCGTGGACGGCTACCATGACCGCCGCCGACATTCTGCGGGTCCTCGACAAGGTGAATGTCCCTGCCGGACCGATCTACAACGTCGTCGACATGATGCAGGACGAGCATTTCAAGGCACGCGGTCTGTTCGAAACGGTTAACGTCAACGAGCAGCCGCTGGTCATTCCCGCCATGGTGCCGTTTCTCAGTGCGACCCCCGGCCGAACCGAGTGGCCGGGGCCAGCCATAGGCGCGCACAACGACGAGATATTCGGCGAACTGCTGGGCTACTCGGGCGCGGAGATCGATACCCTGCGAAGCAACGGAGTCATCTGAAGCGCAAGCCGGGTTACGGGAATTCCCCGTCGCGCAGCAACATGGATCCCCTGACGAACGGAGCGAAATCATGCGCCGGGGCCGGCACGATCTGAAGCTTTCCGCCAGTACTGGACCGTTCACGTCATTTCGCGACTACGTTGCCGCGCTGGCAGCGCACGGCAGGCTGCTCCGCATAGCCGAAATGGACCAGGACCGCTTCGAAGCGACTGGTTTCGCCTACCGGCTGATCGAGGAAAAAGGCTTTCACGACGCTCCGGCCTTCATGATCGAGCGGATACGGACCGGCGGCAGATGGCTTGAAGGTCCGGTGCTGGGCAACGTATTCCCCGGCTGGCTCTCGGAGGCGCTTGCATACGGGGTGCCGACGCCCGACACCGACGAACGTGCCGTTTTCCACGCCGTGCGCGCACATCTTTCGGAAAAGCTGCTACCCGACGGCAGCTGGCCCCGCATCGCGCCGACGACGATCAACCCTGCCAACGCACCAGTGAAAGAGGTCGTAAGACTGGGTGACGACGCCGATCTGCACCGGTTCCCATGGCTGCAGACGAACCCCGAGGATGCCGGCGCGTATATCACCGCGGGAACCGTCTTTCTCGAGGATCCCCAGCTGGGGCGCAATGTCGCCACATATCGTTGCCAGGTGAAGGGCCCAAGAAAACTCGGTGTCAATTGCGAGATCGGTCAGCACGGCTGGAACTTCATCCAGCGCGCCCGGCAACGTGGCTCGGCAACGGTACCCGCCGCGGTGGTCGTCGGGGTCGATCCAATTACCTTTTCAATCGGGACTTCGAAGCTGACCGGACTTGGCGAGGATGAGCTGGAGGTAGCCGGCGCGCTGATCGGCCGCGCCGTGGAGTTGGTCCGCTGCGAAACCGTCGATGTGCTGGTACCGGCCCACGCCGAGATAGTCATCGAGGGTGAAATCCCCACGGACCAGGGCGAGGAGGAGGGCCCGTACGGCGAGGTATACGGCTACATGGGGCTGAAAAAGCCCTGGAACCACTTCATGAATGTCACCGCGATTACCCACCGCCGACAGCCCTGGATCATCAATGCTTTCGCCGGCATCACCAAGTTAACTATGAGCATGCCCCAGGCGGTCACGAACTTCGTGCATTACCGCCGGCTGATCCCCAATCTCGTTGACCTCTACCGGCCCGCGGAAACCATTGGCGTCGTCCTCGCCAGCGTGGACAAGCGCATGCCCGGCGAAGGCATGGTCGCCGGGCAGCACCTGGCGGCGGGCGACATGTTCGCCAAGCTCATCATCGTTGTCGACAAGGACATCAACCTTTTCGACAAGGACCAGATATTCCATGCTCTCGGCACCCGCTGGCAGCCCAGTCCGGGCTCGTTGCTGATCCCACGCACACGTGGATTTCCGCTGGACCCGAGCGCGCCGACACGCTGGATGACCAGCAAGATGATCATCGACGCCACGCGCCAGCTTCCGACCGAGGGCGGGCCCGAGAAATGGCCGGCAATCTCGCGCGTGATTCTCGAGGAACGCAGCCCGGAGACATTCGATCTGGTGCGGCGAAGATGGGCGGAGTACTGGCAAAACACGCCGGATTGAGCCGGCGGACGCGCTTCACGGCAGGGATTGCCGCTCGGGCCGCTGCCCGGTGCCGAGCAGACGCGGTTGCCGGCGCACTAAGCGCCCGATAGCAGCAACTCGGGAAGGCTCCGGTGACTGGCGGCGAGCCGGTCGGCCCCGGCCACCGAGAGCATTGCGCCATCGGCTGCGCCGGTGAGCACGCCAATCGTGCGCATTCCCGCTGCCCTTCCCGCCCGCATGTCGTCGCAGCTGTCCCCGACATATGCAGCCTCGGACGGCCGGCAGCCGATCCCGGCAAGGCAATGCAGCAGGCCGTCCGGCTCGGGCTTGGGCCGCGCGACATCGGCTGCGGTGACGATCGGATCGAAAAAGCCCAGCAGACGCGTTCGCCGCAACGGATCGAATGATTCACCTCTCGAACCCGTTACGATCGCCAGCCGCAGTCCGGCACCGCGGAGTCTGCCGAGGGTCTCGCCAAGACCCGAAAAGGGCCACACGAACTCCTTCAGTACCGACGGCCAGTGACGCATGGTTTCCCGCTGCAGCAGCGAAACCAGTTCCGGGTCCGTGCGCGCCTCATGCGGAACAATGAGTTCCCACAATGACTCGCCTTGATTCAGGGCCCTGCGCACAATATCGAGCGGAACGCGGTAGCCGAAGATCGCGGCCGCTCGCTCTGCGGCAATCTGGATTCCCTCGATTGAGTTCACCAGCGTGCCATCGACATCGAACACGATCGCGCGCAGCCCGGACAGGTCCGCCGTGGCGGAAATCTCGATCCGGTCGCCATCCCGCAGACCCAGCTGCCGGCGCAACGGTACCGCCGCGATAAGTTCCACCTGAGCCGGGTCATAGCCGGGCACCAGTGGCACGACGACGGCGCCGGGAATCTGCCCGCCGATTCGCACGGACAGGCAATGGGCTGCGCAGTACTCAGCGGAAGGCGGCGAGAGAACGGCACCTTGTGCGCGGCGCAGGCTCTCCCAGACGCCCCGCGCAGACCCGGAATCCAGTTTCAGGTTGAGCGTGCCCGGATGCGGATCCAGCCCGAGACGCTCGATAAACGCGCGCCGCGCCCATTCGAGGCTCGTAAAGCCCGCACCGCGCCCCTGCCCGCTGACGACGCGGCCTGTAAGCTGCCAAGCAGTCATCTATCGTTGTCCTTATGCGCGCATTTTGCAGAGTGGACAGGCAGTAACGCAAATGTACCGGCGGCTTCTCGGGGGTGCAGGAACGCAAATACAATGCGGGACCCGTGAAATCCCGGCCCGCCGGAAGGTCAACCATGACCGAGCACGCATTCGGACTTGAATTGATGCAGACGCTGATCGGGCGCGTGCACGATGGATGCCGGCTGCGCGAACACCAGCCGAGCCCTGGCGAGCCCCTGCTCCGCCTCGTTAACGTGACGGGCGGCGGCCAGGCTGGCTTCCTGCGCCTGTGGGAGGCCGAGGAAGACACTCACGTGGACCGGCTGATTCATCTGCGTTTGCAGAGCCCTCCGGTCGACACTCACCTGCTCTTCCTGTTTGCCAGACCGGATTCGGCAATGCCGCATTTCCATGCCCAGGTCGTGCAGTTCGCTGCAGATTCCTGTGTCTACAATGCCGACATCATCCCGCGCCTCGACGCCGTCGATCATCCGGCCTATTACCGCGAAGTCTACGGTCCGGTCACAAAGGCTTACTGGAAGGCGACCACAGACCGCCAGAATGTCTGCTCGATGGCGCCCGCCAACCCGGCCATCGCCCTGTATCTTTCGCCCTGGAGCATAGCGGCCGCCCGGCCGACCAATCGCGCGGAGCTGGAGCGCGTGGAACCGAGCATCCTCGAGTATCTCGACCACTGCCTCACTTTGTCCCGCGCCTTGACTTATACAGGCGCCACTTCCTTTGACCTGGCAGACCGCGATCGGCGCCACATGGAGCTGCTGCACGCCGACGAGCTCGACCCGAGGGCGTGGAAAGGCGTCTACCGGCTCGTCGGCGAACAGGTGGGCAGAAAAATAAAGGAAACACTGCGCACGTCGGTCCGCTGACCGGCGCGCACGTCAGCACGTATTCTGAGGAGTTTTGGCCATGAAAATTGCGATCGTCGGGGCTGCTTATACGGGTATGGCTGCCGCCCGGCATTTCCGGAAACTCGGCCATGTCGTGAGCGTGACCACCACCCGACCGGAGCGGGCTGCCGAACTGGGACAAATCGCCGACCGGGTCATCGTCACCAAGGGCAGCGATGCGCCGAAAATGCGAGAACTCATCGCCGACGCCGACGCCGTCGTCCTAACGATGGCCGGCGGGCTCGGCGTCAAGGACGGCAAACCTTTCATGGATCCCGTCGCCTATCGCGACTCCTACGTCGGCACCGCCGACGGCCTGGCGCAAGCCCTGCCCGCCGCACCCGCCCTGCGCCAGATCGTGTTCTGCAGCTCTCTGAACGCTTACGGCGACGCCCATGGCGTGAGCCCCGTCACGGAAGAAACCCAACCAAATGCGGCCTCGCCGGCTGCGCAGGTCTTCATCGAGACGGAGCAGAAACTGGCCGCGCTCGAGCATGGCAGCCTGAGAGTCTGCAATTTCCGCACTGGTACGATCTATGGCCCGGGCCGGGAACATCGCAACGAACTCAGGAACATCGCCGGCAAGCAGATCCCGTTCGACGGCAGCTCCGATGCCATGCTTGTCCATCGCGACGATGTCGTGAAGGCGATCGCCTTTGCGATCGACAGGCACCTCTCCGGGCTCTATAACCTGTTCAACGACATTACGGCTACCAAGGAACAGTTTTTTGCCGGCGTCTGCGCACGCGAGGGACTCGCACCCGTTACCTGGCTCGGGGTCGTGAAGGGCCCAAGAAGAGTTTCGAACGCCAGGATCAAGGCGGCTGGCTTCCGCTTCGACGACCCGCTCGGCGATCGCGAATCGGAAGACCTGTTGTCCTGACAGTGGAACCGCCGCGGTTTCCGGCAACCCTACAGAGACACGAAAACCTCGCCATTACGCTCTTCGCAAGGGAGCGTCGTCAGGGGTGCAGGTGACTTGCCCATCGCAATCACCTTGTGAGTCCACTGCGGCATCGGCACGCCCATGACGCCGCTGACCCAATCGAGATTCCTGCCAGTACAAAGATCGAACCGCGAGTTGTGCCAGGGGCAGGTAATGACGCCGCCTTCCACCTTCCCCTTGGCCATCGACATGCCCATGTGCGGGCAGCGATCAAGCACTGCATGCACCCTACCGTTGACGCGGGATATCAGCACTTTTGCGCCTTCCACTCTGACTGCGAGCAACTGCCCTTCGCAGACATCGCTGGAGGCCGCTATCCGTTGCAGGTCATCTGGCATCGCTTTCCTCGGTCACGCTTTCTCTGGTTGCATCTACCCCGCCTGCATCGAGAGCGGTTCCCGGTTGCGAATCTCGGGATACTGCGTCCTCATTCAGCGGCGCAACGCCCGGTTCTCGCGAACCGGCCGTTCCGGCCAGCAGCCGCAATGATGCGGATTCTAGCCCGTCCGCCACGGCGTCAACCATCACTGCCCACGAACCGGGGAAGTCTTCCGCGGGTCAATCGGCCTCGCGCTCCGGGTCGCAGCAGTGCCCCACCGCCGGAACCGACGCTGCCGTCAGCACCTCGCCACGTGCGGCATCGAGACGGAAAACCGTGCAACCCTTGAGGCCCATCTGATACGCCATCTCATACAGGGAGCGGAAATCCTCGAAAGCGAGATTCGCGGGCACGTTGATGGTCTTGGAAATCGCATTGTCGATCCACGGCTGCAGGATCGCCTGCATCTGCAGATGCGACTGGCCATCGATGCCGCAGGCCGTCACCAGCGCGGCCGGAGGAGCCGAACCCGGCTGCATGGCCTGCCATAACCGCCACGCATAGTCTTCGACGTGCTCGGCGCGGTAACCGCCCTCCGGGTCCAGGATCCGGCGCTCGGCCTCCAACGCAAATACCGGCTCGATGCCGCTCGAGATATTGCCCGCCAGCAGGCTGATCGTTCCCGCCGGCGCGATCGCCATCAGGTGGCTGTTGCGAATCCCGTGCCGGCCAATGGCCTCCCGGATCCCGACCGGAAGGCGCGTGACAAAACGACTCGCCAGGAAACTCTCGGGGTTGAACCGGGGGAAGCTGCCCCGCTCCACCGCCAGGCGAACCGATGCTTCATAGGCCGCGTGGCAGATCCTGCGAACCACGTCCTCGGCCACCCCGCGAGCGGTCCAGCTGTCGTAGCGCTGACCGAGCATGGCCAGCGCGTCGGCGAGCCCGGTAATCCCGAGTCCGAGGCGGCGGCTCGCGTGCGCAGCATCCCGTTGCACGTGTAATGGAAACTTCGATAAATCAATAACATTGTCAAGAAACCTGACAGCTGTCCGAGCATAGTTTCCGAGTGCCGCCAGATCGAGCCTCGCCCCCGGGCGAAAGGCGTCGAGGACGAATGTTGTGAGGTTCAGCGAACCGAGGTTACAGGCGCCGTACGGCGGCAGGGGAATCTCGCCGCACGGGTTGGTTGCAGACAGCCGCTCGCAGTCATGCAGGTTGTTTTCCCGGTTGATCTGATCGACGAACAGCACTCCCGGCTCGGCACTGTCATAGGCGGCCCGTAACAAGCGCTGCCACAGTTCCCGGGCGGGAACGACGCGCATGACCTCGCATTCGACCGGCTCAGGCGATCCGGTCCACACGCGGCGCACCGTACCCGCGGCGGCGGGCCGCCTGCCATCGAGAGGAAATACGAGCGGCCAATCAGCGTTCGCCCTGACCGCAGCCATGAAGTCATCAGTGATCTGCACCGACAGATTGAAATGGGTCAGCGTGGCCGGATCGCGCTTGGCATCGATAAAAATCTCGATATCCGGGTGGTCGCAACGCAAGGTGGCCATCATCGCTCCGCGTCGCGCGCCCGTTGATAACATCGTCGCGCACATGCTGTCCCAGACACGCATGAACGAAACTGGACCCGACGCGATCGAGCCGGTCGTGCTGGCAGCGCTTCCCCGCGGCCGGAGGGTGGAGAAGTCGTAACCGATGCCGCCGCCACTCTGCATCGTCCGGGCGCCCTCCTTCAGGGCCTCGAAAATCCCCTCGAGGGAATCCTCGATCACGCCCATCACGAAGCAATTGAATAGAGTGACCCTGCGCGTCGTGCCTGCCCCGGCAAGAATGCGGCCCCCTGGAAGAAAGCGAAAGCCATCGAGCAGCGACTCAAACCGCAGGGCCCATTGCTCCCTATCCGTCTTCTCCACGGAGGCGACGGCACGCGCCACGCGTCGCCATGTGGCGCGGATGTCCGCCTCGCCCTCCGAGCGGTACTTCATTTCCCAGATGAGCCGGGAAATGGCTGGCCAGTCAGTTGCGAATCCCGTAGTCATCAGAGTGACATTGCGGATCTCTTGCCGTGCAAAGGCCGTGCATTGACTCGCGCGGCTCGATACGGCAGGCGGCGGAATTGATTCAACGCACCGTCACGACCGGACACGATACGCGCCTGAGCAAGTCCTTCAATACGTCCGGGTCGCTGCTCAGCAGTGCCGCCGGCAGGACCAGGACACCCGCGTCCTCTGTGATGCACGCGCGTGCAAGTACCGCTACGTCGATGCGCCTCGGCAGCGGCCGTTCGACGGCAGCAACCAACTTGTTGCGATCGCCCCCTACATCCACCCGCAGTCGTGTCATCACCTGGCTTTGCAGGACAACCAGATCCAGTCGCTCGTGTTCCGCTATGGATGTCCCGACCTGCATAGCGTGCTGTGAATCGGCGTCGGGGCTCAATACGACAACCCGCCCACCCGATGGCCAGCGATCCGGCACGAAGACGAGCACCTGCGGCCCGTGGAGCAGCAGTGCCTGCAGGGGTAACTGGGCTGCGAAAGCCTCTGGCACAGCCGACCAGAAATGCGCCAGGACCAGCACATCCGCAAGAGAAGCAGCACTGAGAAGTTCGCTCGGGAAGTCACCGCGCGCCACCCGGAATCCGCATCGCAGTCCGACCTGCCCCGCCTCCACCTCGAGTTCCTGCCGCAAACGTGTGGCCAGAACTCTCAGTTGACGCTCCACGTCCCCGGCCGCGAGCAGCCGTTCCTCCGCCTGCAACGTGATCTCCCGCGCGACGGGCAAATTGGCGATCCGGAACAGCCTGGCATCCTCTACGAAAAGAGCCTGAACTTCGCTTTCGAGGTCGCCCTTGAGACTCATGACCGCGCGTACGGCTGACCGCCGACTCATGACGGGATCCAGTGCGATCAGGACCCGGCGGACAACGGCGCTCATGAATCCGCCGACCGGGCGACATTGTCGCTGCGCGCGTTGAACCGCCGGCGCTGCTCCGCGAGCCCATGCAGTGCTTCTTCCACCAGGAAGTTCACGCTGTCACGCGGGAAGCGACCGTCTTCGCCCCGTTCTCCTGCTGATTTCCCGCTGAGCAGGCACACTGCATCGTCCACGCAGCGTATCTCGTAAACGTGGAACCGGCCCTCCGCAACCGCTTCGACCAGATCCGGTCGCAGCATGAGGTGCTGGACGTTGTCCGCGGGCAGCAACACGCCCTGGTGGCCAGTCAGACCGCGAGCGCGGCAGACGTCGAAGAATCCCTCGACCTTCTCGTTCACGCCACCGACTGCCTGGACATTTCCAAGCTGATCGACAGCCCCCGTCACCGCGAGATCCTGGCGCATCGGAACCTGGGCAATGGCCGACAACAGTGCGACGAGCTCGGCCACCGAGGCGCTATCACCCTCAACCGCTGCATAACTCTGCTCAAAGACGAGGCTCGCAGCAAATGAAAGCGGCAGATTCCGTGCAAATCTCGACCCCAGGAAAGAAGCGAGAATCAGCACTCCCTTGCTGTGAATGGCGCCGCCCAGCTCTACCTCCCGCTCGATATCGATCACTCGCCCATCGCCCAGGCGAACTGTCGCACTGATCCTCGACGGCTGCCCGAAGGAAAACTCACCGAGACTGAATACGGAAAGCCCGTTGATCTGACCGACCTGGGTCCCGTCGGTCTCGATACGTAACGTGCGCCGGATGATCGCCGTCTGCATCTCGGTGCGCAGGCGATCTAGACGACGCGTACGCTCGGCAACGGCTCTCGTGACGTCCGCCGTATCCACCAGCTTCGCACCACGTTGCCTGCCCC
>CAZFWB010000118.1:9109-10371 GCA_964522655.1 uncultured Chromatiaceae bacterium | reverse complement strand
TGGCCCGCGCTGCGCGCGGCGCGGCTCGACCCGATCCGGGCGCTGAAGCACGAGTAAAGGGGACATTCCTGATTTCCGCCCCGGAAATCAGGAATGTCCCCTTTATCGGGTCCCCATGATCGGGAGCGGTCGATTGCCGCAGATCAAGACGCGGCCTGGCCGATCCGCTAGATTGACCGGCTGGTAGCCACCTGCGGAGCCTCAGCCCATGCGCATCGACGTCCTGCTCGAACCGGATCAGAGCCCGGCGCAGCTCGCCGAACTCGCACAGCTGTGCGAGCGCCACGGCATTGGCACCATGTGGCAGCAGAATTACGTGTCCTGGCGCGACCCGTTCATGTCGCTGGTGCCGGCGACGCAGGCGACGAAGAAGGTCGGTCTCGGCGTGTGCGTGGTCAGCCCCTGGGAAATGCACCCGGTCAAGATGGCGAGCGCGCTGCTGACGCTGCACGAATTCGGCCAGGGCCGCGCGGCGCTGGTGATCGGCGGCGGCGGGGAGTGGCCGGCGCGGCTCGGCATCGAGGTGGTGAAGCGCGTGCGCTGCGTGCGCGAGGCGATCGAGCTGGTGCGCGGGGGCGTCAGGGGCAAGTCGCTCACCTACCAGGGCCAGATGTTCAAGGTGTACGGGTACAACCCGAAGTTCGGCGCCGCCGCGCCACCGCTGGTGTATGCCGGCGCGAATCAGCCGCAGATGCTGCACGCGACGGTACCGGCGGCCGACGGGGTGATGTACAGCGACATGCCGCGCGGGCGGGTGCAGGAGACGGTGCGTCGCACGCTCGAGGCGCTGGCGGACAAGGGTCGCTCCGCCGAGGGCTACCGCATCAGCAACATCTGGGCGTGGCACATCAAGGCCGACCGCGAGGCCGCGCTGCGCGAGGCGCGGCGCGAACTGCTGCTGCGCGGGTTGCTCGAGCGCTGGTACCTCGAAACCTTCCTGAGCGGCGCGGATTGCGACCTGATCGAGAAAAACAAGGATGCCTTCTACAAGGCTTACCGCAGCCGCAGCGGGGTGATCGAGGGCGTGCCGGAGCGCGTGGTGGATGCATGCCTCGCCAACCTCACCTTCACCGGCACGCCGGCCGACATCGAGGGGCACCTCGAGGATCTGACCGCGTTTCGCGACGCCGGCGTGAACGAGCTGTGCTTCCGGCTGCACGACGATCCGGCGGACGCGATACGACTCATCGGCGAGCGGATCGTGCCCGTGCTGCGATAGAGCGCCGGGCTACCCGGGATCACACCGCGAGATCGCCCGAGAT
>CAZFWB010000118.1:0-9099 GCA_964522655.1 uncultured Chromatiaceae bacterium | reverse complement strand
GAGATGTAATGCGAGAGCTGCTGGATCGTCTGGTCCTGCTCGGCGATGACCGCCTTGACAATGTCGCAGATCGAGATGATCCCGAGGAGTTTCCCGCGCTCGACCACCGGCAGGTGGCGGACACGGTTGTCGGTCATCATGCCCATGCAGTCGTCCACCGTCTGGCTCGGCGACACGGTGAGCACGTTGCCGGTCATGAGCTTTTCCACCGGGGTGTCGGCTTTCACAGGCCCACCGGGGCGGACTTTGCGCACATAGTCGCGTTCCGAGAAGATGCCGATGAGCCGGCTCCCGTCGGCGACCACCACCGAGCCGACGTTTCGCTTGTCCATGACCTCGAGGATCTCCAGCACGGTCGCCGTCGGCGGCACCGTGTACACCGTCGAGCCCTTTTCCTCGAGAAGCTGCGCTACGGTCGTGGTCATTCGCTGCGCTCCTGCTCCGCCGGTTCAGTCGAGGACCGCGCTGCGGCCTGCAGCCGCGCCGGCCGGCTTGCCCGCAATGTAGGCCTAATATAGCCATTTTTGCCGGCCGGCCTGCAACCCTGGGCCGGTCCGGGTGGGAGGCATCGACCATGACGGGAACCGCCGGTTCCGCCGCCGGGCGCGGGGTGCAGCCCTGCCCCCTGTGCGCTCCGCCCGGCCCCGGGACGCTGTGGCGCGACCGCTCCTGCCGGGTCGTGCTTGCGGCGGAGCCCGGCTACCCGGGGCTCTGCCGCGTGATCTGGAATGCACACGTGCGCGAGATGAGCGATCTGGCGTCCCCCGATCGTGAGCACCTGTTGCGGGTGGTGCTGGCGGTCGAGCAGGCGCTGCGCGAGCAGCTGCGGCCCGACAAGATCAACCTGGCCTCGCTCGGTAACCAGGTTCCGCACCTGCACTGGCACGTCATTGCGCGTTTCACCGACGACGCGCATTTCCCCGACTCGGTGTGGTCATCCCGGCTGCGCGATGGCGTCGCTCACCCGGTGGATGCCGTCGCGCTCGGCGCGCGTCTCGAGGAGTTGTTGCCCGCGGTTTAGCCGCCCGGCCGGATGCTATTGCAGGAGCATGAAGCGGTCGCCGGCCGCCACAGCGTGACGCTCGGCGAAGCCCCCGCGCAGTTCGAGCACGCCGACGACTGGCTCGCCGGAGCTGATCGTCTCCTCGGACAGCGGCACGGCGCGCGCGGCGATCCGCGCGATCGTGCCGTCCGCGCCAATGAAGAGCATGTCGAGCGAGATATAGGTGTTTTTCATCCACATGCTGGCGGGCGCGGGTTCACGCGTCGGGAACAACATGCCCTCGAATTCGCCGATCTCGCGCACGTGCATGAGTCCCTGCGCGCGCTGCTGCGGTGTCAGCGCCAGATACAGGTCGAGCAGATGACAGGCCCGCCGTGTTTCGATCAGGCCGTGCGCGCGCGCGAAGTGCTCGAGAAGGCCCGCAGGCTCGGCGGCCCGAGCGGGAATCGCGCCGAGCAGGGCGAGCGCGATCGCGGCGCGCGTGCCGACCCGCCCCGTCCTCACCCCGGATCCAGCGTCAGGCGCGCGGCGTAGGCCATGTCCCCGAGCGTCACGGAGCTGTCGCCCGACACCGAGCTGATGGCGCCGGCGCAATACAGCTCACCCTCGATGCGATAACTGTTGGCCGCCTCTTTGAGCGGGGTTACGGCCGCGATGCGGGTGAAGCAGCGGCCGAGCGGGCTGTGGAAGAACTGGCTGGTCGCCTCGTCGAGGAGCGTGACGCTGACCGCGTGCTCGCTGCCCTGGAGCTCGTCGACATCCGCAGCGATGCCGAGCACGAGTAACAGCCGGTCGGGACCCGGCCCCGGACGCCCGGCGAGGAACAGGCGCAGGCCGCGACCGTCGGGCCGCGCATCGCCCGCGCAGGCGAGGGAGGCTCCGCGCCAGTCCACCTCGAGCGTGCTGGCGCCGAAGATGCGTCCCTGCCAGTAGCCGGGTGGAACCATCTCGCAGGGCGTGAGTGTCATCACCTCGCCGGTACCGGGCGCGGCCGCGGCGGGCAACTGCTGGCGCAGCGCGAGGTAGCCAAGCGCGAGGCTCACCGCGAGACCGGCCAGCGCAACCGCTCTGGCTTGCCATGACGAGGTGTCTGGTGGAGTCGGTTCCATGGGTATCCGGGGACAGTTTACTTATTTCCCCGGGCCGCCCCGGCGCGATCGTCTCCCTCTTCCCGCTTATGTAGAAGTGTGACCGGCCGCGCAGCCCGGCCGCGCGGCGAAGGGCTATGGTCCCGCCGATGACCGCAGGCGCGGGTCAGGCCGCCGGGATGCGCGTACAGGTGTCTGTGCCGGAACAACATTTGAGTTCGCTGGTTGCCGAGCGGCGGCGCGGATTCTCGCGCCTGCGCTTCTCGCGCTTCGTCGAGGAACAGTTTCGCCAGCGCTACGCGGAGCTCAATTATCCGAAGGTTCGCCCGCTGCTGGTCGTCGCCGCGGCCGCGGTCATCGGCGTAACCGTGCTCGGCATCTATCGTGAGAACGTGTCGGCGCTGACCGCCACTTTCGGTCTCGCGGTGATGTTGCCGCTGCTGATGGCCACCCTGGTGTGCTCGTTTCATCCGGCCCGGCAGGCTCTCTATCAGCCGCTGCTCGCCGTGAGCGCGGTCTGCGTCGGGCTGATCGTGACCTCGCTCACCCTGCGGGCCAGCATCCACGGTACGCCCTATCATTTCGCGGGCCAGGTGGCCTGGATCTTCACCGTGTGGCTCGTGCTCGGTCTGCTGTTCTGGTACGCGGCGGGGACCTCGCTGTTCATCTCCGCCTGTTACGTCTGGGGCCTCGCGCACTGGAACTTCGGCCCGCAGGAAACCGCCTTCGAGACCATCATGCTCGTCGGCGTAAACGCCATCGGCGCGCTGTGCTGCTACCAATTCGAGGCGACTGCGCGGGACGCGTTCCGCGACAAGCGCATCCTCGAAGATCTGGCCGAGCGCGACGGTCTTACGGGCCTGTACAACCGGCGGGCCTACAACGCTTACATGGAGCGCATCTGGCGGCAGTCGCGGCGCGAACAGAGCCAGCTCACCGTGATGCTGATCGACATCGACGACTTCAAGGCGTTCAACGACCTCTACGGCCACCAGGCCGGCGACGACGCGCTGAAGCGGGTGGCCGAGGTGATCGCGATGGGCGCCCAGCGGCCGCTCGATTTTGCCGCGCGCTACGGCGGGGAGGAGTTTGCCCTGGTGCTGTACGGCTCGGCGAACGAGCTCGGCCGCGACCTGCCCGAGCAGATCCGCCAGAAGGTCGAGGCGCTGGCCATCCCGCACGCCGAGTCCTCGGTCGGCGCGCTGCTCACGGTCAGCATCGGAGTGGCCGTGGTCACCCCGGGCGCCGAGCGCAGCCTCGCCGGCGCCGTGCAGATGGCCGACGAGGCCCTGTACCAGGCGAAAGAGGAGGGGCGCAATCGCGTGGTCGTCAAGGAATCGCGGCTGACCTACATCGAGACCGGGCGCTTCAGGGCCGGCCGGCGCGCTGCCGGCTGAAAATCCGGAAACCGACCGATTCCCCTGACTAAAAGGACCCCGCTCGTCTACCACCGGCCGGTATTCGGCATCGATTTCCAGGGCTCCCGCGGCGCAAGCGCGGCGCCCTTCTGCAGCAACTCGATGGAGATGTTGTCCGGCGAGCGCACGAACGCCATGCGCCCGTCGCGCGGCGGCCGGTTGATGGTCACGCCCGAGCGCATCAGTCGCTCGCATACCGCGTAGATGTCGTCGACCTCGTAGGCGACGTGGCCGAAATTGCGCGCTTCGCCGTAGGGCTCGGGGTCCCAGTTCCAGGTCAGCTCCAGCGGCGCCGACTCGTCGCCCGGCGCGGCTACGAACACCAGCGTATAGCGGCCGGCCTCGTTCTCATGACGACGGATCTCCCGCAGTCCCAGCTTGTTGCAGTAGAAATCGAGCGATGCGTCGAGGTCGGATACCCGGACCATGGTATGCAGGTATTTCATTGCGGCGGCAGCCTGAAGAAAACTGAGGACAGTGTACTGATTTCCCGGCCCGCGCCGGCCGGTGTGCTCGGAGCGCGGCCGAAAATCAGTACACTGTCCCGGCAACCGCATGCGCAACGTCAAAGCCATCTGCCTGGATCTCGATGACACCCTGTGGGATCTCGGGCCCGTCCTGACTCGCGCGGAGCTGGAGTTGTACGCGTGGCTCGACTGTCGCTACCCGCGCATCACCGCGCGCTTTTCGATCGATGACATCCGCGAGCTGCGCCGCGCGGTGGAAGCGGATTTCCCCGGCCAGGAGTTCGACCTGCCGCTGCTGCGCCGGGCGACTTTTGCCCGGCTCGCGCGAGAGGCGGGCTACGCCGAGGCGCTGGCCGAGGAAGCGTTCGCGCTGTTCCAGCGACTGCGCAATGAGGTCATACCCTACCCGGACGTCCACGCGGGGCTCGAGCGCCTGGCGCGCCGCGCGCCGCTGCTCGCCCTCACCAACGGCACCGCGGATCTCGCAAGCATCGGCCTGCGCCGGTACTTCACCGCGGTGGTGAGCGCGGTGGAGGTCGGCGCCGCCAAGCCCGACGCGCGGGTCTTCATTGCGGCCTGCGAGCGCGTTGCGCTGCAGCCGGCGCAGATCGCGCACGCCGGCGATCACCCGCTGAACGACGTCGATGCCGCCCGCGCCGTCGGCATGCCCGCGGTCTGGGTGAACCGCGGCCTGCACGAGTGGCCTGCGGACCTCGCGCCGGCCGAGCACGCGGTTGCTGACCTGCACGAACTGGCGGAACTGCTCGGGGCATGAGCGAGCCGCTGATCCTGTACGTGCCCGGCATCAAGCCCAAGCCGCCGGCGGCTGAGCACCATGCGATGCTCTGGCGTTGCCTGCTGGAGGGCGTGCGCCGGGCCGACGCCGGGGCCGCGCAGGAGCTCTCGCGTAGCCCCGGCTGTTTCCAGCTCGTTTCCTGGGCGCACATCTTCTACGACACGCAGCGCGATCCCGCGCTCGACCTGGCCGGCATCGAGCGGCTGCTCGCCCTGCCCGGACCCTCCGCCGAGGACGTGCGCGAGGCGACATCGTGGCGGCGCCGGCTCAAGCGCGCCCTGTACCTGCTCTCCGACCGCTTTCCGCCGCTGTTCGAGCTGGTCGGCGAGCCGACGATGCGACAGACGTTGCACGACTCGCGGCGCTATTTCCGCAACCAGGATGGCGACGCCGTGAAGGTACGCCAGATCGTGACCGACGCGCTGGTAGATGCGTGGCGGAGGGATTGCCGGGTGCTGCTCATCGGGCACAGCCTGGGCTCTGTCATCGCCTTCGACGTGCTCTGGGAGCTCTCGCACCGCTTCGCCGTGCCCGGACGGGTGGACCTGTTCGTCACGATCGGCAGCCCGCTCGGGCTCGGCTTCGTGCGCGGCCACCTGCTCGGCGCGGGCGAGCGGGGCGCGCGGCGCTTCCCTGCGAACATCCGGCGCTGGCGCAACCTCGCCGCGGTGGGGGAGATGACCGCGCTCGATCGAAGGCTCGCGAAGAGCTGGGCACCGATGCGCGACCTCGGCCTCGTCGAGGAGATCTCCGACCAGCTCGACCTGCAGACCTATTTCCGCGGCCAGGAAGGGCTCAACGTGCACAAGTGCTACGGCTACATGGCGAACCCCGTTCTCGGCCGAACCGTGGCGGAGTGGTGGCGCGAGCAGGTGTTGCCGGCGCCTGCCTGACCGGCGGCTGAGCAGCGCTTCGGCCAGGGCGCGTCGGGCGCTCAACCCGAGGAGTGACGGACCGGTCGGCTGCAGGCGCCGGTGGAGACGGCCCGCCGGTCGCGATGTTCTTTCAGGGCAGCGCGCCCGGCGGCGGCGAAATGACGAGGTCGATGCGACGATTCTGGCTCCGGCCTGCCTCGTCTGCGTTGCCGGCGACCGGCCGGCTGTCGCCGTAACCGATCGCCGCGAGCCGGCCCGCGGGAACCGGCAGCTTGCCGATGAGCTGTTCGCGTACCGTCTCGGCGCGCTGCTGCGACAGTCGCTGGTTGGTGGCGCTGTCGCCGGTCGAGTCGGTATGGCCTTCCACCACGACCCGGGCCGATGGGTACAGCGCGAGGGCCTCGGCCAACCGCTCGAGCAACGGTGCGGCGCCGGGTTCCAGGCGGGCCGAGCCGGGGCTGAAGCCGAGACCGTGCACGCGCACGATGAGATCGTCGCCTTGGCGCAATACGAGTGCCTCTTCCGGGCTGAACAGGCCCTCGAGGCGCTGCAGTTGCTCGCGGGCGCGCGCCTGGGCGGCCAGTCGCTCGGCGGCGGCGCGCGCCTCGCTGGTCACGCCGGCGAGCCGGCCATCGAGTTCGCGGATTTCCTCCTCGAGCGCGAGAATCTGGCGGTCGCGCTCCCGCAGTTCGTCCGCCTGCCGCTCGGCACGTTCGTGCAGGGCCGCGACTTCGGCGGTCAGAGCCGCGGCGGCGTCGCGCGGCCCGGCGGCGAAATCCACCTCCGCGCCGGCGGCGGCCGCGGCCCGCGCGAGGCTGCCTTCCCACTCGAGCAGCAGCTCCTCCGTCGTGGCGCCGGACTTGCGCGCCTCACGCAGCAACGTCGTGAAGGCGAGTGCCCGGCGCGCTTCGCCGGCCGCCTCGACGGCGAGCCCGCTGGCCGCCTGCGTACGGGAACGGTCCGCGTCGAGTTCTGCCTCGGCCTTGCGCAGCAGCTCCTGCGCGCGCGTGGTGCTCTTCGGCGCCCAACGCGCGGTGCCGGCGCTGCCGAGCGACACCACGAGGCTGCGGGCCTGCGTCAGCAGCTCGGCCTTGATCGCCAGCAACTGCGCCTCGTCGTAGAGCTGCGCCGACTTGCCGGCGCGCTCGATTGCGCCGCTCTCGTCCGCAGCCTCGAGGCGGCGGGCCGCGGCGCCGAGCAATTCCTCGGCACCGCGCCAGGTCTCGCCGGCGAGCCGCGGCGCTGCGACGGAGCGCGCCGCCTCGCGTCGCTCCAGCGTCGCCGCGAATCGCTCGCGCGCCTGAGCGGCGACCCGGGCGGCCGCGCCGAACGCTGCCTGCGCCCGGTCGAGCGACTCGTCGAGGATCGTGGCGACGGCGCCGCCACCAGCCGCGTCACGTGCCTGCTGGAGCGCTGCCAGCGCGGCCGCGTAGCTCTCAGGCGCAAGCAGCGGCGCCTCGAGGGCCTCGGCCTGGGCGCGGATTTGCTCGACCGGCGCGAACGCGTCGGGCAGCGGGGGTTCGGCCGACAGCGCAGAGAGGGCTGCGAGCAGCAGGAGGACGGGCGCGAGCGCGAGCGGTGTCATGGCGGGCGGGCCGGGTTGCGGTGGAGCGGGCATCTATAGCACAGCCGGGCGGGCCCCCGACGCGGCATGGGCGGCGCCGCGCCTGGCGTTTCCAGCTGTTCACGCGGCTTTTGCGGTCTGGAGGAACTGTGGGTTTCTTCACAGAATCTGGCTGTGGGGATATGGCTAGATTGGCCCCATGCACGCCAAGTACTACACGCGCTTCCTGCTGAAGTCCCGTGAGGCTGGCTACGCGGACGAGTACACCGGCGTGGTTGAACTCAACCAGCCCGCCGACACGGTGCTCGACCCGGAGGAGATCGAAACGATCCTCGCCCGGAACTTCAACCTGGAGGCGAACGACGTGGAGTTGCTGAACTGGTCGAGAGTCCACTGATTTTCCGCAGATGTCGAACGGGAGCCTTGCGCGGTTCCCACTGGCAAATGACTTCCCCCTGTATTGCCCGGCCCTAGTGCCGGGCTTTTTTTTGAGCTCTTAGTCGCTCCGCAGGGACGTGGCCGATCGTTGCCGGGATGATGCGGCGGTCCCGTCCCCGGCGCGGGCCGCTCGCGGGCGTACCGGCAGGGTCCTGGACCGGGTGGCTGCAGCGCGTTTCGGCTCCGTGCGAGAATACGCGGCCATTGGTGACCGGCTCGAGCGAGATTCATGGCTGACCTGCGCGGCATACCCCTGGTGTCAGAGCGAGACGCGAAGAGCGGCGAGAAATACCGCACCGCCGAGGGCTTCGCGGCGATCAAAAACGGCGTCAAGCGCCGCGCCGGCGTGCGGCCGGCGGGACCGGGCGCCAAGCCGCCGTGGCTGCGGGCGAAGATCGCCGGCGGCGGGAAGTACGCCGAGCTGCGCGGCGTCGTTCGCGAGCACCGCCTGGCCACCGTGTGCGAAGAGTCCCTGTGCCCGAACATGGGCGAGTGCTGGGGGCAGGGCACCGCGACCTTGATGCTGATGGGCAGCGTGTGCACGCGCGCCTGCCGGTTCTGCGCGGTGGATACCGGAAATCCGCACGGCTGGCTCGATCGCGGCGAGCCGGCTAATTGTGCGCGCACCGTCGCGCTCATGCGTCTGGGCTACGTCGTGCTCACCTCGGTGGATCGCGATGACCTGCCCGACGGCGGCGCGGCACATTTCGCCGCATGCATACGCGCCATCCGTGCCGCCTCTCCGGCGACGGCGGTCGAGGCGCTGACGCCCGATTTCCGCGGCAG
Source organism: uncultured Chromatiaceae bacterium (assembly GCA_964522655.1). Lineage (GTDB taxonomy): Bacteria > Pseudomonadota > Gammaproteobacteria > Steroidobacterales > QUBU01. Next base: position 664 of record CAZFWB010000118.1, on the reverse strand, counting down.
CGAAGCGGCCGTGCGGGCGGTCGTCGCCGAAGACCTGGCCGTGTTTGCGCACAACCTCGAGACGGTGCGCCGCCTGACGGCAGCAGTGCGCGACCCCCGCGCCGGCTACGAGCAGTCCCTGGAGGTGCTGGGCGTGGCGAAGGCGGCGCGCCCGGACATCCTCACCAAGAGCAGCCTCATGCTCGGCCTGGGCGAGACCGAGGAGGAGATCCGCGCCGCGATGGGCGACCTGCGCGAGCGGGGCGTGGATATCCTGACGCTCGGCCAGTACCTGCGGCCGACGCCCAATCACCTGCCCGTGTGCCGCTACGTCCATCCCGACGAGTTCGCCGCCCTGCGCGAGCAGGGGCTCGCGCTCGGCTTTACCGAGGTCGTAGCCGGACCGCTGGTTCGCTCGAGCTATCGGGCCGAGCGCGCGCTCGAGCGCAACAACGTGGGGCTGTAGATGGCCGAATTCCTTTTCGAGTACGGGCTATTCCTTGCCAAGGCAATAACCCTGGTCGCCGCCGCAGCCGCCGTCACACTGGTCGTCGTCGGCCTGTCACGCCGCGGCGGCCCGCCGGGCGGGCTCAAGGTCGAGAAGCTCAACGACCGCTATCGCGAGCTGTCCGGAACGCTGCGCCGGGCGGTTCTATCGTAGGCGGACTGGATGAAGGAGCACAAG
>CAZFWB010000117.1:0-10380 GCA_964522655.1 uncultured Chromatiaceae bacterium | reverse complement strand
TGTACATCAGCGGCTGGGTGAACGCCGGCTCGTCGCTCTCGTTGTGCCCGTGCCGCCGGTAGCAGATCATGTCGATCACGACCGGCTTCTGGAACCTTTGCCGGAATTCCATCGCGATCTTGGCCACGTGCACGGCGTTCCTGATCGGGAAGACCAGCACCGAGACGCCGAGGCGCACCCGCGACGTGAGCGCCGCAGCGTACGACAGCAGCGTGAGCGATTCGTGCAGCGGCACGTCGCCGGCCACCTGGTCCTGCACCCAGGCGCTGTGGAAGCCGAGCCGCTCACCGCGCTCGAGCGTGCGGCGCACGAGCGCCATGTCGGCGCGCCCCCCGAGAAACACCTGCGGGATGGGAAAGCCGAATTGCAACGGCTGGCTCACCATGAAATCCTCCGTCCGGGAGTCGCGACGAAAGTCGCCCCTGCAGGAGAGACGGTCACAGCAGTTCCTCGGCGAGCAGCCGCAGCGCCTCGATCGATGCCCCGCCGACGAGCAGCGCCCCCACGCGGCCGGCGCGGGCGGCCTCCTTCCAGGCCGCCAGCCGCTCGCGGATGCGCGCCGCGGGCCCGACCAGCGCGACCTCGTCGATGAGCCGGTCCGGCACGGTCGCCGCGGCGGCGGCACGCTCGCCGGCGAGGTAGAGGTCCTGGATGCGCGCGGCCGCCTCCTCGTAGCCCATGCGGCAAGCATAGTCGTTGTAGAAGTTGCGCCCGCGCGGTCCCATGCCGCCGATGTACAGCGCCAGGTGCTCGCGCACCGGGCGGCGCGCGGTCTCGAGGTCATCGTGCAGCGAAACGGGCACGAATGGCGCCACGTCGAAGTCGCCGCGTTGCCGCCCGCCGGCGCGCGCAAGGCCGGCGGCGAGATGCGGCTCGATGAGCTCCGGCCGCTCCGGGTCGAGCCAGATCGGGAAGACGCCATCGGCGATCTCGGCGGCGAGCGCGAGGCCCTTCGGCGTCACCGCCGCGGTGTAGATCTTCAGCGACGGGTCGGCGTGCAGGATGCTCTTCATCGGCGCACCGAGCCCGGTGGCGTCGTCGCCCTCGTAGGGAATCCGGTAATCGCGCCCCTTGTGCACCAGCGGCGCCTCGCGCGCCGCGATCTGGCGGATGATCGAGACGTACTCGCGGGTGCGCGAGAGGGGTTTCCCGTAAGCGACGCCGTACCAGCCCTCCACCACGCGCGGCCCCGAGGGACCCAGCCCGAGCAGGAAGCGCCCGCCGGAGAGCGCGTTCAGGGTCATGGCGGTCATCGCGGTGCAGGTCGGCGTGCGCGCGGGCATCTGCATGATTGCGGTTCCGACGCGGATGCGCGTGGTGCGCGCCAGCAGCCACGCGGCGGTGGAGACCGCGTCCGTCCCGTAAGCCTCGGAGGTCCAGGCGGAGTCGAAGCCGAGCCGCTCGGCCTCGAGCACGAGGTCGAGCGGCAGCTTGACCTGCGCCACGCCGTAGCCTGCCACGAAGCCGAGTCGCACCAAGTGCCGTTCCCCTGCCGGAGCGCTGCTCGCCCGCTGCGGGCATCGTGTTCCGAAACGGCCCCGCGCGGCAACTGCCGGCGCCCGGGGTTAGCGACGCCGGGGAGGAATGCGGTGCGCAGATCTCATAAGATCGGGCCTTCTTCGCGGTGACGAAACGGAGCCCCGCCATGCGAAACGGCATCGTACTTTTCCTCGCGCTGCTGGCCTGCGCCGCCACGCCGGCCGCCCCGGCGGCCGCCGAAACGGAGGCTGCACGCACGCTCGCCCTGGTGAAGGCGTGGGTGCACGGCTCCTACAACAACAAGGAGCAGTTCGAGCGCGACGTCGCCGCCGACCTGCCGCCGGAGAAAATCCATCGCCAGATGAACCAGTTCTTCGCGCCGGTGACAGTGACCATTCCCGGCATCGACGGCTATCTCGTTTACCAGCACGCTTCGGCGGATGGCTCGTTCAACCCCGACGTGCTGTTTCGCATCGGGCTCCTGCAGTACATCACCGACCCGGCCACCGGCAAACTCGTGCAGCGCGAATTGAACTTCAAGGACGGCGAGCCGTGGAAAAATGCGCACCGGCGCCAGGAGATCCTCGAGAAGGCGAGGATGGCGGACTTCAACGTCAATCCCGGTTGTGACTTCTACCTGACGGCGAACGCGCAGGGCACCGAGATCCGCGGCACGATGAAGGAGAAGGCCTGCACGATGTACAGCGAGGGCATCAAGATGACACTGTATGCCGAGGACGCGGTGCTGATCCGGCCCGACGAATACGGCTTCTGGGGCCGCTTCGTGGACGGCAGCGGCAAGGTTCGCTGGGGAACGGAAAGCGAGGAGCTCTACCGGCTCGTCCGGGTCAGTGATCCGTAGAATCGCGCATCGGCAGGCGGGAGATCTTACCTCGCGGCCCACCGGCAGCCTCCGCCTGCAGGACACGCAGCTTTCCCGTCAGTTCTTCGCGTTCGGCGGCGAGCCGCTGCACCTGCTCCAGCACCGCCTCTGAGCCGGCCCGCGCCACGCTCAGCTCGGTCTCGGCCTCCTTCACGCGGACGTTGGCGCGAATGGTTTCCTCGGCACGCGCCACGAGTTCCTCGCGCAGCGCCTGCGTCTTCGCGCATTCGTCGGCCAGGCGTTTGCGCAGGTGCTCCATCTCGTGGTCACGCTCGAGCAGTGCCGCGGCGTTGGACTGCGTCTGCGCCTTCAGCTGTTCGGTCTCCTCGCGACTGCGCTCGATCGCGAGTTCCGCCTCCTCGGCCTTGCGCTGCGCGACACGCAGATCGGCCTCCAGCGCACGGATGCGGTGATTGATCTCCTGCGGACGACCACCCGCCTGGCGGCCGGCGAACCAGGTGCCGATGCGCCCCATGGCCCAGCCACCGAGCACTCCGATCAGGGCAAAGATCAGGATGAGTTCCTGAATCGTTAACATAACGCAAGGCCGTCGGGCACTATGTAAGACCGGCAGGCTAGACCCGGCGGCACCGGTGCCGCTATGCACTGGTTCTCAAAGGCTGTAACCGCTCCAGTGAGAACGGCGTCTCGCAGCGGCCGGCGCCGCTCGTCCACCGCTTCGTTCGCGGCTGTGCGGGTCGCGACCATTGCCGCCGCCGACGTTTCACCGGTTCGGCGCCCGATCACCGTAGCGGGACCGCCAGTCGGCAACATGGGCGCCGGGTCGCGACTGAAGTCGCTCCTACACCGCTTCGTCGGCCGCTGCGCGAGTCGCGACTGAAGTCGCTCCTACAGGCGCCGGTAAACCCTTGACCGGTAGGAGGGGCTTCAGCCCCGACACGGTGACCACGAGGCCGCTACGAGTACGCTCACCGTCATCGCGCACCGAGCTGGGGCCCGGGCACCGTAACGAGAACGGTGACCGCCATAGGGCACCGACGTGGCGCTTCGCAAACCGTGGGCATCATTCGACCGATCCCCTGTCGCGACTGAAGTCGCTCCTACACCGCTTCGTCGGCCGCTGTGCGAGTCGCGACTGAAGTCGCTCCTACTCCTGGGGCAGCGCGAATGCGAGCAGGTAGTCGTCGATGCCGAAACTGTAGTACCAGCTATGGCCGCCAGCGGCGAACACCACATACTGCCGGCCGTTGACCATGTAGGTCATCGGCGTTGCCTGGGCCGCGGTGGGCGTCCTGAATTCCCAGACCTGCTCGCCGGTGTCGATGTCGAAGGCGCGCACGCGGGCATCGGAGGTCGCGCCGATGAAGATGAGCCCTCCGGCCGTGATGATCGGTCCACCCGCCGAGGGCGTGCCGTACTTCAGCGGGATCGGCACGGGCATCATCCTGTCGAGCACGCCGAAGGGCACCTTCCACTTGATCTCGCCCTCGGCCATGTCGACCGCGACGAGATAGTTCCATGGCGGTGCGGTGCACGGCGTCGGCGGACAATCGCGCGGCGACAACGGACCCTGCTGGATGCCGTAGGGCGTGCCGCCGATGTAACCGGGTTTCTGCATCGGCGCACCCGCCTCAGGCCGCTTGGCGAACTCGGGGTCCACCACCTCCTTCGGCACGAGCTTGACGACGTACGCGATCTCCGAAACCGGTGTGACCAGCAGGTTGCGCTGCGGATCGAACGCGCCGCCGCCCCAGTTGGGCCCACCGCCGACCTGCGGAAAGAGGATGGTGCCTTTGGTGCTGGGCGGTTCGAAGTGGCTGCCGTAGCGCATCGACTCGATCTTCTGGCGGCAGGCGCTGCGTTCCCAGGCCGTGAAGCCCCAGGCGTCTTCGGGGCTCAGCGTGTTGCGCACCAGCACCGGCGGCCTGACCGGAAACGGCTGCGTCGGCGAGAGCTGCTCGCCCGCGATGTCGGTGTCGGTCGGAACCTTACGCTCCTCGATCGGGAACAGCGGCTCGCCGGTGGCGCGATTGAACGAGAACAGCATGCCGGTCTTGACGAGTTGAAACAGCGCCGGGATGGTCTCCCCATCCCTGCGCATGTCCACCGCGATCGGCGGCGACCCGACGTCGCGATCCCACACGTCGTGGTGCAGGGTCTGAAAGCCCCACACGAATTCGCCGGTGGACCCGCGCAGCGCCACGATGGAATTCGCCCACTTGTTGTCGCCCGGCCGGTGCGCGCCCCAGAAGTTCGGCGCCGGGCTCGCAGTCGGGATGAACACCAGGTCGCGCTCCTCGTCGACCGACATGCCCGCCCAGCTGTTGCCGCCGCCGATGTCGGCCGGCGTCGGCTCGATGGCCTCCTTCGCCTCGCGCACCAGCGGGTCCCAGGTCCACTTCAGCGCGCCGCTGCGCGCGTCGAAGCCGCGAATCGCGCCGTTGACCGACCGGGCACTGCGAAACTTGTTCGACGTGGTGCTGACCACCACCGTGTCGCGCACCACCGCCGCCGGGGTGACGAGTTGGGTGCCGATCGTGCCCTCGGCCGGTTGCAGCGCCGCGAGCAGCGGCTCGAAGTCGACGACCCCCTTCTCGCCAAAGCCCTCGCAGAGTCGGCCGTCCCGCGCGTCGATCGCGAACAGGCGCTTGTCGGCCGCCGGCATGAACAGCCGGAACGCACAGGCCGCGTCCGGCGCGGCCTTGCCGTCATGCCAGTAGGCCGCGCCCTTGCACTTGAAGCGCCCGGCATAAGGCGTCTTGTCGATCTGCGGGTCCCAGCTCCAGCGCTCGGTACCTTTCTCCGGGTCGAGCGCGAAGATCCTGTTGAATGGATCACAGACGATGAGATGCCCGCCCGCCTCGGGAGGCAGCAGTATCGGCGTCGCCTGGAAATCGATGTACTGCTTCAGCTCCGGGTTGTCCTTCACCGCCCCGGTGCGGAATTGCCAGGCGAGTTCGAGCCCGGCGACGTTGCCGCGGTTGATCTGGGCGAGCGTCGAGTAACGGCTGCCACCGGGATCACCGCCGTAGGCCGGCCAGCCGTCATCGTCGCCGCGCGCTGCCCCCGCGGCGAGCGCGAGACCCAGGAACACCCCGGCGAAGCGCCAGCCGGGCATGGTCACGCGCACCTCGGCAAAATCCGGGCCGCAGCGACGCTCACAGCGGGAAACGCTCGGTGATCAGCATCAGCGGACGTGCCTCGGCGAGCAACCGGTACGTGCGCACCAGAAATGCACCGTGGTGGTGGACACTCACTTCCGCCGGAACGTCCGCCGGCCGGTCGCGGCCGTACCAGAGAGCTTCGCGCCGGGATTCCAGGCCCGCGTCGATGATGATGCGGCCGATGCCGCCGCCCTCGCACTCCAGCCCGTGGCGCATCGGCGCGCCGACCCGTTCTGCCGCGATCAGTGAGTCGGCCCAGGTGTAGAAGCGGCCGCTCACCGCGCCGCACAGCATGACGCGACGGCGGATGACGCGGGCTCCGGCATCGAGCGCGAGCCAGGGCTCGCTCGCGGGCAGCGAGAGTTCGCACTGGTCGAGGCGCACCACCTCGACCGGCTCGAGCGCCCACGCTTCGATGAACTGCGTGACGGTGCCATCGATCGCCAGCAGCGCGCGCTGGAAAGCGTCGAGCGCGGCCGCATCCACCGGCTCGATGCCCGCCGGCCGCGCGGCCTGGGCGACGAACACGCGCGCGAACGGATCGAAGTCCCCGGCCGGCGAGTCATTGCGCCGGCGCGTCGCAGGCAGTACGTTCATGAGGGCGAATATTAGGTTCTTTTGCGGGACCTGTCCTCATGCGCGACGAAATCACCCGTCATTTCGCGAGCATCGATGGCCGATGGGGCCCGCGGCAGGTGCACTACCGGCGTGCCGGCTCAGGTCCCGCGGTGTTGCTGCTGCACCAGTCGCCGCAGTCGTCGCGCGAAATGACGGACCTGATGCGCCGCTGGGCCTTGCACTTTACGCTCATCGCCCCGGACACCCCCGGCTACGGCGATTCCGACCCGCTCGGGCCGCCCGTCATGCCGATCGCGGCTTTCGCCGACGCCACGCTCGAGTTCGCTGACGCCATCGGGCTCGGCCGCTTCGGCGTGTACGGTTACCATACCGGCGCGAGCATCGGTGCGTGGCTCGCCGCCGCACACCACGACCGGGTCACGGCGCTCGCTGCGAACGGGCTCGCCCAATTCACCGACGCCGAGCGCGCCGTGATCCTTGAGAAGTACCTGCCGCCCCTGGCGCCGTCCTGGGACGGAAGCCACCTCGCGTGGCTGTGGGCACGGATCCGCGAGCAGGCGGTGTTCTTCCCCTGGCACGAGCGCGGCGCTGCCTCGCGCATGGACCTGGACATGCCGGAGCCGGCGTGGCTGCACGCGAGCCTGCTCGACTTTCTGCGCGCCGGCGACAACTACGCGATCGCCTATCGCGCCGCTTTCGAGTCGCGGCCCGAGACCATCTTGCGCGGGCTGCGCGTGCCCTTGCTGGTGACCGCGGCCCGCGGCGACCCGTTGCAGGAGCACTTCGAACGCTACGGCGAGTTGCCGGCCGACGCGCGGACAGAGCCGGCCGCGTCGCCGGCCGAGGCGTTGGAGCGCGCGCTCGCGCACCTGCTGGCACATCGCGGCGACGACTGCCCGGCGGCGGTGGCCACGCGCCCGATACCCGGCCGCCTGTGGAAGAACATCGTGCGCACGGTGGCCGGTCAGATTTGCGTGCGCATGGAACTCTCCGGCCGCGAAGAGCCCGTGCTCATGTTGCACGACGCCGGCCGGTCGTCGGCCGCCCTCCTGCAACCGGCCGCCGCGCTGATCGCGACGCGACCGCTGGTGATACCGGACCTGCCGGGGCACGGCGAGTCCGACCCACCAGAGCGGGCCGGCGCGCCGAGCGTGCGCGAGTGCGCGGAGACCATCGCAGCCGGTCTGCGTCGATCCGGGCTGAGCGAGGTGGTGGTGTTCGGTCAGGGCGCCGGAGCCTGTATAGCCCTCGCACTCGTCCAGCAGGGAGTGCTGGCAAAGCCTCGCCTGGCGCTGACTGATCTGCCCTGCCTCGACGGCGAAGCGCGCGCCGCCTATCGCCGCCGCGGGCTGCCCGCCATCGAACCACAATGGCACGGCGGCCACCTGCTGCTCGCCTGGCACCTGCTGCGCGACGGGCGGCTGTTCTTCCCGTGGTACGAACGCACCCGGCGTGGCGCGCGAGCCGGCAGCCCCGACCTCGACGAACGACGCCTGCAGGCAGAGCTGTGCGACCTGCTCAAGTCCGAAGGCCACTGGCAGGCACTCGCCGCCGACGCGCTCGACTATCCGACAATAAAGGCCCTGCGGCACTCGCCGGCAACGATCGCGCTCGGCGCGGCACCCGAAAGCCCGTGGCGGGCGGCGACGCACGACGCTGGCACCACCGTGGGCCACCGCGTGATGGACCTGCCGGTCGACAGCGCGGCCCGCTTGCCGGCGCTGCTCGGGGCCCTAACGGTTTTCGGCGCACCATAGGCGGCGGCCGCTGCGGTCGGCGCGAGCGTTCGCGTGGCGAATGTCACCTCAAATCGGGCCCATCAGCGGGAGTGCGGCGCATTGACCGGTTATGCCGCTCCCGTATACTGCGGGGCGTTTGGGAACGCCGCCGGCGCGCCCGGGGAGAGCGGCGCCGGTCATTACAAGAACGATAAGCCAGCCTTGGGTCAGGTCGGCACCGCACTGCGCGCGGACCGGACGTTCGCTGACACAACAGGGTACTCCCGGGGGCGTGGCACGGGGATTCGGTCACTTTGATGGAGACTCTGTTTATGAAGCGCACGGCGATGGTCGTATGGCTCGGCCTGGTGAGCTGGTCAGCGCAGGCCGCCCAGGACGCTCCGGGATGGCGTGTCGGGGCCGCCGCGAGTTTCAGTGACTTCGAGTGGACCGACGGTGGTCTCGACCTCATCGACGACAACACCGTGGGCGTGAAGCTCTTCGCGCAGTACCAGTTCAACGACTGGCTCGGCGTCGAAGGCGCTTATCACAACACCGGCGACTTCGAGGATCTCTCGACCGCGCCCTCGCCCAACGACGGCAATCTGGAGCTCACCTTCGACGGCTTCAGCGGCGCGATCCTCGGCTATCTTCCCATCCCGTCAGACGAAGTATCCGCCTACCTCAAGGCGGGCCTGTACAGCTTCGACGACGAGCTGAGCAAGAACGGCACGGTGACCTCGAGCGCTTCCGAGGACGGCGTCATGGCCGGGGCCGGCGCGATTATCCATATCGCGGAGAATTTCGGCATACGCGCCGATCTCGACTGGTTTGACGTCGATGTCGGCGACCTGTGGTCGGTGAACCTGGGCCTGCAGTACGCCTTCGGCGGTGAAAAGAAGGCCGAGCCCGTCGTTGCGGCGCCGCCGCCTCCGCCGCCGCCACCCCCGCCGCCGCCTCCGCCGGCTCCGCCACCGCCGCCGCCTGATACCGACCGCGACGGCGTCGCCGACGCCGCCGACCGCTGCCCCGACACCCCCTCGGGTGATCGCGTGGATGCGCGCGGCTGCTCCTGCGACGTCACGCGCCAGCTTCAGTTCGCGCTGAACTCCGCCAAGCTCACCGAGGCCGACAAGGTCGCGCTCGATGAGATCGCCGGCAACCTGATTACCCTCGGCTTCGTCAGCGGCACCGTCGAGGGCCACACCGACAGTTCAGGGGACGAGGCCTACAACCAGGCGCTCTCCGAGCGCCGCGCCGAGGCGGTGGCCGAGTACCTCGAGGGCAAGGGCATTGCTGCCGGCCGCCTGCGCATCGTCGGCATGGGCGAGTCCATGCCGATCGCCGACAACGAGACCGAGGAAGGCCGCGCCGAGAACCGCCGCGTCGTGCTCCGCCGCGAGGACTGCGACCAGGGCAAGTGAGCAGAAAATGGGGACATTCCTGATTTCGCGCGAAATCAGGAATGTCCCCATTTTCGCCGACGGTACCCGTAGGGGAGCGATTTCAGTCACGACTCCTGGCCTGAGCCGCCGCGAGCGCGGCCTGCTCCTCGGCGAGAATCGGCGCCCATGCCTCCCGGACGCGCAGCGCGGCGATGTAGCGTTCCAGCTTGGGCCAGCGCGCGGTGGTGATTTCTCCGCCGCCCTGCTGATACGTCACCAGCTGCACGCCGATGGCGACGTCGGCCACCGACAGGGCGCTGGCGACCGCGAAATCACCGGTCATCTCACGCTCCAGGTAATCGAAGCACTCGTCACGCGCCGCGCCCGCCTTCGCAAGCGCCTCCTCGTCCGGGCTCCTGCGCTGGAACAGCGGCTTGACCACGCGCTCGGCGAAAAACGGCACGGTCGCCTCGCGCAGGCGGGTGTCGGCGTACTCCTCCAGCCATAGCGCCCGGGCCAGCGACGGCGCATCGTCCGGGTACAGCGGCCGCTGCCGATAGGCGCGCTCCAGGTACGCGATGATCACCGAGGAATCGGGCACCACCACGCCGGCATCCTCCAGCACCGGGATCTTGCCGAGCGGATGCAGGCTGCGGATCTTCGCAGAACCCATCGGCGTCGCCTCCAGCCGGTAGTCGATGCCTTTTTCCGCGAGCGCGAGTCGAACCTTGCGGGTGAAGGTCGAGAGATTGATGCCATAGACGACGATCATCGGCGCTGCTCCGCGTAAGCCGGGGACAGTTTACTCAATTGTGGTTTTGCACATCGTCTCCTGCCGCCGCACGGTGAATGCAATTGAGTAAACTGTCCCCATTTCGGAAGGCTGCCCGCGCATGTTACTGCGAAGGAAACTTCTCCCATCGACCGGGCCCGCACTCGCTGCGGCGCTGCTGGCGCTCCCGCCGCAGCTTGCGGCCGACACGGCGTGGCTGCACTACGGGGGCGACGAGGGCGGCTCGCATTACTCGGGCCTCGACCAGATCAACCGCGACAATGTCGCCCGCCTCGAACTCGCCTGGTCGTACCAGACGGGGGATCTCGAGCGCCACCCGGACCGCAAAGCCTTCGCAAGCTTTCACGCGACGCCGCTGCTGCTGCCGCCACCCGCCGGCCAGTCGCTGGTGTTCTGCACGCCGTTCAACCGGATCATC